>URHE01000024.1 GCA_900547595.1 uncultured Desulfovibrio sp.
ACGCCCGCGCCGTACTACGGCGGAAAACCACGCGTTTCCGCCGCTTGTCCCGCTCCGCGGGGGAATGGCGGCGGCGAAACCTGAGGAAAATAGCTGTCTTGCAGATATTTTCCTCAGAAAAATGTTTTGGGGAGCTCCATGTCCGGTCCACAGTTCCGGCGCATCCGCGCGCCCTTTGATGATCTCACGGCCCGCAGCCTGCGGGCCGGCGAGCGCGTGTTCGTTTCCGGCGCGCTTCTGGCGGCGCGCGATGCCGCGCATAAACGCCTGGTCGAGCTGCTGGAAGAGGGCGCGCCCCTGCCCGTGGACCTGTCCGGGCAGGTCGTCTATTATGTCGGGCCGTCCCCGGCCAGGCCGGGGCGGGTCATCGGCTCGGCGGGCCCCACCACGGCGGGCCGCATGGATGCCTATACCCCGCGCCTGCTGGACGCCGGGCTCAAGGGGATGATCGGCAAGGGCTACCGCTCGCCGCAGGTGATCGGCGCCATGGTGGCGCATGGGGCGCCCTATCTTGCCGCCGTCGGCGGCGCGGGCGCGCTCATAGCCCGCAGTATCAAAAAATATACCGTGCTCGCCTGGCCGGAACTGGGGCCGGAGGCGCTGGCCGCCATGGAGGTGGAGGACTTCCCCGCCATCGTGGTCATCGACAGTCTGGGCAACGACCAGTACGCCATGGGGCAGCGGCCCTATCGCAGGCTTTGAGGTGCCCCGACCGCTATGCGGCGAGAGCTTGCCGCCGCCGCGCGACGATCAGCCATGCCGCAAGGCATAGTCCGGAAATGGCGGCGGAAATGCAGCCCACGGCCATGATGGCGCCGGGCCAGAACGGCAGACTCGCCAGCAGCATGGAAACGGCGCCAAACAACAGGCCGGCGCAGTTGATGAGCGACGCGACGATGCCGTTGTCTCCCTGAATGCTCTCCATCATCAGCACTGTCGCGGGGGCGCGCATGGCGCTGCCGCAAAAACTGATGGGCGCGAACAGCAGGGCAAAGGCCCATGGGCCGTTCGCTCCCCAGAGCAGAACGCCAATGCCGGCCAGACATATGACCAGCAGATGCCCCGTCAGGACGCGGTTTCTGTTCCACTGCCGGAAAACGCCGATATGCAGGAAGGGGCCGAGCAGGGAGCAGAAGGCATTGAGCGCGAAGAACAGGCTGTAGTGCTGGGCGGAGACATGGAATGTCTCCTGGAAGATGAAGGCGGAAACAGCCAGATAGGACATGAACGGCATGGACATCGCCGAAAAAATGAGCAGGGGAAAGAGAAAGTTTCTGTTGGCAACGGCATGCCCCATGCGCTTGAACGTTGCCGACAGGGAACGCGCGTTGCGGCGCGGATTGGTCTCCTTCAGGCAGATGGCGCCGAGCAGCGCCAGCGCGCCGCAGACGGCCAGACAGAGGAAAATGCCGCGCCAGTCGACCACAAGCAGGAGCCAGCCGCCCAGCACAGGGGCGGTAAGGGGGGCGATGATGACCGTGGCCTGCATGACGGCCACGACTTTTTCCATGGAGCCGCCGCGCAGCACATCCTTGACAATGGCCAGCGACATGGCGCTGGCCGCGCCGCTGCCCAGGGCCTGAATGCCGCGCCAGAAAAGAAAAACCTCGATGGAATGCGTCAGGCACAGGGCCATGCTGGAGACGATGTAGAGCGCGGCCCCCGCCAGGAGGACCGGCTTGCGGCCATATCTGTCGCTGACGGGGCCCCAGAAGAGCATGGAAACGGCGAAAAGCAGAATGAAGGCGCTGATGGTGGCGCTTGCCAGTTCATTGGTGGTGGCGAATGTCCGGGCAATGGAAGGCAGCGCCGGCAGGTACATATCCGTTGAAATGGGGGCAAAGGCGCTCAGGAAGGAAAGATAGAGGATAAGGAAGCGGTTTCCCGGAGAAAAAAGGCGGCGGCTTTTCATCGCGGCAGCTTGCGTCTGAATGTTCGCGGGGGCAACAGTCCGCCGCTTCGGCATTTGGCAACGCCTAGAAAAGTTCTTTTCGGAAGGGATGGGTGGAATGGCGGTCTCTGGCGATGCCCCAGCCTGCGAACCAGCCGGCGAGGGAAAAGGCGAAGCCCGCGAAGAAGGGGGGGATGATGCGCGCCGTTTCCCAGAAGAGCGGCAGCACGCCAAGGCTCCTGTGCGCCATGAGATACCAGAACATGCAGGCCGAAAAGCCCGCAACGCAGCTTGTCCAGGCGGCCACGGGGCAGCGTTTGCCGAAGCGCACCAGGGCCACATAGGGCACCAGCACGGTGGCCCCCACGATACTCCAGCTGGTGGTGCAGAGCAGGGCGATGAGTTGCCCCTTGATCTGGGCGCAGCCGGCTGAGAGGAGGACGCAAAAGATGATGCCGGCAAGCCACGCGCCACGCGAAGCCTTGCGCCCCGGAAGGTCTTCCGCCAGGGCTGAGACCGCGATGTGGAAGATGGCCGTGGCCGTGGAAAGCGAGGCCGAGACGATGGCCAGGACAAAGAGCTGGAGCCCGGCATTGGGCAAAAGCATCCTGACGAGCATGGGCATGACTTCGTCCGGGGAGCTTACGTCCGGCAGGATGAGCCGCGAAAGTGACGCGACAAAATAGGCGCCCCCCACGAGCAGGGTCAGCACCAGCATGGCGAGCGGCGTGATGCGGTCCACCTGCCGCGACGAAGCCAGGGCGAAATGGCGCTGGATCATCTGCGGTTGCGCCCACACGGCAACGGACGTCACAATGACAAGCGAAATGATGAACCAGCCCTGTTCCCCGCCGGAAAGGGCAACGAAGCCGTTGTTGACGGCATCCGTGGGCGGAAGCGCCGCGAGCTTTTCAATGCCCGCCGCGGGGCCGCCCACCGCCACAAAAACCGCGCCCACGAGCATGCAGATGCCCACAAGCATGACGAAGCCCTGCATGGCTTCTGTATAGAGCACGCCCCGCAGGCCGCCCACAAAGACCGCGAACCCCACCAGAAGCGCCACCGCCCAGATGAGTATCCATACCGGCACGGGAAGTATCTGCGCCAGGAGCAGGGCCGCCCCCTTGATGACCGCCGAGGCGTAGACGCCGAGAAAAACGGCGAACAGCGCGGCCAGCGCCTTGCCGAGCAACGGGCTTTCATGGCCTTTGGCGATGAGCTGGGTGGGCGTGCGCGCGCCGAGGGCACGCTGGCAGACGCGCGTTGGCCATGCCAGAAAGCGGTAGACCATCCACGTCCCGAGCCAGACGTTGCCGGCGGCCACCAGAAGCATCTGCAGCCCGTAGGCGTAGGCCAGACCGCCAAAACCCACCAGGGCCACCGCGGAAATATAGGTTGCCACATAGGCGAACGCCTGGATGCCGAAGCCGACCCGGCCCGCAGTCAGGGCATCATGGCCGCGCCCCTTGCGCGCAAGCCAGATGAAGAGCGCGATATAGGCCGCCCATATGAAGATGTTGAACAGCATCAGTTACGGCCGCCCCGATGCTTGCGGGCCAGGGCCGCAAGGTTGGCAAGGGCGAGCACCAGCGCTCCCGCAAGGGAGAGGATGGCGATCCTGACCGCCATGTCGGTGAGCATGAGCGCCTTGAAAAAATCCATGCCGTCTCCTGTGGCCGATATTCCCGGTACCGCCTTCCTGTCGGAAAGCGCTTCGGGACATTGCCCGTTTCAGCGGGGCGCCATTTCCTGTGAGTCCCCGTCACGGGAGGGCGTATTCTGAATGGAACGGGAAACGAAGGCAAGCGTTTCTTCATAGAGCGTCGGCGGCGCATACGGCGTGAGCACGCGCGTGCGGTTGGCGCCCACCAGCAGCGAAATGACCACCTGGGCCGTGCCGTCGGCATCGAGCGCCACCAGGCTGCCGTCCTCCACACCGCGGACGAGCTGCCCCGCCAGGAGTTCATGGATCCTGGCAAAGCGCGAATCCATGAGGTCCCGGTCTGTCTTGGTTTTCATGTCGCTGTAGGGGGAACAGCGCACAAGGACAAGCCAGTTGGAGTCCGGGTCCACGGAAAATTCGAGATAGGCGCGGCAAAAGCGCATGACCGCGTCATAGCCCGTGGACGCGCCGCTGACGGCTGTTGTGAGATGGGCGAGGAAGTGCTCCAGCACATCCAGGCCCGAGGCGAGGAAAAGTTTTTCCTTGTTGCCGTAATGGTGCGTCAAAAGGCCCAGCGCCACGCCGGCCCGGTCGGAAATCTTTTTGAAGGTGGTTTCCGCATAGCCGTATTCGCCAAAGAGTTCCTTGGCGGCACGGAGGAGGGCGGCTTTCTTGCTTCCGTTCCTGTTCATGGAAGGTCTTGCCCCGGCTCAGTTGCCGCGCGTCTTCCCGCAGACGTTCCGGCGGAAGGCGTTCTGGGCGTAACAGCCAAGGCGTTCCAGGCGCCGGTCCACGAGGTCGTAGAGGCTGCCGGGCGTGAAACGGCCGTTGGCGCGCCGCCTGCCCGCCGCGAGTCCGCTCAGGAGGGTGAGCGCCTCTTCCATGCGCCGCACGGGGTAGATGGCGAAGCGCCCGGCCTCGACGGCTTCGAGCACTTCCGGGGAAAGCATGAGATGGTCCACATTGTCATGGGGAATGATGACCCCCTGCGAGCCTGTGAGGCCATGACGCGCGCAGACCTTGAAAAACCCCTCGATCTTGCGGGTGGTGCCCCCCACGGCCATGATCTGCCCGGAATGGCTCACCGCGCCGGTGAAGGCGAGATCAAGGCGCATGGGCACATCGGCCAGGGCGGAGAGCAGGGCGGCCAGCTCCGCGCCCGAGGCGGAATCGCCCTCGATGCCCGCGTAACTTTGCTCAAAATAGAGAGAGGCCGAGAGCATGAGCGGTTTGGTGCGGGCGAAAATATCCGTCAGGTAGCTCTTGAGGATCATCATGGCCTTGGTATGGATGGGGCCGCCAAGGTCAGCCTCGCGCTCCAGGTCGATGATGCCGTCCTGGCCCACGCCCACGGTGCAGGAGATGCGGTGCGGCAGGCCGAATTCGTAATTGCCGTGCCAGGTCACGGAGAGCCCGTTCACCTGCCCCACTGCCGTGCCCGAGGTTTCCACCTTGATGATCTCGCGGTCGTATTCCTCCATGAAGATTTCTTCTTCAAGATTGGCGCGGTAGGTACGGGCGGCGTAGGCGTCTTCAAGCGTGGCGGCGTTCACGCGCGGCAGGCCGCGCAGTTCCGCCAGGGCGGCGGCTTCGATCATCAGTTCGCGCAGCAGGGGAAAACGGAGCGAAAGCCGCCGCTGATCCTCGCACAGATGCGAGCCCAGGTCCACAAGCCACGCCAGGGCGTCCCGCTCAAAGGGCGGAAGTTCCGCCTCCGCGGCGATGCGCGCGATATGCCTGAGGTAGGCGCGCACGTTGGGCGCGGTGCGGTCCGCCACGTCGGTCATGTGCGCCTTGATGCGGAAAAGCTTGGCAAAGCGCTCATCGGCCATGAGCAGGTTCTCGTACAGCTCTTCGCCGCCGATGAGCACGACCTTGAGGTCGAGCGCGAGGGGTTCCGGCAGGATGCCCTTGGTGCGCATGGCGGTTTCGGGAACCTCCCCGCCGTCCTCGATGCGGGCCTGGTTGGCGCGCAGGGCGCGCAGCAATCCCTCCCATGCGCCCGGATGCTGGAGGATGTCCTCCATGTGCAGGACGAGAAAGCCCCCATTGGCCTTGTGCAGGCTGCCGGCCCGGATAAGGGTGAAATCGGTGACAAGGGCGCCCATTTCGGACTCGCGTTCCACACAGCCGAGGAGGTTGAGCGCCGTGGGATTGTCCTCCACCACAATGGGCGCCCCGGCAAGATCGCCATTGTCCACAAAAAGATTGACTTCGTAACGGTAGAAACAGTCATCGGCGGGGGGCTGGCCGTGGGGCTCCGGCTGGCCCGGGGCGGCGTCGCGCGGGAAAAATGCCTCGGTATTGCGCAGGATGTCCTCGCGCAGGCCACTGAAATAGGTTTTCATGGCCTCGGTGGGGCAGATCCTGAGCATGCGTTCGCGCGCGGGCGCAAGCTGGGCATCCAGCACCTGATTCATGGCCTGAAGCTCCAGCTCGTGCTCATCATCGCGGAAGGATTCCTCGGCCTTGTTCATCTGGCGCAGAAAACCCGCCATCTTTCCGGCAAGGCTGTCGCCGCGCCGCTTGAGGTCAAGGCGCAGGGCGTTGTCCAGGCGCCCGTATTCTTCCTCGCTCAGGCGCTTGCCCTTGACCAGCGGAAAGAGCGTCAGGGCGCCGTTTTCATCCACGTCAAGATTGAAGCCCTTGAGGGCGGCCACATCATTCATTTTGTGGATGAGCCCCATGCGGACTTTCTGGAACTGTTCCATGAGCCGCGCGCGCTGGCGCACATAGGCGGAGGTTTCAAAGCGGCGCGCCAGTTCGCGGCCGATGGCGTCCACCATTTCCTTCAGGCAATCCTTGAACTTTTTTCCTTGCCCCGGCGGCAGGGAAAGCAGGAGCGGCCTGTCAGGGTCCGCAAAGTTCTGGACATAGACGAGGTCCGGAGGCGTGGCGCTCCGCCGCGCGCGTGGGCGAAGATAGTTGAGCAGCATGTAGCTGCGGCCGAGGTCTGCCTCGCCGGAAAGATAGACGTTATAGCCGGTGGCCCTGATCTGAAGCGCCAGGTCCAGAGCCTGCATGGCCCGCGGCTGAAAGGAGGTGGCGCGGCCCATGCCCGGGCGTGATGCGGGAATGGCCGAACTGTCCTCCCAGGGGATGCGGGCGGGATCGAAGGTGGCGTGCAGGCGTGACGCCGGAAGCGGAGCAATATGTGCCATGTTGAATATTAAAGTTTTGGATAAAGTTTTTCCAGGATGGCCCTGCCGCCGCCGTCCAGAAGCTCGACGGCCAGCGTCTCCCCGATCTGTCGGGCGTCGATGGCGTTGCCGCTTCTGCTGCCGCGCAGGATGACACTGCCGTCCACTTCGGCCACAAGACCGTCCAGAACGAGATTTTCCTCATCCGCAAGGCGCGCGTGCGCGGCGATGGGAACCTGGCAGCCGCCGTTCAGCCCGGCAAGGAAGCCGCGTTCGGCATCCACGCAGACGCGTGTCTCCCGGTCCTCCAGGCTGGCAAGGAGTACGAGGAGGTCATAATCGTCCTCCCGGCATTCAATGCCGAGCGCGCCCTGGCCCACCGCGGGCATGAAGCGTTGCGGATCAAGGGGCAGCATGCAGGGCGCGCGCAGGCCCAGACGCTGCAATCCCGCCGTGGCAAGGATGATGGCATCGAATATGCCTTCCTCGAGCTTGCGCAGGCGCGTATCCACATTGCCGCGCAGGCTGGAAACGCGCAGGTCCGGCCGCAAGGCCAGCAGCTGGGCCTGGCGGCGCAGGCTGCTCGTGCCCACATGGGCGCCCCGGGGCAGGGCATCCAGATCGGGGTAGCGGCGGGAGAGCAGGCAGTCCGTGGGGGATTCGCGCGGGGGCACGCAACCGAGGAGGAGGCCCTCCGGCAGCTCCATGGGTACGTCCTTGATGCTGTGTACCGCCAGGTCCGCCCGGCCGTCCTTCAGGGCCTCCTCGATTTCCTTGACGAAGAGGCCCTTGCCGCCCACCTTTGCCAGCGGCACATCGAGGATGACATCGCCGCGAGTCTTGATGACATTGAGCGAAATGGCGAGGCCGGGATCGAGCTCTTCAAGCAGATGCTTGACGTGTGCCGCCTGCCAGAGTGCCAGTCTGCTGCCGCGCGTGGCGATGACAAGGTGCTTGCGCATGCGTGCCGCCCTGGCGGCCATGCCGCCGACGCCGGAGGTCATACCGGCCTGAGTGGTTACGGAAAATGGAACAGGAATATCCTGAAAGCGGGATGCTCCCCGGGCCGCGCGGCCCTGCAAACCTCAGGGATGCTCAGTGGCCGCAGCTCGCGCAGTTGCCCCCGGAACATCCGGCGCAGCCGCCCCCGGCGGCGGGAGCGGATGCCTCGCCGGACATGCCGGCGTTTCCCCGGCACCGGGCGCAACGCGACATGAGCTTGTGCGTTTCCGTTGCGCCGCAATACGGGCAGGCCGGGAGTTCGTCCCCAAAAACCAGTTCCTCGAAGTCACGGCCGCATTTTTCGCAGCCATATTCGTAGATGGGCATGCTCAGTCCTTTGTCCGGCGCCGCGCTTCCAGATGGGAAGTCAGCGCCGCCGCGTTCTCGAAAAGATAGTGGTCCGCCAGCTGGCAGAAAAGATGCCCGGCGGCGATGTGCAGTTCCTGCACCAGAGGCGTGGGCGCCGGAGGCGTTGCCAGAAGGATGCGGCAGAGCCCGCGCATCCTGCCGCCGCCGTGGCCCGAAAGCCCCACGGTGAACACTCCGGCCCTGCCGGCCGCCTCCAGCGCCCGGACGACATTGGGGCTGTTGCCTGAAGTGGAAATGGCCACCAGCAGGTCGCCCGGGCGTCCCAGCGCCTCCACCTGGCGGGAAAACACCTCGTCGTAGCCCATGTCGTTGCCGATGGCCGTCAGGGCGGAGGTGTCCGTCGTCAGGGCAATGGCGGGCAGCGCCGGGCGATCCATGAGGAAACGGTTGACAAATTCGGCCGCGAGGTGCTGGGCGTCAGCCGCGCTGCCGCCATTGCCGCAGAAAAGCAGCTTGCCGCCACCCGCGATGGCAGCCGCGGCTTCCATGGCGGCCTGACGCAGGTCCTCGGCGTGCAGGCGAAAAAATTCCTCGCGCAGGCGCGCGCCCTCGGCCGCGTGCCGGGCGATGATTTCCAGTGCGGCATCGCTCATCGCAGTTTTTCCGTTTGAAGGTGAGTCCGGGGATCGCCGGCGGACCGGCCATATGTATGCCAAAGCGCGCGCGCTGACAAGAGCGGGGGGGACAGCTCCGGGGCCGGGCTTGCGGTCGGGCCCCTGATGACGTAATCAAGCCGCATGTGCAGTATCGAGACGCCGGATGTCCTTGTGGTCTGCAAGGCGCGCCATGCCGAGGCGCGCGCCCTTGGGCGCGAGGTGCTTGTCTGGCTTGCGGACCGGGGGCTTGATGCGCGCCTGTGCGAAGCGGGGGCGGAAGGCGCCTCCGCTGCGCTCGCGGACATGGGCCGGCCCTCACGGTGTGTCATTATTCTTGGCGGGGATGGCACCATCCTTGGCGTGGCGCGCCGCTTCGCGTTCAGCGGCGTGCCGCTCTTCGGCATCAATTTCGGGCGCGTGGGCTTTCTCACCAATGCCGACCCCGGCAACTGGCGGGAGCGTCTGGCCACCGCGCTCGCGCCGGAAACGCCAGGCCGCAGCTGCCTTGCCCTGCGCTGGCGGATTTTCCGTTCCGGCAGGCCCCTGGCGGAAGGCGTTGCTGTCAATGACGTGGTGGTGGGCAGAGGGGCGCTCGCCAGGCTTACAGGCATCCATGTGGCACTGGACGGCTGCGACATGGGCGTCCTGCGCTGCGACGGGCTGCTTTGCTGCACGCCGATGGGCAGTTCGGGCTACAGCGATTCGGCGGGAGGGCCGATCCTTCATCCCTGCATGGATGCCGTGGGCCTGACGCCCATCTGTCCGTATCCCGGTTCCGCGTCGCCGTTGGTGCTGCCGGGCGGGGTCGTCTGCCGTCTGGGGATCGCGGCTTCCACCGAGGCGTGGCTGACGGTGGACGGTCAGGAAGGGCAGATGCTCCGGGGCGGGGATGAGGTGGCGGTGTCCGGCATGCCGGACGGAGTGCGTTTTCTTGGCGGCGCGCGGTTTTTTGAGCGATTGCGCGTGCGGGGCTTTGCCCTGGATGCCGAAGATGGCGGGGAGGAGCGGCCCGAGCGCCGCGCCGGTGCCCCGCTGATGCCGGGCGCCCGCGGGGCGCGCCGTGAGGGGGAATGATCCATGGGTGCGTATGAGGCGGTCATCGGCCTTGAAGTGCATGTCCAGCTTGCCACGGATTCCAAGCTGTTCTGTTCCTGTCCGACAAAGTTCGGGCAGCCGCCCAATACCAATGTGTGCGAGGTCTGCGCCGGCATGCCCGGCGCCCTGCCCATGCCGAACCGGCGCGCCATCCGCTATGCGGCCACGGTGGGCCTGGCCGTCAACTGTACCATCAACCGCAGCTCGCGCTTTGACCGGAAGAATTATTTTTATCCGGACCTGCCCGCCGGATACCAGATTTCCCAGTTTGAACTCCCCATCTGCGAGCATGGCTGGCTTGAGGTGGAGGCCGACGGCGTGGCCCGGCGCATCGGCATCACGCGCATCCACATGGAGAACGACGCGGGCAAGAATATCCACGCTCCGGCGGAGAATGCCAGTTACGTTGACCTCAACCGTGCGGGAACGCCGCTGGTGGAGATCGTCTCCGAGCCGGACATGCGTTCGGCGGCGGAAGCCGTGGCCTATCTGCGGGCGCTGCACGGCATCGTCACCTATCTTGGCGTGAGCGACGGCAATATGGAAGAAGGAAGCTTCCGCTGTGACGCCAATGTCTCCATCCGTCCGCGCGGTCAGGCGGAACTGGGCACGCGCACCGAGCTCAAGAACCTGAACTCCTTCCGCAACGTGCAGCGGGCCATTGAGTTCGAGATCGCGCGTCAGGAGGACATTCTTGAGGATGGCGGCACCGTGGTGCAGGAGACGCGCCTGTATGACGCGGTGAAAAACGTCACGCTCGCCATGCGCGGCAAGGAGGAGGCGCAGGACTACCGCTACTTCCCCGATCCCGATCTTTTGCCGGTGGTCATCAGCGAAGAGGAGCTGGCCGCCTGGAAGGCGGCGCTGCCCGAGCTTCCGCGCGAGCGGGCGCGCCGGTTCATGGACATGACCGGGCTTCCGGCGGCGGATGTGGAAGTGCTGGTGCAAAACCGGAGCCTGGCCGACTTTTTCGAGACAGCCGCTGCGGAGGCCGAGCCGCGCAAGGTGGCGGCCCTGATCCTGGGACCGCTCTTGCGTGAGTGCCATGCGCGGGAGCTGCCGCTTGCGCCCGAAAAATGCGCGGATGTGTGGAAAATGACCCCCAAGGGCCTGGGGGCGCTGGCGCGCGTTATTGACGAAGGGCTCATCAGCGCCAAGATCGCCGGCGACATTTTCGGCGACCTGTTCACGAGCGGCGTCATGCCTGACGTCTATGTGCGCCAAAAGGGGCTGGGGCAGATTTCCGACACAGGCGCGCTGGAGGCGGCGGTGGACGGGGTCATTGCGGCCAACCCCGCCGAGGTGGAAGCTTACCGGGGCGGCAAGACCAAGCTCTTGAGCTTTTTCGTGGGCCAGGTCATGCGCGCCACCAGGGGCAAGGCCAATCCGGCGCTGGTCAACGAACTGCTGGCCAAAAAGCTTGCCTGAGCGGGGACGGAGCGGCCTCAGACGCTGAGGTTGAGGCCGGAGAGCAGGGAAAGATCGCCCCCGGAGTATGCGCCGAAATAGGAGTTCGCGCTGCCGGAATCGGCCCACCAGGACGCCATGGATTCGATCTGGATGCGCTTGCGCATTTCCGAAGGCGCAAGCTGCATGGCCCTGCGGGCGTCATCAATGCCGGCGAGTGTTTCTATCTGACGGTATTTTTTGACGATATCCGGATTTTCATCAAAAAAGCGCTGCACCTTGTCGCGGTCGGGGTGGTCGCTGACCACCGTCAGGCTGCCGTCGTCACCGATCTGGATGGAGAAATTGATGTCGGGGTCAACGCCCAGCCCGTCCAGCCCGGCGGCGAGCTTTTTGCCCGTGTCGCCGTTCTCGTCCAGGACGGCCTGGATGTCATTGAGGTCGCTGTTGTTGACGGTGATCTGCACACTGCCCTCAGTGTTCAGGCGCAGGCTCACGGCTGTGGTATCCACATTCTTTTTTTTCAGTTCTTCCTTGACGGCATCCGCCAGCCCGGGGTTTTCCTTCAGCCACTGGTTGATGGAATCAGCGGCTTCATGGCCGCCCTTGACCGCGAGATTGCCGTCATCGTCAAAGCTGAATTCAAGGGAAGCCGTGGGGGATACCCCCAGGGAGTCAAGCCCGGCGCGGAGATCCTTCGTCAGGTCCGCGGCGCCGTCCAGGGCGGCCTGGATGCTGTCGCCGGCGCTGTTGACAACGCTCATCCTGCCGGAGGCGCTCAGGCGGAACTCCACGGGAGTCGCGGCATCCACGCCCGCATCCTGAAGGGCGGCGCGCAATTCATTGCCAAGGCCCGGATTGGCGTCCAGCCACGCCTGGGCGGTCTTTCTGTCCTGGGCGTTCGCGCCTGTGGCCGAGAGCTTGCCGTCCTTGTCCAGCGAAAAGGCAAGTCCCGAGAGGTCGCTGATGCCTGTCCCGGCAAGCCCGCTTTTGACCGCCGCGCTGAACTCGCTCTGGAGCTGTTCGCGGTAGCGGGTGATCTGGCTGAAGGTGACGCGGCTGTTGCCCGTGACCCCCATGGCGTCCATGGCGTATTTCGTGAGTTCCACCATGCTTGAGAGCTGGTTCGTCATGGAGGTGCCGCCGAAAAGCGAGCTCAGGCTGTCGGACGCCGAGCTTCTGGCCGTTTCCGATCCGGTGCTTTTCAGTTGCTGTCCCTGCCACTGGAACAGGACGTCACGGTAACTGCTGATGCCGGAAATGCTCATGGGTGCTCCAGGCAGTTTTTGCCGCCGGAGGTCCGGAATTGACCGGAAATACGGGTTCCGGCGGCTGAAGTGGAGAGCTGTGCCCTGATTTATGCAGGTATCGTGCCACAGGCTCTTTCAGGAGAGCGGGAACGCTCCCGAGATGGACAGGGCGGCGGAAATAGGCTACATCCGACACATGCCTGAGTGTCCCCCTGTGCCGGAGGTCGTGGAATTTGACGATCCCGCGCTCGCCAATCTGCTGTTCGGGCCGCGCAACGCGCATCTCGACCTGCTGGCCGCCGCCAGCGGCGCGCGCATTACAAGCCGCGGCGCCAGCGTCCTTGTGGAAAGCGGCGATCCCGATGTGCGGCGCGACCTCTGCCATGTCTTTGTCCAGCTGTACGCGCTCCTGCGCGGCGGCCTGGTTCTGGGCGAGCAGGATATGGCGCGCGCCTATGCCATGGTGCGCAATGACCCCGGCCTGAACCTCGGCGCCGTCTTTCGCGATGCGGTTTTCGTGAGCACGCCGCGCAAGAGCGTGACGGCGCGCAATGTGGCGCAGAAAGCCTATCTTGAGGCATTGCGCGCCAATGAGCTTGTCTTTGCCGTGGGGCCCGCCGGGACGGGCAAGACCTATCTGGCTGTGGCCATGGCGCTTTCCATGCTCCAGCGTCACCGCGTCAAGCGCATCGTGCTGACGCGTCCGGCGGTGGAAGCGGGCGAGCGGCTCGGCTTTCTCCCCGGCGATCTGGCGGAAAAGGTGAATCCCTACCTCAGGCCGCTCTACGACGCGCTCTATGACATGACGCCGCAGCCCAGGGTGGCCGCCATGCTGGAGAGCGGCGTCATCGAGATCGCGCCGCTCGCGTTCATGCGCGGCCGCACCCTCAATGATGCCTTCATCATCCTCGACGAGGCGCAGAACACCACCCGCGAGCAAATGAAGATGTTTCTCACCCGCATGGGCTTCGGCTCCCGGATGGTGGTCACGGGCGACGCGACCCAGATCGATCTTCCGACCCAGCCGGGCGCGGACAGGCCGCGCTCGGGCCTTGTCCACGCCCTCGGCCTGCTGCGTGATGTTCCCGGGCTTGCCATTCATCGGTTCACCAAGGCCGATGTGGTGCGTCATCCTTTAGTCGGAGCCATTGTCAGCGCATATGACGACGCAGAAAAAGCCGGCGCGCCCGTCTAGCACGCTGGCGCTCTTTCGCGCGCTCAAGGCGCGCCATCATTGCGGCTGGGGCATCTGGGCCCTTGTTGGGAGCCTGCTTTTTCTTTCCCTGCTGGCAGGCGCCAATTTTGAAACGGCGCAACGTCTCTATGTGGCGGGGCAGGTGGCGGAAAGCGACGTCATCGCCGACAGGGACCTGCTCGTGGAGGACAGCCAGGCCAGCAAGGCGCGGCGCAAACAGGTCCTGTCACTCCAGCCGCCGGTCTACGACCTGAGCATCGAGCCGTATACGCAGTTCCAGGGCCGCATCCTGGAGATGCTCCGGGCGCTCAACAGCGGCCCGGAGCATAGGAATTCCCCGGAACTTCAGCGCTTTGCCGAAGAAGTGACCCCCGCCGTCGCGGACGAGGTGCTTCCCGAACTGGCGCGGCGCGAGGTGCAGACCTATCTTTTGAAAAAGCTTCTGCCCCAGATCCGCGAGCAGCTCGCGGAAGGACTGGTCTGGGATATTCGCGCGGCCCGGGTGGGACGCTCGGGCATCATCCTCCGCAATCTGGACGCCAACACCGAGACCCTGCGTCCCGACGTGCGCGCCCTGCCGGACGTGCAGTCCTTCCTGGCCGAGATTTCCGCGCAGTTGCGGGAAGTGCCGGAGCTCAACCCCCAGTCGCGGCGGGCCATCAACATCCTGCTTTCCGCCACCATGCCCGCCTCGCTGACGCTCAACCGCGAGGCCACCCAGAAACGCGGCGCTGACGTGGTCGCCTCGGTGGCGCCCGTCTATTACCAGATACAGAAGGGGGAGCTTGTCCTGCGCAAGGGAGAGCGCGCGAGCCGCGAACAGCAGATCAAGATGCAGGCTCTGTACAACTCCACCGCCGATCCCATGCGCTGGGAGACGGCGGGTGGCGCGTTCCTGTGTTCCCTGCTGCTTTCCGTGGGGTTTTTCGTCGCCCCCAGCGGGCGCCCCGGAACACCCCTCAGGCGCAAGGACATGCTGCTTATCTCCCTGGTGCTCCTGCTTTTTGGGGTGGGCGCCAAGTGTGTCTGGCTCCTGGGCCTGCGCCTTGACAGCCCGAGCCTGCTCAGCGCGTTTGCCACCGCCTTTCCCGTGGCCGGGTCCGTCGGCCTTGTGGCCATGGTATTCGCGGCGCGGCGTTACTGCACCATGGGGCTGCTCCTTTCCTTCTTCTGCATGCTCATGTTTCAGGAAGGATTCCCGCTGTTTCTCTATTACTTTCTTGGGGGCATGCTCGCCACCTGGCTGGTGACGAGCGCGCAGAGCCGCCAGGATGTGGTCTGGAGCGTCATTCCGCTTTCGCTCGGCCTGCTGGCTGTCTGGGCGGGCATGGCGCTGCTCGCGCAGACGCCGCCCTTCCAGATGCCCGTCCAGATGATCGCCGTGCTGATCAGTTCCCTGCTTTCGCTCATCCTGCTCTTTGCCGTGAGCCCGGTGCTGGAGATCGCCTTTGGCTACAGCACGCGTTTCCGCCTCATGGAGCTCATGAGCCTGGAGCAGCCCCTGATGCAGGAAATCATGGTGACTATCCCCGGCACCTATCATCATTCGCTGGTGGTCGCCAACATGGTGGAGGCCGGGGCCAAGGCCATAGGCGCCAACAGCCTGCTCTGCAAGGTGGCGGCCCTGTATCATGACGCGGGAAAGCTCACCTATCCCGACTATTTCATCGAAAACCAGTTCGGCGCGCCCAACAAGCATGACAAGCTGGCCCCCTCCATGAGCGCGCTTGTCCTGCTTTCGCATGTCAAAAAGGGGACGGAACTGGCCGAACGCTATAATCTCGGTCTGGAGATCTGCGACATCATCCGGCAGCACCACGGCACGCGCCTGATGCGCTATTTTTATCAGAAGGCCGTGGACCTGGGGGAAAAGCCCCAGGAGTCCGACTTCAGCTATCCCGGCCCGCGCCCGCAAACCAAGGAGGCGGCCATCCTCATGCTGGCGGATTCCGTGGAAGCGAGCAGCCGCACGCTTACCGATCCGACCCCGGCCCGCATCAAGAGCCATATCGACGCCATCATCAAGGGGATTTTCGCTGAGGGGCAGCTTGACGAATCCGAGCTGACCTTCAAGGACCTGCATTACCTGAGCGAGAATTTCCAGCGCATCCTCACCGGCATTTTCCATCAGCGCATCACCTATCCCGAAGCCAGGAAAACGCCGCAGGAAGGGAGCCGCAAGCCGGAGGACGCGCATGAGGCGCGGCATGGCGCCGGCGGGGACCAGGCGCATGCGTCCGGCATTCACGAAACTTCGCAGCCGGAGCCCGCCGCCTCCTGCTCCGGGCGCGAGGCGCCGCTGGCCGGGGAGAAGCCCATTGCGCTCTGAGGTGTGTGCGGACAGGGGCGCCCTCGGCGGTCAGGGATGTCCCGCGCCTGAGGCGACTGTTTTCGTCCGGCATGGCGGCATGGGCTGGAAGTGCCCTCTGGATCGCCGGGAGCTGCGGCAGGCGCTTGAAATCATGCGCGCCGTCGTGGCCGCCGCCGGACGCCCGGTGGACGCCGTTGACCTCTTCCTGCTGGATGACGCGGGCATGGCCGCGGCCAATGTGCGGCATCTCGGCTGCCCCGGGCCGACCAATGTCCTTTCCTTTCCCGGAGCTGCCGGCATGGCGGGCACACTGCTCCTTTCGCTGGACACGCTGGGGCGCGAGTGCCTGCTGTACGGGCAGGAACCCCGCGAGCATCTGCTGCGGCTGCTCGCCCATGGCATGGGGCACCTTGCCGGGCTGGACCACGGGCCGGAGATGGACGCGCTCTGCGGCGCCTGCGAGGACGCGGCAAAAGCGGGGCGCGTCCGGCGGGCGGGGACGGCGTGATTTCCTGTGCCGCAGGGGAGCGCGGTGCCAGCGCCGGGCCGGAGATTTTTTCTTTCGCTGAAGTGCCCTCGTGTCTGGACGCGGCTTTTGAGCTGGCACGCGCCGGGCGCCTCCGTATCTGGGACAGCGCCCTTGCCGCGAGTCAGACCGCCGGGCGCGGCCAGCTGCGGCGCCAGTGGCATTCGCCGCCGGGCAATATCTATGCGGCCATGCGCCTGCCGGTCTCGCCGCCGTTTGACGGCTCCTCCGCGGCGGCGGCGGTCGGCGTTCTCGCGGCGGAGGCCCTGGGGGCGCTCGGCTGGCCTGTCCGCATCAAATGGCCCAATGATCTTGTGCTCCACATTGGCGGCCTGCCCCGCAAGGTGGCGGGCATCCTGCTGGAGGAGCGGGGCGGTGTTCTGGTGGCGGGCATCGGCGTCAATGTGGTGTCGCGGCCACCGGATGGCGACCTGCGACCGGATGCGGCGCTGGGCGCCGCCTGTCTTGCCGAGGGCGGAGACCGGCCTGTCTCGGAGGCATCCGGGCTGTGGGGATGCCTTGTAAGGCGCATGGTTTCGGCGTACATTGACGCCCGCATTTTCGCGGATTCATGGCGTGACCGGGCGGAGGCGCTCCTTCTCTGGCGGGGGCGGACCGTGGAGGTCGTGGATGGCCGGATGACCACGAAAGGGCGGCTGTCCGGCCTCTGTCCATCGGGCGCCCTGCGCCTGGAAACGGAAGGCGGCATTCTGGAATGCACGGGGGGCAGCCTGAGACCCGTGTGATGCATGGGCCGCGCCGGGATATGGTGTCCGCGCACGCGGACGGTATGCAAGGAAGCAGAGGGGAAGGGATGGGCAGAAAAACATTTGCCGATGTTCAGGAATTTCTCAAGGGCAAGGTCATTCTCGTGGCAAACCGGGGCATACCCGCCCGGCGTATCTGCCGCTCCATCCGCGAACGCTTTGATGCCGTCGCCGCCATGACCGCCACGGATGTGGACAAGACAGCCCCTGCCGCCGCGACGGCCCAGGAACTCATTCTTCTGGGCAACGAGCCGCGCGCCTATCTGGATATCGATGCCATCATCGACAAGGCCAAGCGCCGCGGCGTGGTGGGCATCCATCCCGGCTGGGGCTTCGCTTCCGAGGACACGCGCTTTCCCCAGCGCTGCAAGGAAGCGGGCATTACCTTCATCGGCGCCACCGCCGAAGCCATGAACCTGCTGGGCAACAAGGTGCAGGCGCGCGCGGTGGCGCGCAGGCTGGGCATTCCCGTGGTGCCCGGATCCGACGGCGCGGTGGACATGGCGACCGCCCGCAAGCTCATCAAGGAGATCGGCCTGCCCATCATGCTCAAGGCTGAAGGCGGCGGCGGCGGCCGCGGCATCTTCGCCATCCACAACGAGGCGGAACTGGACGACGCCTTTTTCAAGGCATCCTCCATGGCCCAGGCTTCCTTCGGCAATCCGCGCCTCTTTGTGGAAAAATTTCTGGCCGATGTGCGCCATATCGAGATCCAGGTCATTGCCGACATGTACGGCAATGTGTTTGCCTTTGATGAACGCGACTGCACGGTGCAGCGCAATCACCAGAAGCTCATCGAGATCACGCCGTCGCCCTGGAAGGGGGTGACGCCCGAACTGCGCGAACGCCTCAAGGACTATGCCCGCCGGCTGGTGCGCGATGTGGGCTACCATTCGCTGGCAACGGTGGAATTTCTCATCACCCCGGATGGCGAACCGTATCTCATTGAGGTGAACACGCGCCTTCAGGTGGAACACGGCATCACGGAATGCCGGTACGGCATCGACCTTGTGGAGGAACAGATAGCCGTGGCATTCGGCGCCGAACTGCGCTATCGGGAGGCGGACCTCAGGCCCTCGTACTGCGCCATGCAGGTGCGCATCAACTGCGAGAACCCGCAGGAGAACTTCGCGCCCAATTCCGGGCTCATCTCCCGCTATGTCTCCCCCGGCGGCCCCGGCGTGCGCCTGGATTCCAATATCAGCGCCGGGTATGAATTTCCGGCCAACTATGATTCGGCAGGGTCGCTGCTCATCGCCTATGCCCATGACTGGGAAAAGACCCTGGGCATCATGGACCGCGCCCTCAGCGAGTATGTCATCGGCGGCATCAAGACCACCATTCCCTTCTTCCGCAAGGTCATCAAGCAGCCGGAATTCCGCCGGGGCGAGATCAACACCAACTTTATCGCCGACCATCCCGAGCTCATGTTCTATACGGACATCGCTCCGGAAGGCGAGCGCCTGGCGCGCCTGGTGGCCGAAATTTCGGCCAAGGGCTACAACCCGTATGTCCAGCTTGGGGAATACCGCTCCATCACCACTCCGGCCCTGGGCCCCTTCGCGCCGGTGCTGCCGCCCATCAGTTCCTCCCTCCGGCGCAGACCGTCGCCGTATCCGCACGGGGACAGGCTGGCCACGCTCGACTATATCCGCGACGCGGGCTACGTCCACTTCACGGACACGACGCCGCGCGATTTCACGCAATCCAATTCCGGCAACCGCTTCCGCCTTGCGGAGGACAGGCTCATCGGCCCCTATCTTGACAATGTGGGCTATTTCTCCATCGAGAATGGCGGCGGCGCGCACTTTCATGTCGCCATGCTCGCCAATATGACCTATCCCTTCACCGAAGCGCGGGAGTGGAACCGCTTTGCGCCCAAGACCTTCAAGCAGTTGCTGGTGCGCTCCACCAATGTGCTGGGATATACGCCGCAGCCGCGCAATCTCATGCGCGCCACCGGCGAGATGATCTGCGACTGCTACCAGGTGGTGCGCTGTTTCGATTTCCTCAATCATGTGGAAAACATGCGCCCTCTGGCCGAAGTGGTGCTTTCCCGCAATGATGTCATCTTTGAGCCGGCCATTTCCCTTTCCTGGAGCAAGGGGTTCGACATCCCGCACTATCTGGAGGTGGCCCGCGCCATGGTGGCCATGACGGCGGACATCCTCGGGGTCGACCCCAGGGTGGCGGAGCGCCACATCATCCTGGGCCTCAAGGACATGGCCGGGGCGTGTCCGCCCAGATTCATGGCGGAGCTTGTGGGCGCCCTGCGCGGGGAATGGCCGGACCTTGTCCTTCATTATCACCGCCATTATACGGACGGCCTTTTTGTGCCCGCCTGCGGCGCCGCTGCCAGGGCCGGGGCGCATATCCTGGATGTCGGCCTGGGCGCGGCGGTGCGTTCCTACGGCCAGGGCGATGTGCTTTCCATGATGGCCTATCTGGAAGATGAACTGGGCCTGAAGTGTCATCTGAACAAGGATGCCATCCGCGACGCCAATTTCGTCTGCAAGCAGATCATGCCCTACTATGACCGCTATTGCGCGCCGTACTTCCAGGGCATCGACCACGATGTCACGCTGCACGGCATGCCCGGCGGGGCGACGTCCTCTTCGCAGGAAGGGGCCATGAAGCAGGGATACATCCACCTGCTTCCCTATATGCTCAAGTTTCTGGAAGGGTGCCGCCAGATCGTCCGCTACCATGATGTGACGCCCGGCTCGCAGATCACCTGGAATACGGCGTTCCTGGCCGTGACCGGGGCATGGAAGCGCGGCGGCGAGGAAGAGGTGCGCTACCTGCTGGAAGTGCTCGGGGAGGTGACGCGCACGCCGGAGTCCGAGCTTTCGCCCGAAATGCGCCAGGCGCGTCTTACCATTTATCAGGATTGCAACGATGCCTTCCGCAATCTGTTGCTGGGAAAATTCGGCAGGCTCCCGCTGGGCTTCCCCGCCGACTGGGTGTATGAAAGCGCCTTTGGCGCGGACTGGAAAAATGCCATCGAGACCAGGACGGAAACCTCGCCCCTGGAGTCCCTGGCGGACACGAACCTCGCCGCCGAGGAACGCGCCTGCGCCGACATCCTCAAACGGCCGCCCAATGCGGAAGAGTTCATCCTGTATCTGAATCATCCGGCGGATGCGCTCAAGACCATCCAGTTCCGCGCCAGATTCGGCGACCCCAACAACCTGCCGCTGGATGTCTGGTTTGAAGGCATGAAAGTGGGGCAGGACCTCAACTTTACGGATACGAGCGGCAAGCCGCACCACCTGCTGCTGTTGAGCATTTCCCGCCCCAATGATGCGGGCATGGCCATCTGCCGGTATGTGCTCGATTCGGAATTCCTGAGCTGCGAGGTGCAGGTCAGCCAGCCCACTGGCCGGAAAGAACGGGGCCTGCCCATGGCCGATCCCGCGGACCCGTATCAGGTGGCATCCCCGAGCAATGGCGATCTGTGGGTCATGTATGTCCATCCGGGCGATATCGTGAAGGCGGGCGAGGAGCTTTTCAACGTCTCCATCATGAAGCAGGAGAAGGCGGTGCTCGCTCCGGTGGACGGCATTGTCAAACGCGTGCTCAAGACGGCGGACTTCAAGGAGAGCAAGCAGATGGTTTCGGTGCACGAAGGCGAGCTCATCGTCGAGCTTGGGCCGGTGCCGCGGCTTTGCCCCAATGAGGCGTGCGCCCAGCCTATCCCCTCGGAGTCCATGCGGTTCTGTCCTTCCTGCGGCACCTGCCTTGTGGCGGAGTAGGCTTTTCCGGAGCGCCCACCTCATCCGCGCGCGGTGGGCGTTCCGGAAAATTGCGGTAAAACTCCGGCCCCGTGCCGGGTTTTTGTGGACAGTTCCGCGATCCCCGTATATTCTTGGTTCCATCTCCAGCGCGTCTTTCCAACTCGGAGGAAGTCATGGCCAAGAGTCCTGCCAAAGCCACGCATTCCAAATCCAAGACCAATTCCGGCGAAGCGGTACAAAACAAACTCGTCCTGACCGGAGCCGACATCGTTGGTCTCGGACCGGACGCGGAACTCCTTGTTGGTGGCAAAAACTACAACACGGCGCTCATCAGCCAGATCGAGGGCATTCAGGCGCCGCATTTCCGCGCCATCTCTTCTGTGGCGTTCCACCGTCTTCTCGATGAGACCAAGGTCAACGGCCGGGTCGTCCGCTCCGTGGTGGACAAGGAATATGGCCGCATCGACTGGATGGACCCGGAGATCAACGGGGACCCCGATTTTCTTCAGAAATTCGTGCGCCAGCTCGGCAAGCAGAGCCATGACGCCGCCAAGGCTTCCGGAGAGGAGGCCCATACCAAACTGCGGACCTTCATCAACAATATCGTGGAAGGTTTCGCCACCTCCCCCGAGGGCATCGATCAGCTCCGCAAACGTTCGGTCCTGGTGCAGGCGGCCATCCTTTCCGTGGAACTGCCCCCCGAGGTGGATGAGGCGGTGCGCGGCGCCTACAAGGCAATCTGTGACGAGAACGGCGATGACATGACGCCCGTCGCCGTGCGTTCTTCCGCCGCCGGTGAGGATTCGCGCAAAAAAGCCTTCGCCGGCCTTCAGGACACCTATCTGAATATGGTCGGTCCCGATCATGTGGCGGAAGCCTATCACTGGGACTGCGCCTCGGCCTATAATCTCCGTTCCATGACCTATCGCCGCGAGGCCATCCTGGATGCTCTCGCCAAGGCGGAGGAAACGGGGGACGACTCCATTGCCGATGCGGCCAAGAAAGAATGGGCCATTGAAAACACGTCCCTTTCCGTCTGCATGATGCAGATGATCAATCCCGTCATTTCCGGCACGGCCTTTTCCGCTGATACGGCCACCGGCTGCCGGGGCACCGCCCGCAAGGACCTCGTGAGCATCGATGCCAGCTACGGCCTCGGCGAGGCCGTGGTGGGCGGCAAGGTGACGCCCGACAAGCTCTATGTCTTTCAGCGGGATGACGGCAGCGAAGTCGTCATCCGCCAGATGGGCTGCAAGGACATGAAGATCGTCTATGACGAGAGGGGCGGCACGCGTGAGGTGCCCGTGCCCGAGCTGGAAGCCCTGCGTTGGGCGCTTTCGCTGAGTCAGGCCGAGAAGGTCGCCAAGGGCGTGCGCGCCGTCAGCCGCGCTTACGGCGGCATGATCATGGATACGGAATTCTGCATTGACGCCAACGACAAGCTCTGGTTTGTCCAGGCGCGCCCCGAGACCCGCTGGAACGAGGAGCTTGAGCTTCATCCCACCACCATCTTCATGCGCCGCATGGAGGTGGACCCCAAAGCCGCCGCCGCCGCGGAGATACTCGTGGAAGGCAATGGCGCCTCGCGGGGGGCCGGGCAGGGCACGGTGCGCTTTTTGCGTTCCGCGCTGGAATTGAACAAGGTCGCCAAGGGCGATGTGCTGGCCGCCGAGCGCACAGACCCGGATATGGTGCCGGGCATGCGCGTGGCCTCGGCCATCATGGCCGATGTGGGCGGCGACACGAGCCACGCGGCGATCACCTCGCGCGAACTGGGCATCGCGGCGGTCATCGGCATCCAGCGGGTGGAAGTCCTCCGCGCCCTGGACGGCTCGGACGTCACGGTGGACGGCACGCGCGGTCGCGTCTATCGCGGGCTTTTGCCCCTGCATCAGGTGGGCGGCGAGATGGACATCGCCAAACTGCCCCTCACCAAGACCAAGGTGGGGCTGGTGCTTGCCGATGTGGGGCAGGCGCTCTTTCTCTCCCGCCTGCGCGACTATCCCCAGTTTGAGGTGGGCCTGCTGCGCGCGGAATTCATGCTCGGCAATATCGGCATCCATCCGCAGGCGCTGGAGGCTTTTGACAACGGCGAGCTGGAAGTTGTGGTGGAGGCCAAGCTCAAGGAACTGGAGAACCGCCTCTCCAAACTCCTGCGCGAGCAAATGGGCGCCGGGCTCATTGTCTTCAACTTCAACCTGCGGGAATATGTCGGTGAGATCACCGGCCTTTCCGCGGAGCTCAACACGCTTGCCGATACGGACAAGAACCTGACCTCCGATGAGATCCTGCTGCAGCATCGCAAGATGCGCGAACTGGACCACAAGCTGGATCAGCATATGGAGATGGCTTCCCGTCGGCTTGAGGTGCTCAAGACCTCCGCCGACCTCGCGGACCATGTGCGCATCATCATGGGCTACGATGACCAGCTGGCCCTGCTGTCCCCCTCCGACCCGGAATCGCCCAAGCGCGCCGCGGAAATCGAGGCCAGCGTGGAGGCGCATATCCAGCGCGTCAAGGATCTGCCGGCAGTGGTCAAACTGCTGGAGAACATCCGCCGTCTGCGTGAGGAAGTGGGGCTGCGCTCCGGCCTCAAGAAGGAGATGGACGACGTCCGCAATCTGCCGGACAAGATCCGCGCCATCATCAAGGCGCGCGGCTTCAGGACCGGCAAGGAACACTATGTCCAGACCCTGGCGCAGAACCTTGCCCTCTTTGCCATGGCCTTCTACGGCAAGCCCATCACCTACCGCACCACGGACTTCAAGAGCAACGAATACCGCAACCTTCTCGGGGGCAACCTGTTCGAGCATCAGGAGGCCAACCCCATGCTCGGCTACCGTGGGGTTTCACGCAATATTCATGACTGGGAGATCGAGGCGTTCAAACTCGCGCGCGGCGTGTACGGCGGCAGCAACCTGCGCATCATGCTGCCCTTTGTCCGCACGCTGGAAGAAGGTCGCTCCATGCGCTGCTACCTGGAGCAGGTGCACAAGCTCAAGAGCGGTCAGGACGGGCTGAAGATCATCCTCATGTCGGAGCTGCCTTCCAACGCCATCCTCGCCAAGCAGTTCATCAGCGAGTTTGACGGATTCTCCATCGGCTCCAATGACATGACCCAGATGGTTCTGGCCACGGACCGCGACAACGCGCGCCTTTCGCATATCTATGATGAAGAAGACCCGGCGGTGGTGTGGGCCATCCTCGTCAGCATCTTCACGGGGCAGAAGTATTGCAAGAAGGTCGGTTTCTGCGGACAGGGCGTTTCCAACAGCGTCATTCTGCGCGGTCTGGTGGCCATTGCCGGCATCACGTCGGCATCTGTCGTGCCGGATACCTATTACCAGACCGTTTTCGACATCAGCGCCGTGGAGGAAGAGAACATTCCGCCCTCCGGCCTTGGCGGCTGGCTGACGCGCCAGCACCATAAGCGGCTTTCCGAACTCATGGAAAAGTCCGGGTATGGACATATCCTCAAGAAGTATACCGAGCCGCAGGATATTCAGGAATGGTACGAGGGTGAGCTTCAGCGCCGTCACGAACAGCTGCGCGAGCATCTCGACACGCCCAAGGAAGATTTCTACAGGACGGAATTGCAGAACTTCCGCGCGGCTTTCCACAAGCCCGTCATTTACGCCACCTGGAATTGGGAGGATACTGTCCTTGATGCCCTGCATCAGGCCGGTTTTGCTGACTTTGAAGAGCAGGGCAGGGCCATGCTCAAGGCGCGGGAGATTGAAGCCTGACGGTGCGGAAATCGCGCAATATCCCGACGGCCCCCGGTTAACGGGGGCCGGGTTTCCTCCACACAGGACCCGCTTCTCCGAGCGGGTCCTGTGTGGAGGAAACCCGGCTGGCATGGCAAAAAATCACAATCACCCGCAGAGCGCGGGTTCGTTGT
>URHE01000025.1 GCA_900547595.1 uncultured Desulfovibrio sp.
GGCTCCCCCCCAGCCGCACATTCCCGGCAGCAGGCGGGCGCGTCCCGGCCGCGCAGCGCAGGAGCGTCGTCTTGCCGCTGCCGTTGGGGCCGAGCAGGATGACGTTCTCGCCCGGCCCCACCGCGAGGCTCACCGCCCGGAGCGCCGCCGCGCCGTCATAGGCCGCGTCCACGCCGTCCAGGACCAGCGGGGGAAAAGCCGGCGCGGGCATATCCATCAGCGCCGCCGCACCAGGAAGGCGAAAAACGGGCCGCCCAGAAGCGCAGTGACCACGCCCACCGGCAGTTCCCTGCCGCCGTCAAGGACGCAGCGCGCCGCCACATCGGCCCAGAGCAGGAGCGTGCCGCCGCCCAGAAAGGCGCCCGCCAGCAGCGGCCCGTGCGCCGCGCCCATGAAGAGCCGCAGGATATGCGGCACCACCAGACCCACAAAGCCGATGACTCCGGCCACGGCCACGCAGCCCGCCGTCATGCAGCTGGCCCCGGCCAGCAGCCAGAAGCGCGCCCGTCCCACGGCAACGCCGAGGTGCGCGGCCTCCTCCCCGCCGAGGGCCAGCACATCCAGCCGCCGCCAGCCAAAGCCCACGCAGCAGAGGCCCGGCACCAGCGCGGCCAGCAGAAGCGGCAGGCTCTCCCAGCCCCGGCCCTGAAACGAGCCCAGTATCCAGAAAACGATACTGGTGACGGATTCCTCGTTGAGCGCCTTCACAAGCGCCACCAGCGCGCCCAGAAAGGCCGCCACGGCAATGCCCGCGAGGATGACGGTCTCCCGGCTGAAGGCGCCCTGTCCGCGCCCGAGCCAGAGCGCCAGCGCCAGGGCGAGGAGCGCCCCCGCCATGGCGGCCCCGGCCACAAGGGCGGTATGCGTGAGGCCAAGCGCCGCGGCAAGGGCGCCCCCCAGGGCGATGGCCAGGCTGGCGCCGCAGGCGGCGCCGGCGGAAATGCCCAGCGTGAAGGGGTCCGCCAGCGGGTTGCGCAAGACCCCCTGCAGGGCCACGCCGGCAACCCCCAATGCGCCGCCGCAGAGCAGGGCAAGGCAGACCCGCGCCAGCCGGATGCCGCCGACCACCAGAACGGGGACATCCTGCGCCCCTTCCCCGCTGCAAAACGCCCGGAGCGCGCGCATGACCGCCGCCGGTTCCAGCGGATACGGGCCGGGCAGGCAGGCCAGCGGCAGGGAACAGCACCAGACCAGCGCCAGCGCGGCAAGGACCGCGCGCGTGTGGCCGGCCATGCGGGAAAGGGAAGGGAGACGGGGGGAGGACGCCGCAGCCATGCGCACCAGCCGGAAAATGCGGGACGCGGCGCCGGACGCCGCGCCCCAGAAAAAAAAGGCCCCTTCCGCATCCGCGCCCTGTGGCGCGGCGGGAAGAGGCCCGTATTTCCTCCGCCGATCCGGCAAAAACCCGTTGCCGGACGCATGCCGCCCCGCGGAACATTCCGCCGCGGCACATGGCGCAACCGCACCGGGGAAAAGGCCCCGGCGTTTCCGGCTGCGGGCACGGCAGGTCTTCCGGCTCGATCCCCATGCTCCGGCCTTCCCGTTGCCAGTGGCGCGAAATGGAGCATGGTTGGCGGATCTCACGGCGGGTCCGCTCCCGCATTGCACGGGATTCCCTCTTCAGGGGCTCGCGGCCCCCTGGAGCCTCGCGCCCGGCTCTTCCCGGGCGGCGTGGCTGCCGTAACCTCCGGCAATGTATGCGCCCGCGCCGCGCCTGTCAATGAACAGCCGGAACGCGGCGGCGCGTCAGGCGGGCAGGCCCAGATCGCGCAGCAGATTGTCCACGGCCATGGAGCCCATGAGGGCCACGGCCCCGGCAGTGGACGACGAGCAGTGCGAGCCCATGACCACATTGTCCAGCGTGTACCAGTCCGCATCGGCGGGCGGCTCCTGCGCGAACACATCCAGCCCGGCGCCGTAGATGCGCCCCTCGCGCAGGGCCGTCAGCAGGGCGGCTTCGTCCACCAGCCCGCCGCGCGCGGTATTGATGAGGACGGCGGTCTTTTTCATGGCGCCCAGCCGCCGCGCATCGATGATATTGCGCGTTTCGTCGTTGAGCAGGCAATGCAGGGTGATGAAGTCGCACTCGCGGCAAATGCGGTCGGCATCCGCGCGCTCGATCCCCTCGGCCACGGCAAAATCCTCATCCCACACGCTGTCGCTGGCGAGCACGCGCATGTCAAAGCCCCTGGCCCGGCGCGCCACGCGCCGCCCGATGGCCCCCAGACCGATGATGCCGAGCGTCTTGCCATGCACGTCAATGGACGTGATCTTGCTCCAGTCGCGCTCCCGGCAGCGGCGGTCGATATGCGCCACACGGCGCGCCACGGCAAGCATGAGGGCAAAGGCGTAATCGGCCACGGCATCGCTGTTGGCCCCCAGCGTGCGCGAGACCCTGATGCCCCGCGTTTCGCAGGCGGCAAGGTCGATATTGTCAAGGCCCACGCCGTACTTGGCGATGGCCCTCAGCTTCGGCGCGGCGGCGAGGACTTCCGCATTCATGGGGTCAACGCCGAGGATGACGCCCTCGCACGGCGCCAGCAGCGTCTTCATGGTCGCCTCGTCGAGGATGCCGCCCGTTTCGTTGCGGACGACCTCAAGCCCGGCGTCCCTGAGACGGTCGAAAAGCTCCGGATTGGCCTTGCCGAACGAACGCGGCGTCACAAGCACCTTCACGGTCCACTCCTTTGGCTGCGCGCGCCGCCGTGACGGCGGCGGAATGCCACGCCCAAAACGGCGGCGCGCCTTCTCACGTTCCTGAAAAAGCCGCGCCCTGTCAACCGCGGCGGCGTGCGGCAGGTGTTGCCGGGAGGGGGCCGCCTCCCCGGCGCCCCATGCCCTGAAGTAGATTAGGAATTTCAATAGGTTGTCGGAAACTTTCGCAGCTGGAACACTCCTTGAATATCCTGGGGGCGCAAGGAGTGGACCATGCAAATTCTGCCTACTGATTCCACACTGGGCTTTTTCGGAACTGCGGGCACCTCCGCCGACAGTGGCAACAGCGACTTCATGCAGACCATGCAGAACGCCATGGACGCCGTGCGCGAGGGAAGCGAGGTTTCCGTGAGCGCGGCCCTTGAGGCCGACGCGGAGGCGGGCCGCCCGAGGGTGGAAAGCCCCTATACGCGCAGCACCACCGACGGCGTGACCTATACGCTCAGCGAAGTCTGCTTCACCAAGCAGGAACTGGCGGAACTGCGCGCCCAACTGCTCAGGGAGGGCGCGCCGGAGGAAAGCCTGCGCCAGTTCGACATTCTCGCCGACCAGCCCGACGGCGCCACCCTTGCCCAGGTGCTGGCGAGCCTCACCGGCGCGGCCTCCACGCCCACGCTGAATGAAGACGACGAGCATGCCATCATCGCCCTGCTCGACAAGGTCGACCCCACGGGCGATCTGGCCCAGGATGTGCTTGCCAAAATGCGCGAGGGCAACGGCGAGGCGGCGTTGGAGCTCATCAATCAGGGCTTTGCCAGGCTCGACCCCGGCGCCACCATTGAAATCGACGTCAGCGAGGCCCTGGCCCTGGGGCGCGGCCTTGGGCTGGACAACGGCAGCCTCATGGTCCTGGGCGCCAATTTCGGCGGCTTCGCGGCCCTGCGCGTGAACGCCGAACAGTTCGGCAATCTCATGGCCCCGGCCACCAACAAGCTCATGCAGGACAAGGCCAATCAGGAAAAGCTCGACGCGGCTCTGGAAAAGACGCTCAAGCCCGTCATCAGCAAGGCCCGCGACCGCATGGAAAAGGAAAAGGCCGCCGGCGAACGGCAAAGCCGCCGCGTGGAGCAAAGCCGCATCCTCATTGACCGCACCGTGCAGGAGCGCAGCCGGGACATCATCGACAGCACGCTGGATTCCGGCGCCGGAACCCAGGCGCGCGCCACGGACGCGGCCAGGGAAAGCGCGGCGGTGAGCCGCAAGCGCGATGGCAGCCAGAGCGCCATGGCGGGCCCAGCGGGCAAGGACGACAAGAGCGCGCGCCGCGACGCCGACGACCGGACGGCGGCATCCCGGCAGGCCGCAACGGCGGAACGCGCGGAAGTCGCTTCCGCCCCGCGGCGCGAAGCGAACGGCGCCACGGAAAGCGCCGGACGCGCGGCCGCCGCCAATGCCGAAGCGGCCCGCAACGGCTCCCCCATGACGGACGCGCGGGACGATACGCGGAACAACGGCGCGGAAGACGCCCCGGCCCGCGAGAACAGGGACGGCAAAAATCAGGAATGGAACGAGCTGCTCGGCAAGGTGGAGGCGCGCGCCACGGCGGCCGCGCCGCAGACCACCACGGCGGCCAACGGCTCCATCCTCTATTCCATGCTCCAGACCGGGCAAAATGTTCCCGATGCCGCCCCCGCGCAGGACATGGGCCAGATGCCCCAGATTTCCCGCCAGGTGGCACAGCAGGTGGAACAGGGCATGCTCCAGGCCCTGCGCGACGGCGGCACGCGCCTTGACCTCCAGCTCCATCCGCAGGAGCTGGGCGCGCTGACCATCACCCTTGTGGCGCGCAACGGCGAGGTGAGCGCCCAGATCCGCTCCGAAAAGAGCGAGACCGCCGAGATGATGAGCCGCCAGCTGGACGCCATCCGCATCAATCTTGAGCAGCAGGGCATCAAGGTGGACAAGATCGAGGTCCAGCTGGAAAATCCTGCCGACCAGGGCGGCTCCGACCTCTGGCAGGACCTCGGCCAGCACAACGCCAGGCAGGAAGAAGAT
The DNA here is from genome assembly GCA_900547595.1 of uncultured Desulfovibrio sp. Taxonomy (GTDB): domain Bacteria; phylum Desulfobacterota; class Desulfovibrionia; order Desulfovibrionales; family Desulfovibrionaceae; genus Desulfovibrio. The sequence goes on from URHE01000025.1 coordinate 4,711, forward strand.
GCCCGCCGGGAAGAGCTCGCCCGCTTCCGCAATCTCGCAACAGTGCGGAACAACAGCAGAAATTCTGAAGAATCCGTTTTGGAACAGCCTGTGCATATTCCGGGTCAAACGGCAAGATATGCAGGGCAGGCCATGCACATAGTGGCATAAGCCTCCCGGAACGGAGAAGACCATGTCGAGCATCACGCAAGCCCTGAACCAGACCAACAACGAGTTCAATGCCGCCCTGTCCAAGCAGAAGGGCAGCAATCTGGACAAGGACTCGTTCATGCTGCTCCTGGTCACCCAGTTCAAGTATCAGGACCCGCTGAACCCGATGGAAGACAAGGAATTCATCGCCCAGATGGCGCAGTTCTCCAGCCTTGAGCAGCTCATGAACCTGAACACGAGCATGGAGGACCTGACCACCGCCACCAACAACCAGCAGATGATCAACGCCACGTCCTACATCGGCAAGCTCGTGAGCGTGTCCGGCAACACCATCGGCAAGGCCACGACCACCAATGCCGAGGGCAAAAAGGAAACCACCGTCAGCACCTTCCGCTATGCCTTTGGCGACAATGTGGTCAAGGGCACCCTGAGCGTGAAGGACGCCAACGGCAACACCGTCTATACGGAAGACCTCGCCGGCAAGCAGGCGGGCACCACCTTCGAGTTCAACTGGAACGGCAAGATGGGCAATCTCCTGGACGCCCCGGACGGCGTGTACACCGTGTCGCTCGCCGCCTTCAACGCCAAGGGCGAGGCCGTGCTTTCCGACCAGGTGGTGGACGCCACGGTGACGGGCGTGGTCAACAACGAAGGCACGGTCTATCTCGGCATGGACGGCGGCCAGCTGCTCGCCCTCGCCAATGTGCGCCAGGTCACCACGCCCAAGGTCAAGGAAACGACCGACGGCACCACGGGTGACGAAGGCAACAAGGACGAGGAAAACAAGGACGAAGGTTCCGGTTCGGGCGAAGGCTCCGGCAAGTCCTCCGGCGAAACGCCCGGCAACGGCGGGACGGATCAGGCCAGGGCCGCGTAAACGGCAGCTATCCCGGCGGATTACCGCCACAAGATAAAGAAACCGCGCTACTATCCCAACGGCGCACACAGTTCAAACGGAGGAAGTCATGGGTCTTTCAGCCAGCATGTGGACCAGCGTTTCGGGCCTGCTCGCTCACGGCAACAAGATGAACGTGGTGGGCAACAATATCGCCAACGTCAGCACCATCGGCTTCAAGAGCCAGCGCATGGACTTCAACGACTATCTGTACATCAACGGCGGCTCCACCAGCGGCCCGGTGCAGATCGGCGCGGGCGTGGCCACCTACGCGGTGCTGGGCGACTTTTCGCAGGGCTCGCTGGAATCCACCAATTCCGTCACTGACGTGGCCATCGACGGCGAAGGCTTTTTCAAGGTGCGCAAGCCCAATACGGACCAGATGTACTACACCCGCGCGGGCGACTTCTACTTCAACGCCGACCGCCAGCTCCAGAACCCCGAAGGCTACCGCCTCCAGGGCTGGAAGGTGGACAACTCCACGCGCCTGACCTTCAAGAGCGAGTCCATCAACCTGGGCAAGGACAAGACCAACGAGTCCGCCTTTGTGGGCACGGGCACGCCGCAGGACATCGTGCTGGATTCCTGGTATCTGGAGCCGCAGCGCACCACCAACGTCAGCTTCACCATGGGCCTGACCAGCGACAGTCGCGGCGACCGCTCCACCAGCGACACCTCCCCCATGACAGCCCTCTTCGACCAGTGGGACGCCTCCAAGAACCCGCCCATGGCCGACACGTCCTTCGCCACGCACTCGCCCATCAAGGTTTACGACGAAGGCGGCAACGCCCACACCCTCACGGTCTATTACGACCAGGTGGCGGCCAAGCAGGTGGACTCCAACGGCAACATCGTCTACGAGATCGAGGGCCTGCCCGCGGGCTACACGGTGTATGAATACTGCGTGACCATTCCGCCGGAAGAGGACATGCGCAGCTTCGGCGGCAAGGGCTATGATGAAACAACCAACACTTGGACCGACAAGGAACCCACCAAGTTCTACAATGACCCCGTTGCCGGAACCAACAAGTACGCGGGCATGCTCATGACCGGCCATCTGATCTTCGACGCCGCGGGCAACCTGGTCAACCAGACGGCCTATACCTACGGCGCCAATGACGAACCGGGCGACCTCAACCAGTGCAATCTGCCGCCGGAGGAACTCTCAAGCTGGCACTCGACCAAATTTTCCAGCAACGGGCTGCCCACCTTCTGCGCCAACTTCACGGGCCAGCCGCTGGCCAACAGCGTGAGCGAGACGATCTCTCCCACCCAGTCCCAGGCGCAGGACTATATCATCGAGCTGGATTTCGGCCTGCGCAACCTGGGCAACTGGGACAATGCCGGCACCCTGGCCGAACTGCGCGGCATGGAAAGTGACCCCCAGCCGGTAACGGTCAAGGTTTCGCCCACACCCAAGGCCGTCCATGATGGGCCGGAGTATGCTTGGCACACGGCAGACGAGGTATGGATAGATAAGGCTGGCGTTGCCGCGGATATGCCGCCCAACCCCGATGTAGTCCTTGAGCTTGAGGTACCGACAGGTAGCGGCAATTGGGAAACCGTCACAGACGAGAATGGGAAACTCAAGGCGGGCGTTGACCCCAATGGGCCTTTCAAAATCAAGACCACGGGCCAATTTGTACCTTCGAACACGCTCAAGCGCCTCAAGGAACTTAATATAACGCAGCTGACGGATACCAGCACGAATCCTCCCAAGCAAGTGGGTTTCGACCCCACAACAGGCAGGATTGATGGCGATGCAAAAGGCCCCTTCACCTATGAAGATACGGTCACTTCCCGCACCATCAACTACAACAATGACGTGTCCAAGTACGACGACCCCATGAAGACCGATAACGCCAGCTCCGCGGGCGCCTCCAGCTACATCACGCAGGACTCACAGGCCAACGGCTACCCATCGGGCATACTTTCGGGCACCAATATCGACAACGCGGGCGTGGTCTATGGCTACTACGACAACGGCGAGACCATCCCCCTCTACCAGATCGCCCTCTATGACTTCCACAACAAGCAGGGCCTGCGGCGCGAGGGCGGCAACCTCTACGGCCAGACCAAGGAATCGGGCGAAGCCCGCCAGGGCGTGGCCGGCGACAACGGCTTCGGCGTGACCCGGGCCTACAATATCGAAGGCTCCAATGTGGACCTGAGCCGCGAATTCGTGAACATGATCACCACCCAGCGCGGCTTCCAGGCCAACTCCAAGGGCATCACCACGGTCGACACCATGCTGGAGACCGTCATCGGCATGAAGCGTTAGGCATAGTTCCGGACAGGCGCGCCCCCGGAGTGGTTCCCCGGGCGCGCCGCGGCGAAGGGATAGCGCCGTTTTCCGGCTTTCTCCGCAGACGAAACGCCGCCCCGCAAGGGGCGGCGTTTTGCCGTTGATGGACACAGCAACGGCACCGAAACTCCGGAGCGGGTCGCGGCTTGTCCGCGCCGCCACGCGACGGAGTTTCGTTCTCTTTCTCTGGCGCCCCGCAAGGGGCGGCGTTTTGCCGTTGCATGGATGCTGCTGAAGCGACACCTGCGGGGTTTTCAAAACCCGGTCCGGAAATCCTCCGCAATAATGAAATGCCAAGAAAAATTTCTTGACATGAATTTACTTTGTAAATATATTTTATGTATGAGAAACGCTTATGAAATTCACCTGGGATGCCCAAAAATCCACTGCCAACAAGCGCAAACACGGCGTTGCCTTTGAAGAGGCGCAAACGGTGTTTGACGATTGCGACGCCTTGAGAATTTTTGATCCTGATCATTCGGAAGATGAAGACAGGTTTTTGCTTCTTGGATTGAGCGCTGTCCTTCGGCTGCTGGTTGTCTGCCATTGCTACCGTGAGGATGACGAACACATCAGAATCATTTCAGCCAGAAAAGCGACAAAAAAAGAATCTGCGGATTACACGAGGAGAAAATAACCATGCGAGACGAATACGATTTTTCTTCCGGGGTCAAGAACCCTTACACCAGGCAGCAAAAGACAACTGTAACTATCCGCCTGGACAAGACAACTGTGGAGTATTTCAAAAGTCTGTCTGAAGAAGTGAGCATCCCTTATCAGACACTGATAAACGCATACCTGACTGATTGTGCGACGAAGCGCAGAAAGCCGGTTCTGGCGTGGACGGAATAGCAAAGACAGGGGGGAGTCATCCTCCCCCCATGCACCTGTAAGTAAACAGTTATTGATTGTCCATAGCAAAAGTTTCTGGTCTCCCCTTTTTCTGAACTGTGCTCATGCCCTGAAGCGTGGATATGGGCCAAACTCCTCCGCCACAGGCGGCGCCCCCTCTTCGTCCCCCCCTTCACCGCCCCCGGCGCTCCCGCATGTTCCAGACGCTCCGCGGCACCGGCCTCCGCCCGCGCCACTGGGGCGTCCCCGCCCGCGTCCGCATGCCGAAAGGCGCGAAACCCCTGGGAAAAGTTGTCACTCCCGGCGCCAAAAATGCGGCGGCCCCCGGCGGAAAATTTTGCCCCTCACGTCTAGAAAAAATGTAATACGCTAAAAAACAACGCTATTCAGCATTTGGCATATGCGTTGCAATATGACGGGCACAGCTTATTCAACCACCCCAGGAGGTGCCCAATGTCTTTGGTCATTAACAACAACATGATGGCCGCCAACACGGCCCGAAACCTGAATGCCCACTACGGCAGACTCGCCACCTCAACCCAGCGGCTTTCCACGGGCCTGCGCGTCAACGGCGCGGCGGACGACGCCGCCGGCCTCGCCATCCGCGAGCTCCAGCGCGCGGACATCGCGGCCCTCCATCAGGGCGCGCGCAACGCCAACGACGCCATCTCCATGATCCAGACGGCGGACGGCGCCATGGGCGTCATCGACGAAAAGCTCATCCGCCTCAAGGAACTGGCGGAACAGGCCGCCACCGGCACCTACGACTCCACGCAGCGCCTGATGATCGAGTCCGAATACCAGGCCATGGCCTCGGAAATCACCCGAATCGCCAATGCCACGGACTTCAACGGCATCCATCTGCTCGACGGCACGCTCTCGTCCGACACCCATAACGGCAGCGGCATGACGTCCACCGGCAAGATGAAGATCCACTTCGGCACGGGCAACGACTCGGCGGAGGACTACTACTACATCACCATCGGCAGTTGCACGGCTTCCTCCCTGGGCGTGGGCAATCAGGCCCTGGACGAGAACGGCAAGCTGCGCGACGGCGGCACGGTGTCCACCCAGGAGGCGGCCCAGAAGGCTCTGAACGCCATCACCGAGGCCATCATCTCCAAGGACAAGATCCGCGCCCATCTCGGCGCCATGCAGAACCGGCTGGAGAACACCATCACCAACCTGAACGTTCAGGCGGAGAACCTCCAGGCGGCCGAATCCCGAATTTCGGATGTGGACGTTGCCACGGAAATGACACAGTTCGTGCGCAATCAGATCCTCACCCAATCGGCCGTGGCCATGCTCGGCCAGGCCAACTCGCTGCCCCAGATGGCCATGCAGCTCATCGGCGGCTAGGTCATCTAGACATAGGCTGTGGTGGCAGACCAAAGACGGGAGGCCCGGGGGCCGTGCCCCCGGGCCGGGTCACCGGCCCGGTCCTTCCCGCACCGGCACAGCGTGGGCGCATGCCCGCACGCCACGGCACAGCCCGGGGATGTTCAGCGCAGGGGGAAATTCACGAACGAATCCGAGGCCAGAGCTTTTGCGCCGCAAGCGCGGCAAGGGCGCGACCGGCGGCATCCTGTTCCGCTTTCTTGCAGCTCGTACCCTGGCCCGCGAAGCCCTGTCCGTCCGGCAACGTCAGACGCACCTGGAAACATTTGGCATGTTCCGGGCCGCTGGCCGACTCTCTGGCATAGACCGGAGTGCGGCCAAAGAGGTGTTGCGTCGCCTCCTGAAGGCGCGACTTGCAGTCCCGCACCCGCGGCGCGCCCGCGCCACGCGGCCAATGCCCTTCAAATATCCGGGCCACGGCGCCTTGCGCGGCGGCAAAGCCCCCGTCCTCATACACGGCGGCCAGCACCGCCTCCAGCGCATCGCTGAGAATGGCGTCCCGGCTGCGGCCGCCCTGCTGTTCCTCGCCCTTTCCCAGACGCAGGCGGGCATCCAGCCCCAGTTCCCGCGCCCGTTCGGCCAGCCCCACCGTGCTCACGAGCCGTGAGCGCAGGCGCGTCAGCTCTCCCTCCCGCATCTTGGGAAAACGCCGGAAGAGCTCCGCGGAAACGCACAGCTCCAGCACCGCGTCACCAAGAAATTCCAGCCGCTCGTTGTGCGCGTCGCCCGCGCCGCATTCATTGGCCCATGAGCTGTGGGTCAGGGCAAGCCTCAGAAGTTCCGGGTGCGCGAACGTGTGGCCGAGCCTGCGGGCCAGTTCCGCATGGGCTTCATGGTCCGCATCCGCCTGAGCCTGTCTGTTTTCGTCCATGGGCGGAGTCTAGCCCATCCCGGAGAGATGGCAACCGAAAATCCCTTGACATGGAAGCGCCCGGTGCCTACCTACAGAGGCATACTTTCTTCAAGGAGCAAATCATGGCTTATGACATCCGCCTGATGAAACTGGTGACCGGCGAACTGGTCATCGGCAAATATGACGAGGCAGGAGACCGCCTGACCGATGCGGCCGCCATCCAGACCATCCCCTCGCAGCAGGGCGTGCAGATGATGATGCTGCCCTATGGCTACCCCTTCGAGCCGGATTTCAGCGGCGCAATCGAGGGCAAGTTTTTCCTCTACCGCTATGCCGACACGCCCAAGGAACTTCAGGACAAATATATCGAAGCCTGCACCAACCTCACCGTGGCCGGCGGCCTCGGCAAGTTGCAGTTCGGCTCCGGGCCGCTGCCCGGCGCCGGTTCCAGCGGGCTCATTTCCTGACGCCGCGCCCGCGCGGCATCCCTGACACGCAAAGGCGGCGCCCGCGCCGCCTTTTTCTTAATCCTTGTTGAAGGGCAAGAAATCTATGCGCGACCTCCTGCCACTCCTGCCGAGGCCGAGCCGCTACGCGGGCATCGAGGACGGGGCCGTGCGCAAGGAGCCGGATGCGGTGCGCCTGCGCGTGGCCCTGGCCTTTCCCGACCTGTACGAGGTGGGCATGTCCTACCTCGGGCAGAAAATTCTCTACGGCATCGTCAATGCCCACGACGCCTGGTGGGCGGAACGGGTCATGGCGCCGGACAGGGCCGCGGCGGATATTTTGCGCAAGCACGGCGCCCCGCTCTGCACCCTGGAGTCGGACACGCCGCTCGACCGCATGGACTGCGTGGCCTTTTCCATCACCCACGAGCTGTGCTACACCAATGTCCTCTACATGCTCGATCTTGCGGGCATCCCCCTGCGCCACGCCGCGCGCGGAGATGACCTCGCCGCCTGCCCGCTCGTCATTGCCGGCGGCGGCGCCGTGCTGGGCGCCGAGCCTCTGGCGCCGTTCATGGATCTCATGGTGCTCGGCGATGGCGAGGAGACCCTGCCGGACATCCTGCGCCTGCTGGAACGGGCCCGCGCGCAAGGCTGGACGCGGAGCGGCTTCCTGCGCGAGGCGCGGCATATTCCCGGCGTCTATGTGCCCTCCTTTTTCACGGAAGGCGCGGACGGCGCCCTTGTGCCGCGCTTTGCCGACCACGCGCGCCCGGCCCGCCGCATCGTGGCCGATCTGGAACGCGCCCCCTATCCGGCGCGGCAGGTCATCCCCGTGGGCGCTGTCCACAACCGCCTTTCGCTGGAGATCGCGCGCGGCTGCACGCGCGGCTGTCGCTTCTGCCATGCGGGCATGGTCTACCGCCCGGTGCGCGAGCGTTCGCCCGAAAGCGTCGGCGCCCTTCTTGAGGACTGCCTCCGCGAGACCGGTTTTGAGGAAATCTCCTTCCTTTCCCTGAGCACCGGCGATTATTCCGCGCTCAAGACCCTGTGCGCGGGCACGCTCGACCGCTGCGCCCGGGAACAGGTGACGCTTTCCCTGCCCTCCCTGCGCGTGGGCTCCATTGATGACGAGATCATGGGCAGGATGGCCGACCTGCGCCGCACAGGCTGCACCCTCGCGCCCGAAGCCGGGAGCCAGCGCCTGCGCGACGTCATCAACAAGGGCGTCAGCGAAGAGGACATCCTCCTCCATGCCCAAAAACTGCTGGAACACGGCTGGCGGCAGGTCAAGCTCTATTTCATGATCGGCCTCCCCACCGAGACGGACGAAGACCTGGTGGCCATTGCCGATCTTTGCCGCGCGGTGCGCGATGCCGCCGGGCCGGGCGGTCCGCGCCTTCAGGTGACGGCCTCGCTCTCGCCCTTTGTGCCCAAGCCGTTCACCCCCTTCCAGTGGGAGGCCCAGATCGGGCGGGACGAGATCGACCGCCGCGTGCGCCTGGTGCGCGAACGCTTCAAGGGACAAAAATGCCTCAAGCTGCGCTGGCATGAACCGGCCATGAGCCATCTGGAAGGCATCCTCTCCCGCGCCGACAGGCGCATGGCCGACGTGGTGGAACTGGCGTGGCGCAAGGGAGCCCTCTTCGACAGCTGGATGGAGAGCTTTGACCTCGCCCCCTGGCTGGAGGCGCTGGAAGAATGCGGCATCAGCGCCGAAGCCTGCATCGGCGCCCGCGAACCCGGCGCCCCGCTGCCCTGGGGGCATCTGGAGGCGGGCGTTTCCGAAGCCTTTCTGCTCACGGAGCGCGGGCGCGCCCTGGCGGGCAGGATCACCCCCGACTGCCGCTACGGAGCCTGCCGCCACTGCGGCGCGTGTGATACCGCCGCCGGACCTTCACGCCTTGCGGGCACACGCGAGGCGGCGCAGGCGGACGCGCAACGCCGCAACCGTCTTGTCTTTCCGCAACGCGACCAGCTGGCCCACCAGCCCCGGCGCGACGCCGAAGGGCGGCTCGTCTGCAAAAGCCAGCGCCAGGAACCGCCGCGCATCGCCGCCGACCTTGTCCACAAGGCGGCGCAGTACCGCTTCTGGCACACCAAGACCGGCGGCAGCGCCTGCCTGAGCCAGCTTGAGCTTCAGGCCACGCTGGAACGCGCCCTGCGCCGCGCCGGGCTCCCCCTGGCCTTTTCCCAGGGCTTTCACCCGCTGCCCCTGCTCTCCTTCGGCCGGGCGCTGCCCGTGGGCGTGGAAAGCGATGCGGAATGGTTCGCCCTCACTCTGCGGCGCCTCCTGCCGCCCACGGAGGCGGCGGCGCTCCTGGCCCCGCATCTGCCGCCGGGCATGCGGCTCCGTCTTGTGGAATTCACGCCGCCGGGGCGCCGCACCGAGCAGGCCGTGGCCGAGACCTTTGCCGCGCGTCTGGCCGGGGAGGACGCGGACGACCTCCTTGCGCGGCGTTTCGCGGCCTTTGCGGCCCTGGCGGAAGTCCCCTTCACCCGCGAGGGCAAAAACGGCCCCCGCGTCATGGACCTGCGTCCGCTCCTTCCGCGCTGGGCGCCGGCCCCCCGGCGGGCCGACGGCGTGACATTCACGCTCGATTGGCATATGGGCTATCTCTCCCCGCTGCTGTTCACCCTCGCCGTTCTTTGCCCGGAGGGAGAGGATGACCGCCTGCGGCCCCGGCTCCGGCTCCGCAAGACAGGGCAGATATTTGCGGATGGCCGTGTGTTCCCGCCGTCAGCCACCAGCGCGGACAACGGCTGACCACCTCGAACGCGCCCAAGGATCACAGGAGGCACACATGGCCCAGGCCACCCCCTTTCCCGACGACATGCCGTTTTCCCTGCGGGTGAAAAGCCTGGCGGATGAGGAACTGCTGGAGATATGGGAAGAAACGCAACAGGTGGAACAGCTGCTCAACAAGGAAATGCGCGCCGCTGTTTCCTTTGCGCCCGAATACGAGCGGGCCATCGTGGAGGAACTGCGCCTGCGCTCGACGCGCAGCCTGTGCGGACGCGAGGCGCGTTAACGGGTCTCCCGCGCATTCCCCGCCTGCGGCAGAGCGCGATACCACAGGGGGGCGCGCCGACTGAATACAGCGCGCCCCCTGTGATCCATGGACCACCGCGTCCTTACGCCAGATGCACTTCCTCGCGCGCCCAGTACAGCAGGCGCGCGTATTCCTGCACTTCCCGGAGCAGCGCCTCCTGGGCGGCCTCGTCCGGCAGGTCGCGCAGACGCAGGAAAATATTGCGCCGCCCTTCCTGATTATTGGTGGAGAGCACGGAAAGGATGCGCGCCCCGTGTTTGCGGAGCAGGTCAAAAATGGGCCGCATGGCCCCGCTCTCGTTGGCGATCTCCATGCCGAGCTGGATGCCGCCGTCGCGCACGCCGGTGATGTTCACCAGCGCCTTGAACACATCCTGATCGGAAATGATGCCCACAAGCGCGCCGTCATCCCCCACCACGGGCAGACCGCCGAACTTCTTGTCCAGCATGAGCATGGCGGCCTTTTCCACGGTGTCCGTGGGCTTGATGGTCACGGGATGCGGCGTCATGATGTCCCTGGCCTTGATTTCGGCCAGGAGGTAGTGCATTTCGTACATGTCCAGGGTAGTGGCCTTGGACGGGGACGCATCGCGCACGTCGCGGTCGGAAACGATGCCGACCACCCGGCCATTCTCGTCGAGCACCGGGAGGCGACGCACGCCTTTGTCCCGCATGAGTTTGCCGATCTTGAGCAGGCTGGTGTCGGGCGTCACGCTGACCACCTCGGTGGTCATCCAGTTCCGTATCAGCATATGGCCTCCCTGCGCCATGGTCTTGGCCGGACAATGGGCCCGGCCTTCTCCGCGAGAGCATACGCCAGGGGCGCCCGGCGCACAAGCCCGCCTCACCTTCTGCGGAAACAGTCCACCGGGAAAGGAGAAACGGAATGGAACTCCACCTTGACGGCTCCGGCGGCGTCTCCGGCGACAGGCTCCTCGCGGCCCTGCTGCACCTGCGCGCCGGCACGGCGCGCTCCGGCCCCCTGCGCTCCCCCCACTGCGCCCCTCTGGAGGCGGCCCTCGCCGCCGAGGGCTTTCCCTGCGCTCTGGAGCTTCACCCGGATGCCGGGGGCGGCTCTCTCGCTCTCCGCCTCCTCCCCGGCGCTGAAGAGGGGCCTCTCCATTCCGCCGACGAACTGGCCCGCGCCCTGCGCGCGGTCCTTGCCCGGTGCGCCGGCGGGGAGCCGCGGGAATACGGGGAATACCGGATGGAGCAGGGGCTGGCCGTCCTGGACGCCCTTGCCGGAGCCGGGGCACCCTGCTCCGGCGAGGCGCAACGCGAACTCCGCATGCCGCAGGCGCGGGCCACGCGCCTTGTGGCCTGCACCGCCGGTATCTGCCGTGAACTCGCCCTGCTTGGGATCGACCGCATCACCCTGTCGCCGCTGCGCTGGCGCCCCGGGGACGACACCACGGACAACGCCGCGGAGACCGCGCGGACGGCCCTGCTGTTGCGCGGCTGCGCCGTGCGCCCCGAGCCGGAAACGGCGAAAAACGCTCCGCGCGCCGTCACAACGCCCCTGGGCGCGGCCCTTGTCCGCGTTCTGGCCGATGCCGTGAGCAACGGCCCGGAGGGCATCCTCGCGGGCTACGGCTGCGGCCACGGCATGTGCGGGGAGGCACCCCTGCGCCTCTGCCTCGTCCGGTCGGGGGCGCAGGTTTCCCACGCGCGCGGGGGACGGGAGACGGTGGTCCAGCTCGAGACCCATCTTGACCACCTGAGCGGCGAGGAACTGGGGCTGGCCCTGACCGCGCTCTCCGCCATGGACGGCATTCTGGACGCGCTCTGGCTTCCCGGCATCGGCAAAAAGAACCGGCCCGCCGGGCTGCTGCGCGTCCTCTGCCATCCGGACGACGAGGACAAGGCGGCCACAGCCGTTTTTCGCCACACGCATACGCTTGGCCTGCGCCGCCAGACGCTGGAACGCCTCGTCCTGCCGCGCGGGGCAACGACGGTCCTCCTCGCGGATGAACCGGTGGCCGCCAAGGAATATCGCGTGGAGGGACGCACCTATGTCCGCCCCGAGGCCGATGCGCTGCGCGACCTCGCGGCGCGGCGCGGCGTGGGGGCGCCCGCCCTGCGTTTCGGCACGGAAGGTGACGGGAGGTCCGGCGGTGCGCGCCGACGGCTACGGCGCCCCGTCAGGTCCTGCGCCGGAACATCCACACGGCCACGCTTACGGCGGCCACGCTGATCAGAGCGATCTTGCCCAGATTGCCCAGAGCCGAAACCAGAGTGATGTCCTTGAGAAAAACGCCCTGGCACAGGGTGGTGAAATGGCGCAGGGGGTTGAGCTGGCTCGCGTGCTGGAGGAACAGCGGCATGTTCATCACCGGCGTGACCGCGCCGGAAATGAGGATGCAGGGCACGCCCACGGTAAAGGCCCCCAGAAAGGCTTGCTGCTGGGTGGAGGACAGGGAGGAGACCATGAGCCCCACGCCTCCCGCCGCCAGCGAAAAAACCAGCATGGCCGCATAGAGCAGCGCCACCGAGCCGTTGAAGGGAACGCCGAAGCCGAACACCGTGATCACAAGAAAAATGGTGCCGTGCGCAAGCCCCACCAGGCAGCCGGGCACCAGCTTGGCGAGGGCGATCTCCGTGGGCGTCGCCGGCGAGACGAGCAACTGGTCAAAGGTGCCCACCTCCCGCTCGCGCGCCACGGAAAGTCCGGTGACGACCAGCCCGAGCATGAGGCTCAGCATGCCGATGAGATTGGGCAGAAAGAACCACTGAAATTCCAGGTTCGGATTGAACCAGCAGCGCGTGCGCACATCCAGCCGGGGAACGCCGGCCGCGGCGCCCTCGCGGGGAGCCTGCGCCGCCTGACCCGCCGGGGTGGCGCGGGCCACGTCCTCCAGTATCTGATTGAGATAGGAAACCGCGATCTGGGCCGCGTTGGAACGGCGGCCATCCAGAATGACCTGCACTTCCGCAGCCCGCGCCCGCTCCACATTGCGGGAAAACTCCTCGTCAAAGACCAGCACAAACAGCGCCTTCTGCCCGTCCAGCACGGGCCGGACCGCCGCCGCGCTTTCCAGATGGACAACGCTGCGGAAGGTGGGCGCCCCCTCCAGCCGGTGCAGTATCTCGCGGCTCCAGAGGCCGCTGTCGCTGGAAAGCACAGCCACATCCACATTGCGTACTTCCATGGTGGCGGCCCAGCCGAATACCACTATCTGGAGCAGCGGCGGCACGATGATGAGAAAGCGCGAGGTGCGGTTGCTCAGCAGCACCAGCAGTTCCTTGCGCACGATGGTGAGCATGCGCCGAAGATCGAGCGGGGGCGGAAGAACGCTCATGCGCGCGTGTCCAGACGTTTGGTGAGGTTCCTGTAGACCAGGCCGAGCAGCGCGGCGGCCAGCAGCCCCATGAAAAGCAGGCTCGGCGCAAAAATGCTCCAGACATCGCCGGTGAGGAAGATGGTGCGCAGACAGGTATTGAAATAGCTTGCCGGCAACAGTTTTGTCAGCGCCTGGAGCGCCGCGGGCATGCTGTTGATGTCGAACACAAAGCCGGAAAGCATGAGCGCGGGCAGAAAGCCGGAAAACAGCCCCGCTTCCGCCGCCACAAGCTGCCCCCGCAGGCAGACGGAAATGAGCAGCCCCTGCCCCAGCGCGCTGAGCATGAAAACCGTGGAAAGCAACAGCAGCACCCAGAGCGAGCCGCGAAACGGCACCTCGAAAAGCGTCACCGCCGCCAGGGCGCACAGGGCCATGCTGAACATGCCCATGCAGAAATAGGGGATCAGCTTGCCGAGCAACAGCTGCATCCGGCTCACGGGGGTGGCGATCATGGCCTCCATGGTGCCCCGCTCCCACTCGCGCGCGAACACAAGCGAGGTGAGCAGCGTCCCGATGAGGGTCATGATGACCGTGATGGCGCCGGGCACGAGAAAGCGCTCGCTCCTGGCGGTGGGGTTGTACCAGTAGCGCGTCGCAAGCTCCACGGGCGGCTTGTCCGCGCGGCCTCCGGGCAGGGCCGTGGCCTGCCAGACGGCAATGAGGCCCTGGCTGTAATTGCGGATATATTGCGCGGTATTGGGCTCCGTGCCGTCCACGAGTATCTGGAGCTCTCCCGTGCCGCCGGCGGCCAGCTCCTGATCAAAATCTCCCCGGATGACCAGCACGCCCTGCACCTCGGAATCGCGCATCCCGCGTTCCGCCGCCTCCATGCCGCCCACATGGACGGTCTCGAACCAGGGCGAATGGGCAAAGTCCGCCGCAAGGGAAAGCGCATGGCTGCCGCCGCTCCGGTCAAGGACGGCCAGACGCAGGATGCCCGCATCCAGGGTGATGCCGTAGCCGAACAGCAGAAGAAAACTCAGCGGCAGGACGCCCGCCACCAGATAGGAGGACGGATCGCGCACGATCTCCTGGAACTCCTTGACAATGAGCGCCAGAAGCTGCCGCAGCCAGAGACGGCGCCGGGCCGCCGTGGATGTTCCGTCCGCGTCCATCGCGCCCCCCGCTCTCAAGCATTTTGCCGTTATCACGGCGCGGGCGTCTGCTCCCGCATCCGCCGGAGCGTTTCCGCAAATTCCTTGCAAAAACGCGCTACCGCGCCCCCTTGGGAAAGAGCACGACGCCCACGGTCTTGAAAAGGATGTGGATGTCGAGCAGGACGGACATGTTCTTGATATAGTAGAGGTCATATTCCAGCTTGCGGCGCGCGTCCTCCTCCGAGGCGCCATAGGGATAGCAGACCTGCGCCCAGCCCGTAAGGCCCGGCTTCACCGTATGGCGCAGGCTGTAATAGGGGATGGTTTTCCGGAGCTCGCGCACAAAGGCCATGCGCTCCGGGCGCGGGCCGATGAAGCTCATGTCGCCCTTGAGCACGTTCCAGAGCTGGGGCAGCTCATCGATGCGCACCTTGCGGATGAATCTGCCAAAGCGCGTCACGCGGGCATCGTTGGCCTGCGCCCAGACCGCGCCGTTCTTTTCCGCATCCGAACGCATGGAGCGGAACTTGTAGACAGTGAATTCCTTTTCATGCAGGCCCACGCGGTCCTGCCGGTAGATGACCGGGCCCGGAGACTCCAGACGCACGATGAGCGCCGTGAGCAGCATGATGGGCAGGGTCAGGAGCAGCAGGACCAGCGAAATGCCGACATCCAGCGCGCGCTTGAGCCGCCGCAGGGAACCGCGCGTGTTGAGGGAGAAGCCCTCGGTCTGGAGGAGCCATTCGTCATTGATCTGGGAAAGCGGCAGCCGCTGCACCACATGCTCGTAAAAGGAGCGGATGTCCACCACCATGCTGCCGCGCAGCTTGGCCTCTAGCAGTTCGTGGGCGATGTCGTCGTCCAGCGGCGCGTCCGGCAGCAGGACGATCATGGTGGCGCCCTTCTCTTTGGCGACGGACAGTGCCTGGAACGGCGGCCCGAGATATTCCCCCGCTTCCGGCCCCTGATCCGGCTCGCCCACATAGCCGATGATCCTGGCCTTGGGCAGTCCCTCGGCCAGCAACTGGCGGACCTTGCCCGCCCTGTCCACGCCCACCAGCAGGACCCGCAGGGGGTGCGTCACCTTGTCGGCATTCAGATAATAGAGCCAGCGCCAGCCCAGGCAGAATACGAGCGAAAGCGTGAACAGCAGGAGCAGGGTCTCGCGGTCAAACCGCCAGTGGTCAAAGGCATAGGACGCCGTTGCCGAGGAAACGATGCCCAGACAGCAGGCCACGAGGACGCGTCCCGTGGTCTCCCGGAAATCCTCCTGCGCCACGCTGTAGGCGTCAAGGATGTAGAAAAACAGCATGTAAAAAAAGATCGTGAACAGTGACGCGCCCGTATAGTCGTGGAAAACGCTCAGGTCCGGCGCGATGGTGGTCACGCCGGACACCGTGAGCGCCAGAAGCAGGCAGAAAATGTCCAGGGTTTGCAGCAATGCCTTGCGGTATGCGCTGATCACGGTCGTTCCCCTTCTTCCTGGTGTCTAGGCATGTTCCGCCGCGCCGGGCACGCCCATGTCCCGCAGGATGCGGGCGGCCACGGTCTCGGCATCGAATTCGTCAAGCGCCAGCTTCCTCCCGGCCGCGCCCATGCGCGCGATGTCGCCGGGATTTTTCACAAAATGCGCCATCGCCCCGGCCAGGGCCTCGGGGTCGCGCACCGGCGCCAGCAGGCCGTTGACGCCGTCCCGCACCACCTCGCGGCAGCCCGGCACATCCGTCACCACGGCGGGGCGGCCCATGCTCATGGCCTCCATGACGGAGGTGGGCGTCCCTTCGCGCCACGAGGGCAGCACAAGCACATGCGAGGCGGCAAGGAAGGGCCGCACGTCCCGCGTTTCCCCCAGATATTCCAGCAGGCCGTCGGCCTCCCACCGGCGTATCCGCGCCAGGTCCACCCCGCCAAGCCCCGTCTCCGGCGGCCCAAGCAACTGAAGGCGGCAGGCGGCGCCCATGGCGCGCAGCAGGCGCCCGGCCTCGGCATATTCGGCAATGCCCTTGGCCTCCAGCAGGCGCCCCACCAGAAGGAAGATCACCGGCCCCCCAGGCGGCAGCGGCGGAAACGGCTCCGGCGCGAAACGCGCCGTGTCCACCCCGGTGCCACGCGCGGTGAGTACGCGGGCGCCCGGGCCCAGAATGCCCTGCTCCCGGAATACCCGGATATCGTCCTGATTCTGGAAAAAGACGCCGCTCGCATGGCGCAGGGCGCGCCGGTAGAGAAAGACGCCGAGCCTGTTGACGCACCTCTTGAACAGGCTGTCCGCCTCAAAGGCGTACCCCAGACCGGTGATGGTGGCGTAGACGCGGGGCACCCCGGCCACGCGCGCCGCCAGGCAGCCATAGATGATCGGCTTGATGGTGGTGGCAAAAAGCAGATCGGGCCGCTGCGCGCGGAACAGGCGCGCCAGCGCGAAAAAGCTCCCGGCGTCACGGAGCGGGTTCAGGCCCTTGCGGTCCAGCGGATAGGGGACAAACTCCGCCTCCAGCGCGCGCAGCGCGGCCTCGGCGGCGGCGTCGCCCGGGGGCGCGCAGCACACCACCTCATGGCCTGCCGCGCGCATATGGCGGATAAGGACGCTCCAGAAGTTCGCCATGGAGCGGGACTGATTGCTCAGGATGAGGATCTTCATGCATGCCTCGTCAGCAGCGCCGCGGCCCATGTCGGGGGCCGCCCTGCCCCTCTATAGCACCGGGCGCAGACGCTGAAAAGGGCATGCGGGGGCGCCCCGCGGGAAAGGAGCCGCCGCGGCACGGCGGCGCGGCAACGGATCAGGCCAGGAGCCCCCTGACCAGCAGCAGGAGCGCGGAAAGCGCGATCATCCCCAGCATCAGGGCGCGAAAAAGCCGCATATTGATGCGGGACAGCAGGGGCATGGCGGCGAAAATGCCCAGAATGGCGGCTGCCGAACTCCAGAGGCTCGTTTTCAGAAGTTCCGGAGTATACAACCCCGCCTGCCATTGCAGGGGAAAGAAAAAAACGAAACTGCACATGGCGGCCATGCTCAGGCCGCCAAGCACGCTTTCCTTGTTCCACTGCCGGGCCAGCGCATAAAAGGCCAGAGGCGGCCCGCCAAGCCCCGTCGCCCCCGACATCAGGCCGCTCACGATGCCGAGGGGGACGGCCCAGCCCATATGCAGGGGGCGGGCCGCAAACTTCCGGTGCGTGGCAAACCACTGCCAGAACAGGAACACAAAAACGCAAAACGCGGCCACAAGCAGGATCGTCCGGGAAGAGGCGCGGCTGAGAAAGGCGATCCCCAGCGGGATGCCCAGCCCGCTGGAAAGACCGAGCACAAGCACCTCGCGCCACAGGATGGCCCTGCGGTACAACACGGTCAGGGTCACACACATGGCCGGGAACAGCAGACATCCCAGAACCACGGCATCCCGCGCAGGCATTACCAGGGCCAGCAGGGGCATGGCAAAGAGATTGCCGCCGAAGGACGTCAGGCCGACGATCAGGCCGGCGAGAAACCAGATGAGGTTGACATAGGCAAAGACCAGCATGCAAGCGGCTCCTGCGCGCCGGGAGCAACGCTTCAGCTTTCGCGGCGCACGGCGAACGTCATGCCCGCCGCCCCGGCGTCCCCCACTTCATAGCGCAGGCGCTCCGTCACCGCGTTGTCCGCCCCGAAACAGAGCACCACAGGGCTTCTGGCGGCGAGTTCCCGGGCATCCGCCACATATTCCGCCGCGCAGATGATGAGTTCGTCGCCCTTCTGGCAGGCGCGCGCGGCGGCCCCGTTGAGCACGCAGCAGCGCGAGCCCGGCTCTCCGTAGATGACATAGGTGGAGAGCCGCTGGCCGGAGTTCTTGTTCCAGACCTCCACAAATTCCAGCGGGCAGATGCCCGCCAGGGCGCACTGTTCCGGGTCGAGCGTGATGGAGCCGTGATAGTTGAGGTCGCTGGCGGTCACACGGATGCCGTGGAATTTGGCGCGAAGGATCTTGAGCATTGCAGTTCCTGTCCGCATGGGGGCACGCGGGCGCGGCCCCAAGAAAAAACGCCGCGTGCGCGGCGGTTCCTGATCGAGATGAAGGATACGCCCGCGGCTTTTTCCGGAGGGGCGGACGACCGCTCCCCCATCCGCCGGAGCGTTCCGCAATTCCATTGCGAAAACGCTCTAGTATGCCTTGATATAGTCGTCCAGACTCTCCGCCGAGCAGTTGCGGCTCACCCAGAAGGCGGACGCCCAGACCATGAGCGCCGTGGCCTGGGTGTCATCCAGGCTTTTGAGCTTGGATTCCAGGCTGGACTTGCTCGCGCCGTGGCGCATGTGGATGCCGTTCATCTCGCAGGCATCGGACACGCGCAGCAGCAGATAGGACAGGCGCGTATTGTCCGGCATGAGCTTCATGTCCTTGTGGGCGTCCACAATGGTCTTGAGTTCGGAAGCGCTGAAAATCTGCTTGATGCCCGTGATGGCCCGGAAAAAGGTATCCACCGCCCAGGGCAGGATAAATTCCGCGCCGGCGCTCTTGGTGCGGAAATAGTCCTTGAGCCAGCGTTCCTGATCGTCATTGATGCGTGCTGCGACCTGCGGCATGGATGCCCCCGTTGCATTTCAGCCCGCCCGGCCCGGCTGTCGCCCCGTGCCATGCGCTGTACCATGCGGTATTGCCATGCCCTACACCACATTGGAGAATTATTCAAGACACAATCTAGAGGTCCTCCCCCTCCGGCGCCATGCGGCGCGCCGCGCGGCTTCGGGGACGCGCCGCGCCTCAGCGCCTGCCGCCGAACAGACCGCCCAGAAGCCCGCGCAGGAGCGTCTTGCCGATCTCGCGGCCGACGGTCGTGGTGACCGTGCGCGTGGTCTGCCTGACCACGGAGCCGAAAATATCGCCCATATCCACGCCCGACTCCTTCCGCGCCTTGCGCTCCGCCGCTTCCCGGCGCCGGGCCTCGGCCTCGGCCTTGCGGAGCGCGGCCTCCTGACGCGCGCGCTCGCGCTCGGCGGCCCTGGCGGCGTC
>URHE01000026.1 GCA_900547595.1 uncultured Desulfovibrio sp.
CGCAAAAAAGGATGAAGACGGCAATTACTGGATACTGGGGCGCATGGACGACACGATCAATGTCTCGGGCCACCGTCTCTCCACGGTGGAGATAGAATCCGTTCTGGCGGCCCATCCGGCGGTGGGGGAGGCGGCTGTGGTGCCTGTTCCTCACGCGATCAAGGGCGAAGCCATCTATGCCTATGTGGCGCTCCGGGGCGAAGTGGACTGGACGGAAGACCTGCGGAACGAACTGCGGGACTGGGTGCGGAAAAATATCGGGGCCCTGGCCAGCCCGGAACGCATCCAGTTTGTGGAAAACATGCCCAAGACGCTTTCAGGAAAGATCGTCCGGCGCCTGTTGCGGAAGATCGCGTCAGGGGAGGCCCTGGAAAACCTTGGGGACACGTCAACCATCGCGCGGCCGGAAGTCCTGGAGGATATCCATCGCGCCTGGCTCCGTCTTGAGGCCGGACAGGGCGAAAAATAGCCGCGGCCCATGCGCGCGCAGACGCCGGAGCGGCCCCGCGTCTGCGCGTGCTCGACCGCAAACGCAACGGGCTTCAGGAAGCGCGCCGCAGGATCTCTTCGGTGGTGGTCAGATGCCCGAACGCCCCAAGAATATCCACGATATGCTCTTTCATGTCCTGTTCATCAAAGCGGGCCGAGCGCTTTGCGCATGTGGCGTCAGCAACGAAGGTAAAATCATAGCCGCGATGATGGGCGTCGATCATGGTTGACAGGCAGCACATGCTTGTGCCGTATCCGGCGATGATGACTTCCTCGTGCCGGTATTTATCCACCAGGGCCTGAAACTCGCGGCAGGAAAAGCAGGAAAAGTTTGACTTCACCATGCTTTCCTCCCCTTCCTGCGGGCCAAAGCCGTCTATGAACTCCGCATAGGGGCTTCCATAGGTGAAGCACATGGAATTCTGCTCATGGCGCATATGCGCTATTTTCCAGTCATGCGCCCTGGCATGGGCCAGGAGTTTTTGCAGATTTTCCAGCGAAGGGCCGATGGTTTCAAGATAAAAGGGGCGTCCTTTCGTCACATACTCTTTTTGCGCATCCACAATGACCAGAACAGGCATGTCCGCTCCTTGGCAGGTTTCCTCGGCATCCGCGTCAGCATATATCTGTGCCGACGGTACAGGAGAATCTGATTAAAAGAAAGAGCTGTCCGGGATGGCCGCGTGTCGCTGGGCGCCGGGAAGCGGGCGCCCGGAAAACCGGGGCACCAGCGCCCCCGCAATGCCGGAAACCGCAAAAAAACGCCCGCCTGATCTGCCGCGCGTGGCACATCAGGCGGGCGCACCTGTCAGGAACCCCCGCGTGCGCGCTCAGGGCCTGTCGCCGATGGCGGCGGTGATCTGCGCTTCGGCCGCCAGCTTGCCGTCCACATAGGCGCGCGCTTCCATTTTGCAGAGCCTGAGTTTCATGCGCATATTGCCGCACTCAAGGTCAAGCCTGTCTCCGGGAACCACCTGGCGGCGGAATTTGACGCCATCAAGGCCGGTGAAGAGAAAGAGTTTGCCGTCAAGGTCTCCCATGCCGGCAGCGGCGAGCAGGCCGCCGGTCTGCGCCAGCGCTTCAAGGATCAGTACGCCCGGCATGATGGGGACGCCGGGAAAATGCCCCTGAAAAAACGGCTCGTTGACGCTGACGTTCTTGTAGGCGCGGATATGCGAACCCGGCACGCATTCCACGACGCGATCCACAAGAAGAAAGGGATAACGGTGGGGCAGGAGGGAAAGGATGCGCTGGATGTCCATGGTTTGCGCGTCTGCCGCGGGGGACTGGCTCATGGTTGGCTCCGTGGGATAATGGGGATGATGCCGGGGCGGAACGGGGCACCGGCAGCGGGCGCCAGCAAAAAGCCTCCCGCGCGGGGAGGCTTTGCGTCCGGACTTACTTCTTGTCGGCCTTGCCGCTCTTTTCGGGCTTTTTCTTTTCCTTGTAGAGCTTGTTGACCTCGGCGAGCACATCCTGGGTGAGGTCCATGGACTGATCGGCATAGAGAACGCCGCCCGCCGTGACGTCAACCACGAAGTTGAAGCCCTTGGCGCGGGCCACTTCGTAAGTGGCGCTGAAAACCAGGGTCACCATGTCCTGGCGCAGCTTGATTTCGTCCTGCTCCACCTTGCGGAGGAAATTGCGGGTTTTCTGGTCCAGTTCCTGCTTGGCGCGGATAAAGGCAAGCTTTTTCTCTTCGCTGGCCTTGGGGTTCTTGAGGGCTTCAGCCTGCTTCTTGAGCGATTCGCCCTGCTTTTCAAGGCTGGCCCGCTCCTTGCCGTACTTGCTTTCCATCTGTTCCTTGGCGGCCTTGGCGGGGTCGCTCTGCGTGGCAACGGTCTGCATGTCCACAACGCCGATCTTGGCGGCAGGCACGGATGACGCGTCCGCCGCGAGCGCCGGCGCCGACATGAGCAGGCAGGCGGCAAGAATCATCAGAACACTATTGCGCATCGAGGTTCTCCTTACAAATGACTGTGCGTGATGCCATGGGAAATGGTGCCACCTCTGCAGCACCGGCGCACCGGAAAGCACCGGCGCGAAAAACGCGCGCAACGCCCGCGCAACCTGGAACCGGCTGTGCGGCGATGAGCGCGCAAGGCTGCAAACCGGGGCTACATAGCATCAGAGGGGGAGGCAGTCAAGGAATTCTCAGCGGTGCGCCGCTTGAGGAGGCGGTCTCTGTAGGCGAGGATGCCTTCGGCAAGCCCTTCGGCAAGGGCATGCCGGTACGCACTCCTGCCCAGGTTCCGCGCTTCGTCACGATTGGTGCAATAGCCGAGTTCCACCAGGATGGCCGGCATTTGCGCGCCAAGCAGCACATGGAAGGGGGCGGCTTTCACGCCGTTGTTCCTGACGGCATATTCCCGGCGCTTGAGCCGGAACATGGAAAGGCGCTGGATGTCACCGGCAAGGCGGCGTGATTCCTCAACGCGCGCGCTGAGCATGACATCGGCAAGCATGCACTGCATGTCGCCGAGGCGGCGGTCACTGCCGGCGTTTTCCAGCATGGCCACCCGCGCTGCCTGCGGATTGCTGGCCAGATCAAGATAATACGTTTCAAAGCCGTTGATCTGGGCGTTGTCATTGGCATTGACATGGATGGACACGAACAGGTCGGCCCGTTCCGCATTGGCCTTTCGTGTGCGCTCGCTCAGGGAGACGGAAACATCCTTGCGGCGGCTGTAGGCGACTTCAAGGCCATTGGACTCAAGCAGACGGCCGAGGCGCAGGGCCACATCGAGGGTGATCATCCGTTCCAGAACGTCATTATGGCTCGTGCCGGGGTCTTTGCCGCCGTGACCGGCGTCAATAAAGACTTTGCGCACAGTGAGCCCGAGCTGGCTCGCCATGTCGGAGACCTGTCGGGTCTTGAGCGCCGCCGCGCGCCGCACCGGCAGCTGCTGATCGTCATCGGCCTCCGCATAGCCCTGGCGGCCGGCCTCCTTGCCCTTGCGCGGCAACCTGGCCTTGCCCGCCGCCACGCTGAGAACGATACGGCAGGGGTCATCCTCGCTGCGCGTGTCGAAACGGCGCACTTCACGGAAGTCGAACTGCAGGGTGGCGCCCCCCTGTTTGCGGTCGCGCACGCGCACCGCCTGGAGCAGACTGCCGCGCACGGTAACGCCCTTCCGGACATCATTGACCACGCGCGCATCCGCAAAATCCAGGAAGAGGCGTGCCGGAACGCCCTGGCTGCTTTCCACGAGCCGTGTGCTGAACTGGGCGGGCGCGCTCATCTCCAGCACGATCTCCACAAGATTCCGGTTGGGCGAATCCCAGGAAAGCACCTGAAGTTCCGGAGGCTCGGCGTTGCGGCGCCGTGCCGGGGTCTCTTCCCCCTCATCAAGAAGGGCGGTCCGGAGGCGCCGCGCCTCGGCGGCCATATCGCCTTTGGGATAGGTGTCCAGAAGGGTTTCCAGCAGCGCCAGCGCCTTTTCCCTGCCGGAAGCGCGCCCCGCGTGAAGGCGGGCGGCGGCCAGGAGGGCATCGTCGGCAACGGCGCTTTGGGGATGTTTGGCCGCCACTTCCTGATAAAGTTTCTGGGCCTGGGTGAAGTCCGCGGAAAGGTTGGAGCAACGGGCCAGCGATTCCTGGCAGGCCGCCGCATGGAAGAGCGCACCGGCAGCCAGGGGCGGTTTTTTGCCGTTTTGCGCAATGCGCAGAAACTCCTCGCGCAGGTCCTCCCAGGGCTGGCGCCAGCACGCCTTGACCGGATCGCCGCGAAGCGCGGCCATGCGGGACTTTGCCGCCCGGTATTTGAGCGGAAGGTCATTTCCCGTGGCGGGGGAGGCGGCAGCCCTGGCGGCGACTGTCGCCGCGGGCGGGTCTTCCCGGGCCTCACGGCGGGAGGCGGCGGCCACGGCCTCCGGCGCGGTGCGCCCCTTGGCAGAGGCTTGAAGCGCTTTTTCCAGGGCCGTGGCCTCGGCGATCATGTCACCCTTGGGGTACTGCTTTTTCAGGCGCGCCAGCAGGGCAAGCGCGCCCTTGTCGTCCCGCAGCCATGCCGCGCGCAGGCGCGCGGCGCGAAAGAGCGCATCGTCGGCAAGGCGGCTGCCCGCATGCCGGAGCGCGAGGGTTTCATAGCATTCCACGGCCTTGCGGGCGTCGGATTTGGCAAAAGAACGGCTGGCGAGCTCTTCAAGGCTTTCGGCGGCGCGGAACAGGGCGGCGGCGCGGTTGGGCCATGCCGGGTCGGCATCGTAAATGGAGCGGAATTCTCCGGCAAGTTTTTCCCACGGCTCCCGCAGCTTGCTGTTTTTTTCATCGCGCTTGAGATTGATGATGCCGGCCTTGGCCGCGGCATAGCGTTTTTCCGTGGGCGGAAGGCCGCTGTATCCCGAATCATAGCAGCAAATCACCAGCAGGCAGATGGCGAACACAAAGGCCAGTGGCGGCGCGAGTCGTCGGGACAGGGCCTTTTCCTGGGAGTGTTGTGCGCTGCGGCTGGTGTTCACTGCGGCTCTCGTGGTTCCGGTGTGGCGACAGGGGCGCAGGCGCCTTTGCCTGGCATCACGTCGCTTTGGGCGGGTACGTCCTTGCCGGAGTTTACACCGCCAGAGGTAAAGACGCAAAAGCAGTTGCGGGACCGCATGGCGGGGCCGCAGCCTGCTCCCGATTTCGGGAGCGGCGGCCTCACGCGGCCCTGGGCGCGGTTGCCTGTTGAGGTTATCGTCCGATTTCCGGCGCGCTTAAGGGCGGCAGGAAGCGGACAAGACCCTGCTGATTAAGCACATTTCATGCCAGAAAGGCCGCCGTGACGTGCACGACGGCCTTTCCTGATCAGGCGGGGCGGGGTTTTTGATTAAAAGAACTGCCCCATGCTGAATTCGAGGCGTCCCTGCTCCCGTTCTCCGTCATAATCCTGGACCAGGGGTACGCCATAGGCGATACGCAGATCGCCCATGGGCGAACGCCAGCGCAGTTCCAGACCTGCCGAGGCCACGATGTACTTGTCCAGCTCGTCGCCCATGGTTTTCTGGTCGATATTGAAGCCGGCATCGAAGAACGGCACAATGGCGAGGCCGATGTCTTTCTGGAAGGTCCAGATATATTCCACATTCAGGACCCCCATGCGGTCGCCGCCGATCTGCTCGCCGCCGTATTTGTAGTCGCGGGGCGAGAGGTCGGAATACGAGTAGCCGCGGATGCTGTCCATGCCGCCGAGCCAGAAGCGCTCGAACACCGGCACGGGATCATCGCCGTTCTGGAAAACGCCGCCGACACGGGCGCGCACATGGAACGTGTTTTCCGGATTGAACGACCAGAAGCCCTGCCAGTCGGCGACGGCCTTGATGAAGTTGTCCGTGCCGCCAAGGATGCCGCCGCCGTATTCGCCCCAGAGCCGGGCGATGGTGCCGCGCGTGGGGCGGTCCCGCTGGTCGGTGGTATCGCGGAGGATGCGGCCGGAGAGCGCGCTTGTCCAGTTGGTGCCCTTGTAGTCGCTGATATAGGGCGAAGCCCATTCATCCACGTCATAGAGCTCGTAGCGCTCGAGGCGGTAGGCGAGGCCCACGGTGGTATATTCCCCGATGGGATAGGACGCGCGGATGGTGTCGCCGATGGTATCCTTGGTGAAGTCGTCCCAGTAGTCGTGGGTATAATAGAGGTCGTTGCCGACGGACAGATCCGTGTCGTAAAGGCGGGGATTGGTGAAGGACAGGACGCCGGACGTGCGCCGCCAGGAAAAGAATCCCTGGAGCTGGAGCCAGTAGCCCCGGCCAAAGAGGTTGCGCTCCATGATGGAGGCGGTCACGCCCACATCGTAATAGGTGGAGTAGCCGATGCCGCCCATGAGGGCGCCGGTATTGGCTTCCTTGACCTTGACCTTGAGGTCCACCTCGTCCTCATTGCCCGTGGGCACGAGTTCCATGTCCACCGCGGAGAAGTAGCGCAGGCGGTTCAGGCGCTCCGTGGAGCGGCGCAGCTTGGCGCCTTCGTACATGTCGCCGTCGCCGAGGCGCATCTCGCGCAGGATGACGTTGTCGCGCGTCTTGGTATTGCCCTCGACGCTGAGACGGCGGATAAAGACTTTCTGTTTCTTGTCCACAAGATAGCCCACATCCACCTGGGGGCTGCCATCCTCTGCCTTGATGAGCTTGGTGTCCACCTCCGCGAAGGCGTAGCCGTAATCGGCGTAGAAGTCCGTCAGGCGCTTGCTGTCCTCCTGCATGACGGTGAGCGAGAAGTAGTCGTTGTCCTTTTTCCAGTCGTCCATCTGGACGACTGCAAGCATGTTGTCTTCGCTGTCGATGATGTCGCCCGCGAACTTGACATCGCGCACTGTATAGCGGGGGCCTTCATGAACGATGAATTTGACGTAGATGCCGTCGGGCTTGTATTCCACCTCCGGCGCGGAAACCTGGATGTCAATGAAGCCCTGGTTGAGCCCGTAGGCGGCAATGGCATTGGTGTCGCGCTCAAGGTATTCCTCCTTGAGCACGCCGGAACCCGTGATCCATGAGAACATGCCCCTGGGCTTGAGGGCCAGGTACTTGTCCATGTCGTCCTTGTCGAGTTCCTTGATGCCCTCGATGTCCACTTCCTTGATATAGAGCTTGTTGCCCTCATTGACCGTGATGACGAGCACCGCGCCCCTGCCGCCGGGACGGTCCTGAAGGCGGTAGCTGGCCTTGGCGAGATAGAAGCCGTCCTTGCGATACAGCTCGGCGATCTTTTGCAGGTCATCGGAAAGCATCTGCTCGTTGAGCACGCTGCCGGGCTTGGTTCCCATGGCCGCGATGACGTCCTCGGCGTCCACCTCATGGGAACCCTCGACGATGATATTGTCGATGCGCGGCTTTTCCACCACGGTGAAGATCAGGACATTGCCCTCCAGTGAAGCCTGGACATCGCTGAAATAGCCCATGTCCCAGATACGTTTCACTTCTTCATTGATGGCGTTGGCGTCCGGAGTGTCGCCCTTGCGGATGGTCAGGCGCATCAGGACGGTATCCGGGTCGAGCACGTTCATGCCGCGCACCTGAACGTCCGCCAGGCCGCCGGTGGCGGCGGCGGGCGAGCCCATGGGCACCAGCCCGGTGCCTGACGCGGCGGGAGCCGGTTGGGGAGCTGCGGCGGCGGGCCGGGCCACCATGGAGGAGGCGCGCGCGGCCAGGGCCGACGCGCATTCCCCAAGGGCCAGCATGGACTGGCGCTCAAAGGCCGCGGGGACCACCTCGCCCTTGTCCACCGGCACCAGGCGCGTCTCCATGGTGAAACCGTCGCCAAGCTGGTTGAAATTGCCGTAGATGACCAGATCGGCGCCCGCCTGGCGGCCCAGACGGCGCGCGGCGGCGAGGTCGATGGTTTCGCTGTGGCTGGCCCGCAGCAGGCCCGTTGCGCGGCTCAGCGGCACCGCGCGCAAGCCGTTCTGCTCAAGATTGGTGATGATGAGCTGCGGCACATCGCGGGAGGCGTCCGGCATGTCGGGGCCGGCATTGGCCTGAAAAGGCAGGACGAGCACCGTGGGTTGTCCGGCGTTGGCGGCCAGGGCGGCCCCGTGCGGCAGGAATGCCACAGCGCAGGTCAGCGCCGCCATGCGCAGAATCCCGCACAGCACGCTAGGCAAAAACTTTCTCATAGAGAGCCCCCGCTCGAAGTTCCAGGCCGCGATCCATGCGCGCGGCCAGTTCCTGATTGTGCGTCACGATGACCAGTGTCATGCCCAGTTCACGATTCAGCTCAAGCAACAGATCGCCCACCTGGGCGCCGGTATTTTCATCAAGATTGCCCGTGGGTTCGTCGGCCAGAAGCACCCTCGGACGCATGAGCAGCGCCCGGGCAATGGCCACGCGCTGGCGCTCGCCGCCGGAGAGGGTGGCCGGCTTGCTGTCCATGCGGCGCGCAAGCCCCACGCGCTCGAGCATGGCGCGGGCGTGCGGCTCGATGTCGGCGAACCGTTTCCCGCTGATGAGCGCGGGCATGGCGACATTTTCCAGCGCGGAAAATTCCGGCAGCAAATGATGGAACTGAAAGACAAAGCCCAGGCTTTTATTGCGGAAGGCCGCCTGTTCGTCCGGACTCATGCCCGCCATGTCCCGCCCGTCAAAACGGACGGTTCCGGCAGTGGGCCTGTCCAGCGCCCCCATGAGGTGCAGCAGGGTGGATTTGCCCGAACCGGAGGCCCCCACGATGGCAAGGGCTTCCCCCTCTTCCACGGTGAGATCGAGATGCCGGAATATCTCCAGATTCTCTTCCGCGCCCGGAAAGGTCTTGCTCACATCGGAAAAAACGTAGATGGCGGCCATGGCTATTCGTAGCGCAGGGCTTCGGCTGGTTCCAGCCGGGCGGCCTGGCGCGCCGGATACAGGGTGGCGAGAAAGCAGAGGAGCATGGCGCTCGCGCCTACGATGAGGACATCGGAGAGCGTGATGCTGATGGGCAGATGGTCGAGCGTATAGACATTTTCCGGGAGCTTGATGAAGCGGTAGCGCTTGAGCAGCCAGCCCAGGCCGAGGCCGAAGCCGTAGCCGAGCAGTGTGCCCACAAGTCCGATGATGCAGCCCTGGAGCATGAAGATACGGCGGATCATGCCGCGCGTGGCGCCCATGGACATCATGACCGCAATATCGCGGGTCTTTTCCATGACGAGCATGACCAGGCTCGTGACGATGGAGAAGGAACCGATAAGCACCACCATGGCCAGCAGGATGAACATGCCGATCTTTTCCAGCTTGAGCGCGGCGAAAAGGTTGGCGTTCATGTCCATCCAGGTGCGGACGTAGAACGGCGCGCCGAGCGCCTCGGCCAGCCGGATGGCGGTTTCGTCGGCGCGGAAGAGATCGCTGACGGTGATCTCGATCCCCGAGAGAAAGCCCGGGGGCAGGCCCAGCACGTCGCGCGCGGCCTCGAGGCTGACAAAGGCCAGCGAGGAATCGTATTCAAACATGCCGGTCTTGAAGATGCCCACCACTTCAAAGGGGCGGATGCGCGGGGAATAGCCGGAGGCGCCCTTCTGGCCCGCCGGTGACAGCAGATTGGCCCTGCTGCCCACATAAAGGCCGAGGCGGCGGGCAAGCTCGTCGCCCACGATGATGCCGGGCGTGCCCTCGCGCTCCAGGTCCTTCGCCTGGCCGGAGCGCAGTTCCGTGAGCATGGAGAGCACGTTGGGGGCCGTGGCCGGGTCGATGCCGCGCAGGACGACGCCCTTGACGCCGCCGCCGGCGGAAAGCATGACTTCGGTATAGATAAAGGGCATGGCCCCCGTGACATCGTCCACCGCGCGGATGCGTTCCAGCAGCGCGGGCGTGTCCTGCTCAAAGGCCGAGGGCACATGGGACATGACGATGCCGTGGGCATTGGCGCCCAGTATCTTGTCGCGCATGTCGGTGGTGAGGCCGTTGTACACGCCGAGCACGAGCACCAGCGCGCCGACGCCAAGAGCCACACCGAGGATGGACATCAGTGAGATGACGTAGATGAAGGTCTGCTTGCGCCGTGAAAACAGGTAGCGCAAGGCCACAAAGAGTTCGAAAGACATTTGCGGCATTTTGGCCCAGCTTCGGGCAAGATTCAAGAGTTTTTTTAGAGCGTTTTTTCTCCGGCGAAAGGCCGGCCTCAGTCTCCGGATTCCGGCGGCGGTATCCTGACGGCGTTTGCGTTCCAGAGCGTTTCCAGGCGGCTGCGCAGGGCCGCTTCTTTCGCCCGACGGCGTTCCGCGAGTGTGTTCAGCGCCTCACGCGCCCGCGCCGCCAGGGCTTCGCGCGGCCCGGTATTGTCCACACAAAGGTCACAGGCGCCCAGTTTGCGCGCTTCCGGCCATTGCCACGCGTCCAGGGCGGCCATCCTGGCTTCATCCCAGTGGCGGTGCGCGGCCATGCGTTGCCATCGCGTCTCGCGCGGGCAGGCAACGCCGATGGTCACGGGCCGGGGGACGAACGCCGTTTCCCACCCGCATTCAAAATAGAGCGGCACTTCCGCCACAGCTGCGGGCGCGCCGCTGCGTTCCTCCGTCTCCCAGAAGTTTTCCAGGTCCCGGCGCACCAGTCCGTGGACCACGCGCTCCAGTTCCGCGCGAAACGACGCGTCGTTCCGCAGCGCCTCCATGAGCGCCTGCCTGTCAACGGCGCCGTCCCGGGTGAGCAGTTCCCCGCCCTTCAGGGCGCGGAGCCATGCGGCGGCCTCTCCCTCCCGGGCATAGAGCGCGGCGACATCCGCATCCGCGCTGAAGGTGGGGAGATGCAGGGCGGCCATGGCCTCGCGCAGGGCGGATTTTCCACTGCCGGGATTGCCCGTGATGACGATGCGTTCCATCCGGCGGCAGATGCGGAGGATGGTTTCGGGGAAATCCTCGGGCGGTGGGGCGGAAAATTCCAGCAGCTCTCCGCTTCGCGGATGGGGGAACATCAGCCGCCAGGCATGGAGCATCTGGCGTGGCGCCCGCGCGCGCACCGCGGAGGGCGCATAGACGCCGTCGCCCAGCAGGGGGTGGCCCATATGGGCGAAATGGACGCGGATCTGATGGGTGCGGCCGGTGAGGATGCGCACGGCGAGCAGGGAGGCGCCGCCGTCCGGCGCGTGCCAGAGGCGGCGCCAGCGCGTATGGGCCGTCTTGCCCCCCTTTGCCGCGGGAACAACGGCCATGCGGGTCTTGAGGCGGGGGTGGCGCCCCAGCGGTTCCCGGCATTCGCCCTGCTCCGGCGCGAGACCGTCCACCAGGGCGAGATATTCCTTGTGGACTTCACGGCGCGCGAAGGCGTCGCTCAGGGCCAGACGCGCCGCCTCTGAAAGTGCCACCACCATGAGGCCGCTCGTGTCCTTGTCGAGCCGGTGGACGATGCCGGGGCGCTCCCCCTCCAGTCGCGCCAGTTGCGGAAACCGGCCCAGAAGGCGCTGGACGAGCGTGTGCTCCGGGCAGGAGGGGCAGGGATGCACCGTAAGCCCCGCGGGCTTGCGGCAGACGATGAGGTCCCGGTCCTGGTGGACGATGCAGAGTTCGCCCGCTTCCGGGACAAGGCGGCTTTCCGTTTCCGGCAGGTCGAGGCATACCGTCTGGCCCGCGCGGGGGCGAAAGTCCGGCGCGGAAACCGCTGTTCCGTCCACCAGCGCGCATCCCTGGCGGATGGCACGCTGCACGGCGCCGCGCGAAAGTTCGGGAAGCGCCTGGCGCAGGATGCGATCCAGCCGCTCGCCGTCCTCGTCAGGGACGACGGCATGCTCCAGGCGTTTCACGGACGTGGCCCGGCGGGGGTGGTAAGGGTGCGGAGCCTGTCCACGAACGTCACGGGGCGGTAAAGATTCTTCAGTTCGCTCCCCGGTGTCAGCGAAGTGACCACCGCCCTGCCGATGACGCAACGGGCGTCATCGTCGCCGTCCTCCACCACGCGCACGCCCCAGACATTGTGGAAAATGGCCGGACGCCCCTTGTACGGCCCCACATAGAGCATGATGTGTCCGCGCATGCCCACAAGACTCAGGAAGGGCACGCCGTCCGCGAGGACGCGCGCTTCCTTTTCCTTTGCGCTCAGACCTTCCAGCGGCACCACAACGCCGCGCCGCGCCTGGGCCACGGAATTGCGCGGCAGCCAGATGCCGAAGGGGGTGAAAAGATCGCGGGTAAGGGCGGAACAGTCGCGTTCGCCGAACATGCCGCCCCAGCCGTAGGGCTGCCCCATCATGACATCGCCGACCATGGCCACATTGCCGGGCGTGAGCGGCAGCGGCTTGCGGACCGCGACACCGGCGGGCAGGGTGGCTTCCGCGCCCGCGGCCATGCCGTCCGGTCGCCTGAAGGGAACAAGGACATCGCACCCGCCGTCGGCATGAACGCGGACGAGCGGGAATACCGCGCCGATTCCCGCTTTCGTTCCGGATGCGTCCGGCAGGCGCACGCCATCGCGCACAAGCGCCGCATACGAACCGCCACGCCAGAGCTGCCTGAAGGCGTCATCCACAAACGCCACAGCATCGGCGTCCACCCAGCCCCCGGCCACGGGGCATTCCACAAAGTACCAGCGGCCGTCCATGCTGGCGTGGGCCACAAGGAGCGGCGTGCCCGGCGGCAAAAGCGAATACTGAAAATAGTCAAAGGGATTGGCCCGCGGGTCCGGCGTGGGTTCGGAAAAACGCGGTTCGTGCGTCGGCATTTCGCGCAGGTCCGTGGCGCGCACCGTGATGGCCCGGGCCGCGCGCGAGGGGAAGGCCGCAAGATGCGCGTTGCGGGCCATGGCGTCCCACTCCGTCTGGCTCCAGCGGGCGCCGTCCCTCCGAAAGCCGCGGGCCTTGCGGAAAATGCTCCCCACGTCACGCTTGCGCATGCTCGTTTTTGTCATCTCCCACGGGCCAAAGAAAATACGGTCGAAATCGGCATTCATGGCGGCCTGGGTGCCGGCATCGAGCAGGCGGCGGTCGCTGCCGGCATGGCGGGCATATACTTCCAGATTCTGGGGAAAGTCGCGCAGGTCCCGTGGCGTCTGCATCCAGGAAGGCAGCGTGCCGTCGCGCGTGGGCACGTTCCTGCCCGCGCACGCCGCAAGCAGGCAGGCGGCCAGACAGAGGAGGAGGAAACGGAAGCGTGTGCGTCGCATGGGAACCGCCTTTGTGGAAAGCCAAAACGCGCGGCGCCGAGGCCCGAACGCGGCATGTGCGTGACGGTTTCGTCATATAGCACCCCGCCAGCGGGCAGGCAATGGCAACCGGCGCGGCGGTACGCGCGCCGCGCGGGCGCTTGACCCCGTCCGGCAATGCGCTTATGCGTGAAAAATGCTCCGCCATTCCATGATGTTTCAGGCGGAGCCGGGAGGACGCATGCGAAAGGCTCCAAAAGGCTTCTGGCACTACCTTGAGACCTGGCGCGATCTTTTTCCCCGCAGGCGTTCTGTGCGCTGGCGCGGCACCTGGCTCCAGAACGGCTATTGCCGTGATTGCCGCTATTGCTGCGGGCCGCAGGACTCCATCGTGCCGTTCCCCATGGCGCTTCTGCCTTCCCAGATCCGTCCCGGGCTGGACAGGGATTTTTATCTGCTCACTGCGGATACGGCCTATCTGGGCGCCCAGGGCTGCAAGTCGGATACGGCGCGCGGCTGCCGCCTGCCGCTGGCGCTCCGGCCGGTGGCCTGCGGTCTGTTCCCTCTGGTGCTCGTCAATGGCGGCCTCTTCCTTTACAAGACCTGCCCCGCCGTCCTCTTCACGCCCCTGCTCCGTTTTGCCGACCTGGGGCTTGAGGCGGCGCGCTTTTTACATGGCTTCAGCCTTGAGGAACTGCGGCACATCTCGCTGGAACTTTCGTGCGAAACCCTGGCGCGGGATTATATCGACCTGCGCATCTCCCTCTTTGATGCGGAGGGGAGCGCGGAAGTCCTCCGCTGAGGCGTCCGGCGCGGTGCGGAGGGCAGGGAGGCGGTTTTCTGCGAAAAAAAGCCCGGTACTTCCATTTTCCGGGGACAGGTGAGGAGGAATCAATGGGCGACGCCACACTTTTGCTTGAAAAAGACGAGATGGGGCGCATCCTTGAGCGGCTTGCCGCCCAGGTGCTGGAACGGCACCCCCGCTGCGAGGGGCTCATGCTCGTGGGCATCCAGCGGCGCGGCGTGGACCTCGCCCGGCGTCTTGCCGTTCTGCTTGAAGCGCGCGCCGGCGTGCCCGTGCCGCTCGGCACGCTGGACATCAATCTTTACCGGGATGACTGGACAAGCCTTGAGGGCAAGCCCCACATCGGCACGTCGCATATCCCGGAAAATCCGGACGGACGCGTCGTTCTTCTGGTGGATGACGTGCTTTTCAGCGGCCGCACCGTGCGCGCGGCCCTGGAGGCGATTCTGGACTACGGCCGCCCCCGCGCGGTGGAACTGGCCGTGCTGGTGGACAGGGGGCACCGGGAATTGCCCATCCATGCCGACTATGTGGGGCGCCAGGTCACTACCGAGCGTGACTGGCATGTGGATGTTCTTCTGGAAGAGCGGGACGGCGAGGATGCGGTGAAGCTGAGCATGCGCCGTTAAACTGCCGCATGCCCGGCATGTGCCGGCGAAGGCCGGTCAGGGGACCGCTGTGTCAGGTCCGCCGTTGCCGGCGCCTTCGGCGTTGCCGCAACAGGAGCCGCCAGCCCCACGAAATCATGAGCACCACGACAATGCCGATGAATGCGCGCAAGGTGCGGGAGGCATTGAAGGGGCGTTCAAAACCCCAGGTGGTCGCCCGGTCCCAGGCCGGGTGATACAGGAACCAGCCCAGAAGAAAGACCAGACCGAGCGCCGCCAGCGCGCCGAAGAGCCAGTAGGCGGGGATCGGTTCCTCCCAGAAGAAGGAACGGCGATAAAAGCGATTGTGCGCCAGGCACACGGCCAGCAGGACGACTGCCACCATGAGGGCCGTTTCCCACGCCAGGCCCTTGAGCAGCGCCCCAAGGATGCCGAAACAGAGCAGGCCGGTTGCCAGATGGAAGGCGCGGGCCTGACGCCGCTCCAGCCCGTAGGCCACAAAGAGCAGGGCCGCGCCGGAGATGGCGCAGACGAAATGCCCCACGCCGAGCACGCTCATGGGCAGCCATTGCGCGAGCAGGGCGATGGTGCGTGGCGCGGTGGGGAGCGTGGCGGAAACCAGCAGGATAAGCCCGGCCACAAAGACCAGATAGGCGCTGATGGAGTGCGAGAGCACGGAAAGCCAGCGCCCGGCCTCGCGGAGCATGGAACGGCGCTGGCGCGCCTCGTAGACAGCGAGCAGGAGCGCCGCCGCAAGGAGCGGAAGGATATAATAGATGAGACGGAAGAGCAGGACCGCCGCAAAAACGGCCTGTTCATGGCTCGTGTGCGAAAGTTCGAGGATAACGAGTTCGAAAACGCCCACGCCGCCCGGGATATGCGTCAGCACCACCGCCACCTGCGCCATGAGGTAGCTGGGCAGGAAATCCAGAAAACCGATGCCGATGTCGCCGGGCAGCAGCACATACATGCAGGCCGCCGCCGCCACGATGTCCACCCCGGCAACGATACATTGGGCCACGGCGATGCGCGGCGCGGGGAAGACAAATTCCCTGCCGAAAATATGGACGGGCTTGCGCACCGTGAAACAGAGCACCAGATAGGAGCAGGCCACAAGGCTGAGCAGCAGCCCGAGGATGCGCACATCCTTGATGGGCATGTTCGTGAGCAGCGCTTCCGGGATATAGGGGGGCGCCAGCAGAAAGATGACGCCGCACAGGCCGAGCGCGCCCACCCAGAACGTGACGGCAAGCATGAGGACCAGGCGCACGATCTCCGCCAGCGAAAAACCCCAGGCGGAATAGAAGCGGTAGCGCACGCTCGTGCCGCCGAGCAGCGCCCCGAAATTGTAGCTCACGGCCTGGCCGACGAAGGAGACCAGCCCCACCCGCGGCAGGGGGAGCTTTTTGTGGATGGCCTTGAGGGCCAGCCAGTCGTAACCCACAAGGATCATGTAATTGATCACCATGAGTATCAGGGAGATGCCGATGCGGCCATAGGAAATCTGCTGGATGCTCTCCCGGATCTGGGCGATGCTGTAAGCCTTGAGCTTGTGATAGAGCAGATAGACGGCCAGCAGGAAAATGCCGGTCACAAGCAGGGGCCCCAGATAGCGCAGATACTTTTTCATGGCGAAGTTTCGGGAGGCTTGCGCGCGGTCGCGGTCGCCGCGCAAAGTTCAGCATATACGTCCGCTCCGCGGCGTGCAAGCGCAAAGCTGCCGCTGGCGCATGGCGGCGCATATGGGCTTGACTATGCCGCGCATGCTGTCTAGTATGGAAGTTCGGGGCAGCCATGTGCGCTGCCTGTATTCTCCCACAACATCCACGATGTTCCTGAGCCTGCGCTGCCTGTGCGGCGGAGGTTTTTTTTCGCATGAGGTCGAACATGACGAGCATTCCCATTTCCGTCCAGGGGTACAAGCGGCTTGAGGACGAGCTCGCGCGCCTGAAGAGCGAACGCCCGGCCATTATCCAGGCCATCAAGGAAGCCCGGGAAGAAGGCGATCTGCGTGAAAATGCGGGCTATGACGCCGCGCGTGAGCGGCAGGGCATGGCCGAGGCGCGCATCAAATACATTGAGTCCCGTCTGGCCCTGTATCAGGTGATCGATCTGGACACGCTTTCCGGCGACAAGGTCATCTTCGGCGCCACCGTGGAAGTTGAAGACGTGGACAGCGGCGAATCCCGGACGTTCACCATTCTCGGTCCGGACGAGGCGGACCCCGCCAGGGGCTCCATCTCCTTCCTCTCGCCGGTGGGGCAGGCCCTGCTCGGCAAGGAGGTGGGCGACGAGGTCGGCGTGGATATTCCCCGTGGCCGCGTTACCTATGAAGTGGTGGACATTTCGTTCCAGGGGAGCAAGACCGTGGCCTGACCGGGCCGGAACGGCGGGGCGTGATTCACGGCATTCGGGGCGTCTGCCCTGAAGTTTCCTCAAGGATAAGCCGCCAACCGTAGTCCGGCGCGGCGCGCAGATGGGGATTGCGCAGGCCGTGCCGGCGCACGGTTTCGTCCCATCGCGCGCGGAAGCATGCCTCCGCCTCCGGCGTCAGGGGCTCGTGTTCCGCATCTTCCGGAAGTGCCCAGTGTCCCCATGGCGAGACCAGGGTAAAGCGTCCCGCGGATTCCTGGCGCAGGGTATAGTCCACGCCCGCGAGACTGCCCATGCGGGCATCGAGGGCCAGAGCATCGAGAAAGAGTTCTCTGCGGCAGGCCATGCATTCCCGGGCCACGCCCAGCGCATGCCGCGCCAGCAGGAACTGCCCCCAGCAGTGGACCGGCAGCTCTTCCGGCGAGGCGCCGCGCAGCAGCGGAAAGGGCAGGCCCGTCACATCCGGGGCGAACCCTCCGTTCCAGAGGACGCCCCGTTGCCAGACAAGCCCCCCCACCATGGCGAGGTCCCGGCGCGCTGCCTGGATCACCAGTTGCTCGGGACGGCAGTCCAGCACAGGCGTCAGCCCGGCATGCAGAAAAAGGAGCACATCGCCCCGGGCCTCGCGGGCGGCCGCCCGGCAGGCATCGCTCCAGTGCCGTCCGGCAAGGGGGAGGAGGCGGGGCAGGGGCAGGATGTCCTCCGCCCAGGCGCGCGGGCGGGATGCCTCCGGCGCAAGCGGCTGCCAGCAAAACTCCACGGGCATGCGCGTGGCCAGCGCCGCCAGGGCTTTCAGGAGCGCGGCGGGCGACGGGCGCGCGGCGCAGCCCGAGTCCGCAAGGAGAATGACGCTGCACCGCAGGCGCGGAGGGATCCCGAGGATGAGCTTAAAGAAGTTGTTGCGGCCGGAGGCCGCCCCCTCCACAGTCTGCCCGCGTCTGCCCGCGCTTTCCGTGTGCGCCCGGCGCGTGGCCTCCAGCACATAGGGCTTGGCCGCGAGGCTGCCCGTGGTGCTGCCTTCATGGAAGCGCCAGTGGTAAAGCACCCGCGGGATATGGGCCACGGCGCGCGGGTCCAGCTGTTCCGTGGCGCGCAGGCTGAGGTCCACGTCCTGCGAACCCTCAAGGCCCGGGCGCAGGCCGCCGACGGCGCGCAGCAGGTCCGTGGCGTAGGTGGCGAGGTGCCCCACGCTGTGGAGGTCGGCATCGAAATCGGGCTTGAAGATGGGGGTGCGGCGCACGCCGTCGTCGTCGATCTTGTCTTCGTCGCTGTAGATGAGGCGCACGTCTGGCCGTGCCGCGATAACGGCGGCGGTTTCCTCCAGGGCCGTGGGCGCGAGCAGGTCATCGTGATCGAAAAATGCCGCCCAGGGGGCATCCGCCAGGGCAAGGGCGCTGTTGGTCGCCCGCGAGATATGGCCGTTCTCTTCCCGCGTGATCAGCCGGATGCGCGCGTCCCTGGCGGCATAGGTCCGCAGCAGTTCCGGGATTTCCGGGTCTGTGGAGGCATCGTCCGCCACGCAGAGCTGCCAGCGATCGTACCTTTGCTCCAGAACGGAATCCAGGGCGGCCGCAAGGTGCGCGGGGCGGGGATTCCACACCGGCATGAGCACGGCGATTTCCGGCCACTCCCCGCCCGCGTCCACTCTGGCGGCGGGGAAGGCGGGTTCGCGCAATTCCATCCAGGCGTCATAGGAGGAGGGCGCGGCGTCCAGCGAGCAGGCCCACAGGCCGGCGCCGGCAAGGGCGCGCATCCCCGGCCTGAGCAGACTGTGATGGAACCGTGCCCGGCTTCGGCGCCAGCGCGCGGCGTCCGCCTCCAGTTCCGGAAGATGCGCGTTGCGGGCAAAATCCTCAATATGTCTGACCTGCGCGGCATACCAGGCGAACATATGTGGCAGCATGCAGGGGAACGCGCGGCAGTGGTCGACGAGGCGTGAAAGCTCGGCGGCATCGGAAGCGGCCAGCAGCCGCAGCAGGGTTGCCGGTTCGGGCGCCTGCCGCCAGCGCAGCCATGCGTCGGTCCAGCTCTCGCCCCGGGGAACAAGCCCGTCCCCGCGCGGTCCCTCTTCCAGCCAGGGAGTGAGCCCATAATCCAGGCCGTCGGCACGGACATGAAGATGATAGTCCGGGCGCGCGGTATCCGGGGGGATGCGCCCGCGCTGGACAAGGCTGTTCCAGCAGGCGGCGCTCCTCCAGCCGGCATGGATGTCGCCAAGCGTGGCCAGGGCCGCGGGTTCTGAGGAAAAGGCGGCCCGTCCCCCGCCGAGGCGGAAGCAGAGGTCAAGCGGCGCAAGATCGCCCAGTTCCGGCAAAAAACCGCCAGCCGCGCACAGGTCGCTCCGGCGTACCATGAGGGCGTCCTCAAGGGCGATCTGAAAGCGCCGCCGCCGTTGCGCGAGCGGATGCGTGGCGGGAATGCCCTCATACAGCGCATGTATCTGACGCCGACT
The DNA here is from genome assembly GCA_900547595.1 of uncultured Desulfovibrio sp. Taxonomy (GTDB): domain Bacteria; phylum Desulfobacterota; class Desulfovibrionia; order Desulfovibrionales; family Desulfovibrionaceae; genus Desulfovibrio. The sequence continues at coordinate 19,237 of URHE01000026.1, forward strand.
GTCGAAAACGCTGCCCAGATGACGCACGCGGCGCGGCGCTCCATCCCGCGCCGGTGCCAGCAGGAGCGGGCAGACCCCCGCAAGGTCCGGCTCGGCGGCGAGGCGGCCCGTCATGGCGCGCAGACAGCCGCCTTCCGGTATGACGGCGGAGGAAAGGAAGAGGACAAATTCCGGGAGTCGCCCGCCGTTGCGCGCCATGGCCGTGAGGGCGGCATTGGCGCCCTGCCGCCAGGCGTGCCCGGTGGGCACGGTGTGCCAGTCGAAGGCGCCCAGCGCGTCCTCCCTGAGGAGGCGCTCGCCCAGCGCGCGAGTCGCCGCCGCCACAGCAGGAGAGGCGCCTGACGGCCACAGGAGAGTGACCAGCGGGCGGCTGTCGGCATGCGCCAGCGCGGCGAGGCTTGCCCGCGGGTCGGCGCCGCCGTGGAGAAGGACCAGAGTTGCGCGGGCTCCGGAGCTCTCCGGTACGGGGGGAGGAGAGGAGGGCATGGCAGGCATGCTATGTCACTTGTGCCCGGTGCGCAAGGCTGCCGCCGAAAATGAAAAGGCCGGGACCGGATGCCCGGTCCCGGCGCAGGGAGCTGTGGCGGCCTTTGCTACTTGAAGGCCTTTTCAAAGTTGGGCACCACCTGCTTCTTGCGGCTCATGACGCCGGGCAGCCACACGGAGTCTCCCTCGACCTTGACGCCGAAGGCGGCTTCCACCACGGCGGGATCGTCGGAAATGATGAGCATTTCCGAGCCTTCCTTCATGATGTCCGTCAGCAGGAGAAAGACGCTGTGGTTGCCTTTTTCGCCCTTGACGCGGGCGATCTCTTCACGCAGGCCGTCCTTGACCGCGTCGAGGATGGAAAGGTCCACCACTTCGAGCTGGCCGATGCCGACCTTGTTGCCGTTCATGTCAAAATCCTTGTAGTCGCGGAATACGAGGTCGCGCATGGGCGTGCCGTCCACGGCGCTCTTGACCTTGAACATTTCCATGCCCAGAGCCACCACGTCATCCACGCCGGCGATGGCGGCGAGCTCGGCCACGGCCTTCTTGTCGGCCTCGGTGCAGGTGGGCGACTTGAAGATGACCGTATCCGAAAGGATGGCGCACAGAAGGCCGCCCGCGATGTTCCGCGAAAGCTCCACGCCGTAGAAGTCATACATGTTCTTGAGCACCGTGCCCGTGCAGCCCACCGGCCAGATCCACGCTTCGAGGGGGGAGGCGGTGGTCACATCGCCCAGCTTGTGGTGGTCAACGATGCCGAGCACAGTGGCCGAATCCATGCCCTTCGGGGCCTGGGCCAGGTCGGAGAAGTCCACGAGGAAAATATCCTTCCCGGCCACATCGGTGACGACCTGCGGCGCGGTGAGCCCGAATTTCTTGAGCACGAATTCCGTCTCGGGAGCGGGAGCGCCCTGGGCGGCGGGGGTCACGTCAATACCGCGCCTGGCATAGAGGTCGGCGGCGGCGATGGCGGAAACGATGCTGTCGGTGTCGGGATTCATGTGGCCAATAACTACTGCGGACATGAAGATGCCTCCTTTGTGCGCCGCCAGGATGCGGCAGGCGATGCCATGGGATGCGGCTCACAGACGCCGCGTTGTTCTCTTTAGCACAAAGTCCCCTCCATGCCAAGACCCGTGGGAACATTTCCCTGCTTCCCGCCGCCCTGCCTTCCCGGAAGGCGGGGGCCACGCCGCCCCCGCATGGGGAAAAGGCGCGTCCGGCAGGGTATTCCGCCCGGCGCACTGCGCTACGGTTTCCTGGCGCGGGGATGCGCCTGGTCGTAAACGCGCATGAGCCGCTCCAGGCTGACCTGGGTATAGCGCTGGGTCGTGGCGAGGCGCTTGTGGCCGAGCAGTTCCTGGACGCTGCGCAGGTCCGCCCCGGCATCCAGAAGATGGGTGGCAAAGGAATGCCGCAACGCATGCGGCGAGATGGTCACGTCAAGCCCCGCCTCGCGGCAGAGGCGGGCGATGCGGCGCGCCGCCTCGCGGCGGTTGAGGCGCCTGCCCCGCGCGCCCACGAAGAGCGCCGGGCAGTCCACGGCGGCAAGATAGGGCCGTTCCTCCAGCCACGCGTCAAGCGCATGCAGGGACGCGTCCGAAAGCGGGGCCATGCGCTCGCGGGCGCCCTTGCCCATGACGCGCGCCATGCCTTCCGCAAGCTGGATGTCGTCCATATCCAGCCCCAGCGCTTCGGAGATCCGCAGGCCGGAGCCATAGAGAAGTTCCGCAAGGGCAAGATCGCGGCAGCGCAGACGCGCCGCATCGGGATCGGTGAGGGGCGGCGCCGGGGATGCCGGGTGCGCGTCCAGCAGGGCGCGGGCTTCCTCCACATTGAGGATGCGCGGCTGGCGCCGTTCCTGACGCGGGTTGCGTACCAGGGCGGCCACATTGGTGTCCACCAGGCCCTGGCGCTGCAGATGGCGGAAGAATGTCCGCGCCGCCGCGAGCTTGCGCGCCATGGTGCTTCGCGCCAGGCCCCGGCGGTAGAGCTGGCCGATCCACGCCTGGATATGCCGGTGGCCGACCTCCGCCGGGCGCCCCACATCCACGCCGCGGGCGGCCAGATCGCGGACAAGCTGGTCAAGGTCAGCCGCATAGGCGGCGCGCGTGGTTTCCGGCGCGCCCCGCTCCACCGCCATCCAGTCGAGAAATCCCGTCACGAGGCGCAGTGCTTCGGGCGAAGGCCGGGGACTGGCGTCGGCAGCTCCGGCGCAAGCGCCAGGGGAGGGACGTTTCATGGCGTGGCCTCATACCGCGCGCCGGGGAGCCTGCGGACCCTGCCCAGTATCTCGAGGCCGACGAGCAGGGCGCTGAGTTCCGCCACGGAAATCTCCAGTGCCTGGGCAAGCGTGTCGATATGCACGGCGCCGTTTTCGCGCAGGTGGGCGAGCAGGCGTTCCTTGCGGTCTGCCGTGCCCAGCGTTTCCGCCGCCGCGCGGGCGGCCCCGGCGAGGGGCGGCGCGGGGGACGGCGCTTGCGGCGCCGCTTCCTCCGGTGGCAGGCTCGCTTCGCTGATGCTGTAGGGGCGCAGAACCTCGGCAAGATCGCGGAGAATATCCTCAACACTGAATACGGGCCGCGCGCCCTGGCGGATCAGCTCCTGACAGCCGGCGCACTGGGCGTCGAGCGCCGGGCCCGGCACGGCAAAGACCTCGCGGTTCTGCTCCAGCGCCATGCGCGCCGTGATCAGGCTCCCCGAACGGCTTGCGGCCTCGATGACTGCCACGCCCAGCGCAAGGCCGCTGATGATGCGGTTGCGGATGGGGAAATTTCCCGCCAGCGGCGGTGTGCCAGGCGCGAATTCTGAAACGAGGAGGCCCCGCCGGGCCATGCGCTCAAAGAGTTCCCCGCCGGAGCGGGGATAAATGCGGTCAATGCCGGTGCCGAGAACGCCGATGCTCCGGCCCACGCCGTTCAGCGCCGCCGCGTGCGCCACGCTGTCGATGCCCTGGGCCATGCCCGAGATCACGGTGATGCCGCAGGCGGCCAGGCGGCGCGCCATGTGGGCGGCCACCTCCAGGGCATGGGGACCGGCGCGCCGCGAGCCCACCACGGCAATGGCGGGAGCGCGGAGCAGCGAGGCATCGCCGCGGCAGTAGAGAAGGGCCGGGGCGTCGGAAAGTTCGCGGAGCAGTCGGGGAAAGGCGGGGTCGGTCCACAGGAGGATGGCGGCATCAAGGGCGCGGGCGCCATCCCATTCCTTGTGCGCTTCCGCGCGCCAGGCTCCGGTGGCAAGCTCCCCGGCCTGCCGCCTGTTCAGCCCGGCGCGGCCCCATTCCCCGGGCGCGCGGACGGCGGCATAGGCGGAGCCGAAGGCCCGGAGCAGACGCGCGCGGGATCGCGCTCCGAGGCCCCGGCAATGCCGCAGGGCGAGCGCCGCCCAGTATTCGGTGCGCCCCGCCTCATCCAGCGCGGAGAACGGACGCGGTGCCGGGGCATCCCCTCCCGGGGCCCCAGCGGCATCGGGAGCCGGCGTGACGGCGGCATGCGCGCGGGGGCCGACGCGCTCCGGCACCGGCGTGTGCGCGTCGCTCAGCGCGCCACCCCCATGGACCGTGCGCGGCGGGCAGCATCGGAATTGGGGAACTGCGTCATCAGCGCCCGGTACTTTTCCGCCGCGCCGGCCTTGTCGCCGAGGCGGCTCAGGGTCATGCCCGCCTTGAGCAGGGCATCCGCGTTCTTGTGGTGCCGCGGATGGCCGTCGTTCACGCCCTGAAACTGCGCGAGCGCGTCCTGATACTTGCCCTGGGAGTACAGGCACTCGCCGATCCAGTATTCGGCATTGGCCGCATAGCGTCCGTCGGGGTACTGCTGAAGAAAGTCGCGGAAAAGGCGGATGCCTTCATTCGTCCTTCCGGCAAGCGTGGCATTGAGCGCGGCCTTGTAGGCGGCCTCCTCCCCGCGCGGGGAGGCCGCGCGCGGCGTT
>URHE01000027.1 GCA_900547595.1 uncultured Desulfovibrio sp.
GTCCGCCAGCGCCCGGGCGGCGCCCGCCATGACGCGGGCATCGGCGGCAAGGCCCAGATAGTCGCCGGAGGCCAGCAGGAGCAGGTCGCGCCCGGCGTGGCGCACGCGCGGGCCCGGCGCGCTCTCCAGCACGTCCATGCGCCGGTAGAGGCCCTCCGCCTTCAACCGGCCAAGGCGTTCCTCCACAAAGGCCCATTTGTCCGGCGATGCCGCCGGAGCGGGCTCCGGCGCGGCTTCCTCCTCTCCTGCGGCCCCGGAAGCGGCAAAGGCGGGCGGCGGGGGCACCCGCTCCACAAGGACGGGGCGGCGCTCCAGAAAGGCCACGGTGGCGGCCACGGCCCCGCGCGGGCCCCGGTAGAGAAAGACGCGCCCCCCGCGCGGGATGCCGGGTTCCTTCAGGCGCGCGATACGCACATACCCGAAGGCGGGGGAAGCCACATAGCCCGTCACATAGTCGGGGTCGTCCGAAATGCAGAGCTCGGCGATGATGTGGGGCGCGCGGCATACCTTGGCGGCCAGCACCGCCGCTTCCAGATAGTGCTGTTTGCCGTCCGCGCCATTGCCGCCGGCCCCGTCCGCCATGTCCATGAGCGTGGCGCGCACGCCGCGCTCCCGGTCAGGCTCCAGCCGCTCCAGGGTGTCGGCATCCACCAGCATGGCCCCGCGCATGGGTTCGCTGGCGAGGAGCAGGCCGATGACGGCCTCCGGCGCCGCCACGCCCGCCTGCCGCAGCAGCCCGGCGGCAAGACGCAGGCCCTCGGCCGGCGTGGCGCAGTCCAGCGCGCGGGCGGGCAGGGCGGGCACACGCAGGATAGCCGCGTCGTCCAGCTCCTCGATGGTGATATGGATGGTGTCCGGGCGTCCCTTGCCATGCTGGAGAGCCCTGCGGGCAAGGTCATGCGCCAGTGTCGGGACGCCGGTCTGTCCGGTGATGCGTTCCGCGCCGGAAATATGCTCGGGGCGCCCGTGCGCGACGGCGCGGGACGCGCGCATGCGGATGCTGTAGCGCATGGGGTCAGGCTGTCCGCGATCTATCCGCCAAGATAGGCTTCCTTGACCTTGGGGTCTTCCAGCAGTTCCCGGCCCGGCCCTTCCAGCACCACGCGCCCCACTTCGAGGATATAGGCGTAGTTGGCCACGGAAAGCGCGGCATAGGCGTTCTGCTCCACCAGGAGCACCGTCTTGCCGTCCTCGTTGATCTTGCGGATGATGCCGAAGATCTCGCGCACCAGAAGCGGCGCCAGGCCGAGCGAGGGCTCGTCGAGCATGAGCAGGTCCGGGCGGCTCATGAGCGCGCGGCCCACGGCCAGCATCTGCTGCTCGCCGCCGGAAAGAGTGCCGCCCTTTTGCCAGGAGCGCTCGCGCAGACGCGGAAACAGGGAGTAGACCCACTCCATGTCGCTGGCGATGCCGTCCTTGTCGTCGCGCGAATAGGCGCCGAGCAGGAGGTTCTCCTCCACCGTGAGGTGGGGGAGGATGCGCCGCCCCTCCGGCGACAGGGCGATGCCCCGGCGTACCATGTCCTCCGGCCGGAGGCCCATGAGCGAGACCTGCGCCTCGCCGGCATGGCGCCGGAACAGTATCTCGCCGCTGATGGTCTTGTTCAGCCCGGCCACGGAGCGGATGATGCTGCTCTTGCCCGCGCCGTTGGCCCCGATGAGGGTGACGATGGCCCCGTGCGGGATGGAGAGGCTCACGCCCTGGACCGCCTGGATGCCGCCATAGCGGACGTGAAGGTCCTTGATTTCAAGCATGGTGCACCGCCACGTCCTCGCCAAGGTAGGCGCGGATGACAAGGGGATCGTTGCGCACCGCCTCGGGCGTGCCCTCGGCGATGAGCGCGCCGTACTCCATGACCCAGATATATTCGCACACGCCCATGACCACCTTCATGTCATGCTCGATGAGCAGGATGGTGAGCCGGAACTCGTCGCGGATATGGCCGATGAAGTGCATGAGTTCAAGGCTTTCCTGCGGGTTCATGCCCGCCGCGGGTTCGTCCAGCAGGAGCAGGCGCGGCTCCGTGGCGAGGGCGCGGGCGATCTCCAGACGGCGCTGCGCCCCGTAGGGCAGGCTGCCCGCCGTTTCGTCCAGCTGGTCGGCCAGGTGGACGCGCTCGGCCAGCTCGCGGCCCTTGGCGCGCAGTTCCGCCTCTTCGCGGTAAAAGCGCGGCAGGCCCAGGGGGGCCATCCACCAGGGGCAGTGGCGGCGCACATGGCAGCCCACCATGATGTTTTCCAGCACGGTCATCTGGGGCGAGAGCCGGATATTCTGAAAGGTGCGCGCCATGCCCAGGCGGCAGATCTCATAGGGCTGCCTGCCCCTGATGCCCGCGCCGCCGAAGCTGATCTCGCCTTCCTGCGGGGTGTAGAAGCCGGAAAGCACGTTGAACACCGTGGTCTTGCCCGCGCCGTTGGGCCCGATGATGCCCGCGATGGCCCCCGCCGGCAGGGCGAGGCTGAGGTCGCTCACGGCGGTGACGCCGCCAAAACGCATGGTCACGCCGCGCGCCAGCAGGAGGGCCCCGGCGTAGTCCGGGGGCTGGGGAAGGACGAAGCCGTTCATGCGTTGCTCCTTCCCGCGCCCCGCCGGAAAAAGGCGAAGATGCGGTTCCAGGTCAGCTCGCGCGTGCCCATGATGCCTTCCCGGCGCTTGAGGATGATGGCGAGCAGCACCACCGAAAAGACCACCATGCGCATGCCGGGGATGCCGGGCAGCTCCACGATGCCGAGGTCCATGGGCTCTTCGAGGAAGCGGAGCCATTCAAGCAGGATGGTGATGACCGTGGCCCCGAGGATGCTGCCCGTGAGCGAGCCCAGGCCGCCCGCCACCACGAACATGAGCACGTTGAAGGTCAGGAGGAAGTTGAACATCTTGGGGTCGATGGTCGAAAGGTGGCTGCCCAGCAGGGCGCCGCCGATGCCGGCGAAAAACGCGCCGATGCAGAAGGAGAGCACCTTGTACTGGAACACATTGATGCCCATGACGCTGGCCGCGATCTCGTTGTCCCGGATGCAGCGCAGCACATTGCCGAAATTGCTGTAGCAGAGGCGCGCCAGCACGATGAGCGTGAACAGCGCCCAGCCGTAGCAGACCAGCAGCGTGGCGTGGCCGGGGATGCCCTTGATGCCCAGCGAGCCGTTGGTGATGGGCGTGGCGTTGACGATGAGCACGCGGATGATCTCGGCAAAGGCGAGCGTGGCCATGCCGAGGTAGTCATCGCCCAGGCGCAGCACCGGCACGGCGATGAAGATGGCGAAGATGCCCGCGAACAGGCCGCCGCCGAGCACCGAGACCCAGAACGGCGTGAGCAGGTCGGAGAAGGGCCAGATGATGGGCTCCAGTATCCACATGATCTCCTTCTGCGCGGGCGGCAGGATGCAGAGCGCGGAAACATAGGCCCCGATGGCGATAAAGCCCGCGTGGCCGAGGGAAAAGAGCCCGGTGAACCCGTAAATGAGATTGAGCGAGAGCGCCAGGATGATATTGATGAAGATGAGCTTGGCGATATATATCTGGTAATCGCCCAAAAACGCCTCGGCCTGCCAGAGGACCACGCCGAACAGGAGCATGGCCGCGATGCTGAGGAGGGTGTTGCGGTCGAAACGCATCAGATTTTTTCCTCCATGCGCTCGCCGAGCAGGCCCGTGGGTTTCACCAGCAGGACGAGGACGAGGAGGATGAAGGCGAAGGCGTCGCGGTAGCCGGAAAGCTCCGGCATGAAGGCCACGGTCATGATCTCCACAAAGCCCAGTGCCACGCCGCCGAGCACCGCGCCCTCGATGGAGCCGATGCCGCCGAATACCGCCGCGATGAAGGCCTTGAGGCCGGGCATGACGCCCATGTAGGGGTGCACCTGCGGATAGCGCAGCGCCCACATGATGCCCGCGGCCGCCGCCAGCGCCGAGCCCAGGCCGAAGGTCAGGGCGATGACGTTGTCCACCCTGACGCCCAGGAGGCGCGTGGTCTCGATGTCCTTGGAGATGGCGCGCATGGCGAGGCCCGGCTTGGTGCGGTAGACGATATAGAGCAGCATGCAGACCAGGATGATGGTCATGCCCGGCACAAAGGCGGCCAGATGGGTGATGCGCAGGTTGCCGATCTGCCAGGCGTTGGTCAGCCATTCGGGCTGGAGCACGGGCCGGGGCTGGCCCGTGAAGATGACCACGGCCAGGCTCTCGATGAGAAAAGAGACGGCGATGGCGCTGATGAGCGCGGAGATGCGCGGCGCGTCGCGCAGGGGCCGGTAGGCCACCCGGTCGATGAGCACGCCGAGCAGCCCGGCGCCGAGGACGGAAATGACCGCGGCCACGCCCCAGGGCCAGCCGAAGGCGAAGGTGCCGAAAAAGATGAAGTAGGCGCCCACCATGAGAATGTCGCCGTGCGCGAAGTTGATGAGGCGCAAAATGCCGTAGACCATGGTGTAGCCGATGGCGATGAGCGCGTAGAGCGAGCCAAGGGTCAGGGCGTTGAAGCAGTGCTGGAGAAACATCTCAAAGCTCATGGGCCACCTCTGCGGCGGGGTGCGGAAAACGCGGCGCCCGGCCCCGATGGGAGCGCGGGCGCCGCTGAAACTGCCGCTGCCGCTTATTTGGGCGTCACTTCGCCCACATAGACGCGCTTGCCGTCCTTGTATTCGATGATGCCCACGGGCATTTCCGCGTCGTGGGTGGCGTTGATGGAGAGCTTGCCGAGGGCGGTGGGCAGTTCCACGGTCTCGGCAAGGGCCTTGGCGATGGCCTCGGGTTCGGCCTTGCCCGCGCGCTTGATGGCGTCGAGGATGAGGAAGTAGCAGTTGTAGCCGAGCGCGCCGTTCACGTTGGTATCCTTGTCGGGATAGGCCTTCTTCCAGGCTTCGGTGAAGCGTTTGGCCTCCGCGCTCATGTTGGCCATGGTGGGGTCATAGGGGAAGGTGGTGTGCAGGAAGCCCTCCACCGCCTTGCCGCCCAGCTTGACCGTGTCCGGATTGTCCATGGCGTCCGCGCCCATGAGGCGGAACTTGGCGCCGAGCTCGCGCGCCTGCTTCATGATGATGGCGCCTTCGGCGAAGTAGGCGGGCATGAAGACGATGTCCGGGTTCTTGGCGATGAGCTCGGTGAGCTGGGCCGTGAAGTCCTGGTCGCCGGAGCTGTACTTGAGGTTGGCCACCACTTCGCCGCCGAGCTTCTTGAAGGAGCGGGTGAAGAAGTTGGACAGGCCCACGGCGTAGTCATTGGTCATGTCCATGAGCACGGCGGCCTTGTTGAAGCCCAGGTTCTCCTTGGCGTAGGTGGCCGCGGCCGCGCCCTGGTAGGGGTCGATGAAGCAGGCGCGGAAGTAGTACTTCTTGCCCTGGGTCACGAGCGGGTTGGTGCAGGAGGTGCCCACGCCGGGAACCCTGGCCTTTTCGCCGATCTCGGCGCCGGCCATGGCCAGCGAGGAGCCGTAGGTGCCGATGAAGGCCACGACCTTGTCGCGCTCGATGAGGCGCTTGACCGCGTTGGCGGCCTCCACCTTGTCGGACTTGTTGTCCACCACCACGAGCTCCACGGGGCGGCCCAGCACTTCGGGCATTTCCTTGTGGGCCAGGCGCACGCCCTCCAGCTCAAGCTGGCCGCCGAAGGCGTTCTGGCCGGTGAGCGGCAGGTAGACGCCGATCTTGATGGGGGCCTTGTCCGCGGCGGCGTCGGCCGCCAGGGTGGCCTGGGCGCCGAAGCCCAGGACAAGCGCCGCGAAGAGCGCGAGGGTCTTGCCGAATTTCATGCGTTTCCTCCGAAAGGTTGGGGCGTGTCCGCCGGATCGACGCGCAAGGCGTCAGGGGAGCATCGCGCTCCCGGAGCCGGAAGGCCGATGTGACCAGGACGCGCCGGGACGGACGAAATCGCGCGACACGACGCGTCCGTGGCGGCATTTCGCCGGAAGCTGCCGGTGGCTGCCGGGAGAGGGACGCCCAAGCATACTCCAGCCCGCGCGGGCGCGCAATCAGAAATCCGGACGCGGCGCGCGGGGGATTTCCGTCCGGAAGCGTCCCCCGCCATGTGCCGGCGGCGTGCGCGGAAGGCGCCGGGAGGCGCGGGTCAGCGCTCCGCGCGGCGGTCCACGATGCGCTTGGCCTTGCCCTCGGAGCGCTCGATGGAATGCGGCTCCATGAGGCGCACGCGGGCGGTCACGCCGAGATATTCCTTGATATTCTTGGCAAGGCCGCGCTCAAGGCTCTGGAGCTTGCGGATCTCGTCGGCGAAATTGGCCTCGTCCACCTCAACGCGGACTTCCAGGGTGTCCAGATTGCCCTCGCGGTCCACGACGATCTGGTAATTATGGCTCAGGCCGTCGCTTTCCAGCACCAGGGTCTCGATCTGCTGCGGGAAGACGTTGACGCCGCGGATGATGAGCATGTCGTCGCTTCTGCCCGCCAGCCGCGCGATGCGGGCATGGGTGCGTCCGCAGGCGCAGGGCGTGTAGTCCAGGCTCGTGAGGTCGCGCGTGCGGTAGCGGATGAGGGGCACGCCTTCCTTGGTCAGGGTGGTGAGCACCAGTTCGCCGGTCTCGCCCTCGGGCAGGCGCTCGCCGCTCACGGGGTCGATGATCTCCGGCAGGAAGTGGTCCTCCCAGATGTGGAGGCCCTGCCTGGCATCGGCGCACTCCATGGCCACGCCCGGGCCCATGACTTCGGAAAGGCCGTAGATGTTGCAGGCCGTGATGCCCATCTTCTCCTCCATGTCGCGGCGCATGGCCTCGCTCCACGGTTCGGCGCCGAAAACGCCGATGCGCAGGGGCAGGGCGCGGAAGTCCACGCCGGTCTCCTGCCCGGCCTCCCAGAGATGGAGGGCGAAGGAGGGGGTGCAGCAGAGCACCGTGGCCCCGAAATCGCGCATGAGCTGCGCCTGGCGGCGTGTGGCCCCGCCCGAGGCGGGCACCACGGTGGCGCCCACGCGCTCGGCCCCGCCGTGCGCGCCGAGGCCGCCGGTGAAGAGGCCGTAGCCGTAGGCCACATGCACCACGTCCGAGCGGGTGACGCCCGCGGCTGACAGGCTGCGCGCCGCGAGCTCCGCCCAGTTGTCGAGGTCGCGCGCCGTGTAGCCCGACACCACGGCCTTGCCCGTGGTGCCGCTGGAGGCGTGCAGGCGCACGATGTTCTCGCGCGGCACCGCGAAGAGGCCGTAGGGGTAGTGATCGCGCAGGTCCTGCTTTTCGGTGAAGGGCAGGTGGCGCACATCGTCCAGGCTCTTGATGTCCGCCGGGGTCAGGCCGATCTCGTCGAACGCGGCGCGGTAAAAGGGCACGTTGGCATAGGCGCGGTTGCAGACATCGCGGAGGCGGCGCAGTTGCAGCGCCTCCAGCTCCTCCCTCGGCAGGGTCTCCTGGCGGATATTGAACAGCACGGCTTGCTCCTCGTGTCTGGGCGCAAAAATTCCGCGCGGAATCTTTGCGGGATCGTTCGCGGAAAAACGGCCAAATGTCTCTTTGCCCTATGCCCCAATGCGTGGCCGCGGTCAATACGGGCGCCCGGCGTCCCCCGGGCGCGGAAGGGCGCAAACCATTGCCCTTGGCCCTGCTTTGGGGTATAGGGCGCCCATGAAGGATACCGCCGTTTCCGTCCCCACAGGGACCCCCGAGATGTCCCCCGGCGCAGCCGCCGGGACCGCCCTTTCCCCCGGGACCCCCGCCGGACGCGCCGTCCCCCTTGCAGGCCGGCTGGAGGCGCTGCGCGCCTTTCTTGAGGACCACAAGGCCGAAGACGTCGTGACGCTGGAGCTTGATGAAAACGCCTTTGCCGAGGCCATGCTTGTGGCCACGGCGGGCTCCATGCGTCACGCCCAGAGCCTGGCCGACGGCGTGGCCGAACTCTGCCGCGAGCGCGGCTTCGAGTGCCTGCGCCTGGAGGGCTACGCCGCCGCGCAATGGATACTTGCGGACTGCAACGACATCATCGTCCACATCCTGCTCGGGCCCGCGCGCGAGCTGTACCGGCTGGAGGACCTGTGGGGCCGCGCCGCCCGCGGCGGCGCCGCGCCGTCCCGCGCCGCCCATGCCGCTGTTTCCGCCAGGGAGGACCATTCATGACGCCGACTCTGCTCCTCATTCTCGACGGCTGGGGCATTGCCCCCTCCAGCGCCGAAGCCGACAGGGGCGACGCCCCCCTGCGCGCGGCCACGCCCAATCTTGACGCTCTTTTCAGGGGGCGCCCGCATTCGCGGCTCACGGCGTCGGGCCGGGCCGTGGGCCTGCCCGAAGGCTACATGGGCAATTCCGAGGTGGGCCACCTGAATATCGGCGCCGGGCGCGTGGTCTATCAGGACATGACCAGGATCGACATCGCGCTGGAGGACGGCTCCTTCACGGCCAACCCCGTGCTCACGGACCTTCTTGAGCGCGTGAAGCGCCGCAATGGCCGCCTCCATCTGGCCGGGCTGGTCTCGGACGGCGGCGTCCACAGCCATATCCGCCATCTGGAGGCCCTGTGCGCCATGGCTGCCGGAGCCGGGGTGCCGGTGCGCATCCACTGCATCATGGACGGCCGCGACACGGACCCCATGAGCGGCGAGGGGTTTGTGACCGCGCTGGAGGCCGCCGTCAGGGACCAGCCGCAGACGTGCATCAGCGACCTCATCGGCCGTTTCTATGCCATGGACCGCGACACGCGCTGGGAGCGCGTCAGGGAAGCCTGGGACCTGCTGGCCCATGGCGTGAGCGACGCGGGCCTTTCCGCGCCCGACGCCGTCACGGCCCTGCGGGATTCCTACGCGCGCGGCGAGACCGACGAATTCGTCAAGCCCGTGCTCATCACGGGCGGCCGCGAACCCGGCGAGGCGCCGGGCATGGCCGACGGCGACGGCCTCTTCTTCTTCAACTTCCGCGCGGACCGCATGCGCGAGATCGTCAGCGCCTTTATCAGCAAGGACTTTACCGGCTTTGACCGCGGCCGCGTGCCCGAGCTCGCGGGCGTGGCCTCCATGACGCCGTATGACGCCACCTTTTCCCTTCCCGTGGCCTTTCCCAAGGAGTCGGTGACGCAGGGCCTGGGCGAGGCGGTATCCCGCGCGGGCATGCGCCAGCTGCGTCTGGCGGAGACGGAAAAATACGCCCATGTGACGTATTTCTTCAACGGCGGCGTGGAAGAGCCCTTCCCCGGCGAGGACCGCATCCTCGTGCCCTCCCCGCGCGATGTGGCCACCTATGACCTCAAGCCCGCCATGAGCGCGCGCGAAGTCACGGAAAAGTTTCTGGAAGCCTGGAACAGCGGCGTCTATGACTTTGTGGTCTGCAATCTCGCCAATGGCGACATGGTGGGCCATACCGGCAACCTTGAGGCCGCCGAGGAAGCCTGCGCCGTGGTGGACGAATGCGTGGGCCGCATGGTGCGGGCCGTGGAGGACCGGGGCGGCCGCATGCTCATCATCGCCGATCACGGCAACTGCGAGGTCATGCTCACGCCGGACGGCCGGCCGCACACGGCGCATACCACCAATCCCGTGCCCTGCATCCTCATCGAGCCGGGCGGCGCGGTGACGGCGCTGGCGGACGGCAAACTGGCCGATGTGGCGCCCACCCTGCTGCGGCTCTGGGGCCTTGAACCCACCAGCGCCATGACCGGCGGGAACCTCGCGCGGGAGGGAGCCGTCCGTGGCTGAACGCAATAACGCCCGGCCCCAGGCGCCCGTCGCGCCGGACGGCATGGAGATCCTCTTTTTCTACCAGTGCCCGCAGTGCGGGCGGCATGTGCCCGTGGTGGCGCCCACCGAACCGCGCATGATCACCTGCGACGGCTGCCGCGCCTCGTTCCCCATCATCCCCGTGGACGAGCACGGCCTCCATTATGTGCGCATCATGCTCGCCGGGGGCAAGGCCGCCGCCGACCCGGATTTTCTGTAGCGCTCCCGGCTGGTCCGGGAGCCTGCCCCTGGGTGGAGAGTGTACTCCGGTGCCGCCGGCGCGGCGCCGGAGTTTCTGTTTGCGGCTTTCGGGGCGTTCACGCCACGTCGATCCTTTCGATTTTGAAGATGACCGGTCGGGTGCCGTCATTGCAGCAGGCGATCATGACGCGCTCGTCCCGCATCCAGCCGCGCATGATGCTGCCGCCCTGCAATGCCGCATAGATGTAACGGCTGATGGCATCCCAGGCTTCGGAACAGTGGGGAACGCCCGCCTCGCCGCAATGCATCGTCCCCGGCGGCGGCGTGGTGTCGGCATCGGCGTTTCCGGAGCGGATCAGCGTGCCCGCCCCCATGTGCCAGAAATCGTCCCGTTCCGCATTGCGGCAGAAGAGGAATTCGTCCCCAACGTTATAGCACGGGCATTTTCCACTGTGCGGGATGGCGCAGTACTCCTTCTGAAGTTCCGGATAGAGCTTTTTGTCGATTACGGTGACTTTGCATCTGTATTCCATGCTGTTTCCTCCTGATATTGTGTCAGGAAACCTGTTGCCGGATCGCGGCGCATCTTGAAACCTTGTTTTCGTTACGTTAAAATCGGTTCATAACCGTTGTCAACACGCACGGTTTTCCCTGTCGTCTTCGCTTTTTCGGAAAAACCGGGAGCGTTCCCATGCTGTACGCCCACTCGCTTTCTGACAAACCGGAAGAGCTCTGGCAGCCGCTGGATGCGCATCACAGCGGTGTGGCGGAGCTCGCGGAAGCATTTGCCGCCTTCGGGGCGCCCAAAACCGCCGCGCTTCTGGGCAAGATTCACGATACCGGCAAGCGTTCCAAAAGTTTTCAGAACCGTCTGCGCACCAGGGGGGGAAAGGTCGATCACACCTCCGCGGCCTACCTGTATCTTCTCCGGGAATGGGCCAGGGGGCCGCATGCCGGAGATGGAGTGAGACTGGCGCAGCTTCTGGCCTATCCGCTCCTTGGGCATCACGGCGGCATGGCGGACTTTGGCAGTCAGGCGGAAAGCGGCACGCTGGTTTCCCGCCTCTCCGGCGCGCGGCTGCGGGCTGTGCCGGACTGGAACGCGGCGAGCGCCGCCCCGCTGCCCCCCATGGAGACGATCCTGGCGGAGCTGGCGCCCCTCATGTGTCCGGAGGGACGCCGCCCTGACGCCTTTGCCACGGCCTTTCTGCTGCGGATGCTGTTTTCCTGCCTCGTGGATGCGGACTATCTGGACACGGAGCGTTTCTGCGCGCGGGAACGGCATGAGCTGCGCCCGGCGTGGCCCGCGCTGGCGACGCTTGAGGAGGGTTTTTTCCGGTATCTGGAGGGCCGGGGCTTTCTCCGCGAGGCAGCCGTGGAGGAGGCCGCGTTGCATGCCGGGGCGGAAACGGCGTGCGGCACCGCCGCACGGCGCGGGGCCATCCGTCTGGCGCGGCAGTTCCTGCTCCGGCGCTGCATGGCGGCAGCGGAGGAACGGCCCGGCCTGTTTTCGCTCACCATGCCCACCGGGGGCGGAAAGACCCTGTCATCCATGGCCTTTGCCCTGCGGCATGCGCGCAGGCACGATTTGCGGCGCGTCATTCTTGTGGTTCCCTACACGAGCATCATCGAGCAGAACGCCGATGCGCTCCGGGAGGCGCTCGGCAAGGATGCCGTCCTTGAACACCACAGCAACTACCTGAGCTCGGAAGGAGCCGGCGCGGAGGACGGCGGCGACGCGGATCTGGCCTACAAACTCAGTACGGAGAACTGGGATGCCACGGTCATTGTCACCACCTCCGTCCAGTTTTTCGAGTCCCTGTTCGACAATCGGCCCTCACGGTGCCGCAAGCTGCACAATATGGCCAGGAGCGTCATCATCCTTGATGAAGTCCAGATGCTCCCCGTTCCCCTTGTGGCGCCGTGCCTTGCCGCGCTGAAGCTGCTCGCGGGCCGGTACGGCAGTTCCGTGGTACTCTGCACCGCCACGCAGCCCGCCCTGATGCGCGCGCCGTTTCTCGAGGAGGGGCTGCCGCCGAAAGATGTCCGCGAGATCGTTCCTGCCGCCGTTTCGCCCGCGCTGTTCCGGATCTTTGAACGGGCGCGGGTGGAATGCAGGAAGGAGGCCATGGACGATGCGGAACTGGCCGAAGCCCTCAGGGCCGAGCGTCAGGCGCTGTGCATCGTCAATTCCCGCAGGTATGCGCGGGAGCTGTTTGCGCTTCTGGACGGCGGCGACGCGGACTTCCATCTGAGCGCGCGCATGACCCCGGAACACAGGACCAGGGTCCTTGCCACGGTGCGGCGGCGGCTGGCGGAGGGCCTGCCCTGCCGGGTGGTCAGCACCTCCCTCATCGAGTGCGGCGTGGACATCAGCTTTCCGGTGGTCATGCGCGAGAAAAACGGCCTTGATGTGCTCGCGCAGGCGGCGGGCCGCTGCAACCGCGAGGGCGGGGACAGGGAGGGGAGCGTCGTCTGTTTTGCGTCCTCCCGCGCGGCGCCCGCGCGCGCCGCGGAGCTGAACCGCCGCCGCGCCGCCTTTGACCGGGTGGCGCGGGCGGAAGGACTCTTTTCTCCCGAGACCATACGCGCCTATTTTGAACACCTCTATTCGGCAAGCGACCTCGATGAGGAGGGCATCCTGAAGCTGACCTCGGTGGACGGGGGGAGCAGCGTGGGCATCTGGCAGTTCCAGTTTGCGCGTATTGCGCGGCGCTTCCGCTTTATCGGGGATGAGACGGTGAGCGTCATCATCGAACAGGGCGAAGCGGCGGAGCTGCTCCGGCAGGCGGAGCCATACGGCGCGTTTGCGCCGTCCACGCTGCGGCGGCTCCAGCGGCACAGCGTCCAGGTGTACCGGCATGAGCTGGAGCGCATGCGCGCGGATGGCCGCATCGAGACGCGGAACGGCTTTCTCCAGGTGCTCAGCGGCGGCGTGGGCTACAGCGAAAAAACCGGGCTGGACGTGACTCTGGAAGATGGCGTGCCGGTGGCGGATCTGCTCTACTGAAACTGTTTTACATACTCTTCCAATAAAAAATTGTTGACGCGCGACGCCGGGCGCGATAGGAGGACGTGTCGCCTTCCCAGGGAAGTTGTGTGTCGTGTAAATAGATTTTTGGATATAGTTTTTTATGGGAAGGCGTGGATTGAAATATTGGGAGAGTATGCAAACGCCGCGGCACGGGGCCGGGGGGCGCTGTCTGTGCGGCGCCCCCCGCATGCCGGAAGCGTCGGCGGTGCAATCCATGCTTCATGGAGTGTTTGCGCGCGGGTCGCGGCACTGCGATGAAAGAACCTTTGCCAGGGAGGCTCCATGAAAGGAGTCAGGCTCCATGTTGAGGGAAACTACGCGCTTTTCACAAGACCGGAGAGTAAAGCAGAACGTATCTCGTATGATGTGCCGACGCCATCGGCGGCCAGAGGGATCCTTGAAGCTATCCACTGGAAACCGGCCATCATGTGGGTCATCGACAGGATACACGTCCTGAATCCCATAATTTTTGACAGTATCCGGCGCAATGAGGTTTCGCAGAAAGGACCAACAGCGTCAACAGTCAGGGGAGCTGCCAGAAATGGCGCGCCGCTTGCGCTTTTCGTCGAGGAAACGCGGCAGCAGCGGGCCTCCCTTGTCCTTCGGGATGTCGCCTATGTCATCGAGGCCCATTTTGTGCTGACGGAAAAGGCCGGCCCTGACGACAATGAGGGCAAGCACAGCGACATTTTCCGCCGGCGGGCGCGAAATGGCGAATGCTTTCAGCAGCCCTGTCTTGGCTGCCGGGAGTTTCCGGCCTTTTTCTCCCTGCTGGAAGAGGATGCGGCGGTTCCGGTGTCCGCGCTGGCGAATGACGCCCCGCGCGACCTCGGCCTCATGCTGTACGACATGGATTTTGCCAACGGCATGCGGCCCATGTTCTACCGGCCCCGGCTGGAGAAGGGCATCATTGATGTGGCCCGCTGCAAGGAGGCGTCGCTGTGTCGTCATATCTGAGCGAACTGTGCCGCTTTTACGAGCGCATGGCCGCCAACCCCGCGTCCGGCATGCCGCCGCGGGGCATGACGGCGGAGCAGATATCCTTTGCGCTGGTCATTGCGGCGGACGGGGCGCTGGTGCGCGTGGAGGATCTGCGCGACGGCAAGGGACGCCCCGTGCGTCGCTTTGTTCCCGCCGCCGTGAAACGGACGTCCGGCATTGCCGCCAATTTCCTCTGGGACAATACCGGCTATGCGCTCGGCGTTGACGGCAAGGGAAACGCCGAACGGGCGGCGAAAACCTTTGCGGCGTTTCGGGCCCTGCACGAGAAACTGCTTGCGAGGTGCGAAGGCATTCAGGCAAGGGCGTTGCTGGCCTTTCTTGACACATGGGATCCGCAACGCTTCGCGGCGCTGGAGCTTCGCGATGCCCTGCTGGACAGCAATGTCGTCTTCAGGCTGGATGGCGAGAACCACTTTCTGCACGAAGACGATGCTCTGGAAGCGCTCTGGCTGGATGCCGTGGACGAAGGGGAAGAAGCGACAGCGGCGGGCGTCTGCCTTGTGACCGGCCGTTCAGGGCCCATCGCGCTGGTTCACCCCGCCATCAAGGGCGTCACCGGCGCGCAGAGTTCCGGCGCGGCGCTGGTCTCCTTCAACTGCCCTTCGTTCACTTCCTATGGCAAGGAGCAGAATGCCAATGCCCCGGTTTCCTCCGATGCGGCCCGCGCCTATACCTCGGCCCTGAATCATCTGCTCCGGCGCGAGCACCGGCAGGCCGTGCGCATCGGCGACACCAGCATCGTTTTCTGGGCCGACAGGGCAAGCCCGGCGGAAACACTGTTCGGCCGCTTTTTCGATTTTGCGCCGCCCTCCGGGGCCGCGCCGGACGGCGGGGAGGGGGCCGTGCAGGACGCTGACCAGATCGACCGGGTGCGAGGCATCCTGCGGGCCCTGCGCGACGGCTGCCCGCTCAACGAGGCCGACAGGGAGCTGGATGCCGGTGCCCGGTTTTACGTCCTGGGTCTGGCGCCCAATGCCGCGCGGCTCAGCGTGCGTTTCTGGCTGACGGCGACGCTGGAGGTTCTGCTCAGGCATGTGGGCCGCTGGTATGAAAATCTGGCCATTGAACGCCGGTTCCCGGATGCGGAGCCGGAATTTCCGCCGCTCTGGCAACTGCTGCGGGAGCTGGCGGCCCAGGGCAGGAGCGAAAACGTGCCGCCGGAACTGGGGGGGCAACTGGCCCGGTGCCTGCTGTCGGGGGGCCGGTTTCCCGAAAACGTGTTTGCCGCGCTTCTACAGCGCATCCATGCGGACAAAAGGGTGAACTATTTCCGGGCGGCGCTCATCAAGGCCTATCTGTGCCGCAATCGTCAGGAGGAAGATGACATGGAGACAGTGAACGAGAAAACGCGGAACGTGGGCTACCGCCTCGGCAGGGCGTTCGCCCTGCTGGAAAAGACGCAGAAGGACGCGCTGGGCAAGGAGATCAACGCCACCCTGCGCGAGCGCTATATCGGCGCCGCCTCGGCGACGCCGCTCCTGGTCTTTCCCGGGCTGCTGCGCCTTCATCACCACCATGTGACCAAGGCGAAAAAGGCCAGGGGGAGCGCCTATGAAGCCATGTGCGGGAAGTGCATGGGCGCCATCCTCGGGGATGTGGACGACTTCCCCGCCACACTGTCCCTGGCCGATCAGGGGCGCTTCATGCTTGGCTATTACCATCAGATGAATGCTCTGTACCAGAAAAAGACCGACGCCGCCGAGGCGGGGGAATAGAGCGTTGTCGCAATGAAATTGCGGAACGCTCCGGCGGCTGCGAGAGCAGACGCCCGCGCCGTAATAAGGCGGAAAACCACGCTTTTCCGCCGCTTGTCCCGCCTGCGGGGAAATGGAGGCGGCGAAATCTGATGAAAATATCTGTAAGACAGATATTTTCATCAGCAAAATGCTCAAGCGACCGCCACCACGATGCCGCGCTGGAGCGGAGCCTGCCCGGCGCGAGCCTCCTGCTCGAAGGCTGCGCCCTGGTGGACGCCAGCGTGGCAGCGGCTGTGGAGGCGGCGGCGCGGAACGGGCGCAGCCTGGCCTGCGGCCCCGGCTGCGATGTCTGCTGCCGGCAGCCCATCCCGGTCACACCGCTGGAATTCCTGCTCATGCGCGTCTGGCTGCGTTTCCGCGCCGACGGAGACAGCCGCGCCCGCCTTGAGGCGCGCCACCTGACCTGGCTTCGGGACGAGCCGTCTCCGTTACGGAGACCGTGCCCCTTTCTGCTGGAGGGCGGCTGCACCGTATATCCCGTGCGGCCGCTTGCCTGCCGGCGCTATCTCGTGCTTGACCGCCGCTGCGCGCCCGGGGAGGACTGTTCCGCCAGCCGCCCGGAGGATCTGCTCGTGCCCGCGCGGCATGCCCTGCATGCGGCGCTGGCGCTCACCTTCCCGTGGTATGCCACCCGCTGGCGGAGCCTGCGGCTCCCGCAGCCGCCCGGGGCCGCGCCGGAAAGCGGGGCCGCGCAGGCGTGGCTGCGCGCCGTGACCGTGCCTGTCCAGAACCTTTTCTGGAGCCGACCCCTTCAGCCCGAAAACAGGGAGAACGCATGATCACCATCGTGTATGGCCATCCGTATGACAGGAGTTTCAACGCCGCCATCAGGCAAACCGTCATCGACACCCTGCGCGGGGAAAACGCCGCCTACACTCTCATCGACCTGTATGCGGACGGCTTTGACCCCGCCGTCCGCGCGCCGGAACTGGCCCTGTATTCACAGGGCCGCACCTGCGATGCCCTGGCGCAACGGTATATGGAGATTCTGGGCAGGACGGACCGGATCATCTATGTCTATCCCGTGTGGTGGGGGACGGAACCCGCCATTGTCAAGGGCTTTCACGACAAGGTCCTGCTGAAAGACTTCTCCTGGGTCTATTCGCCGGAGGGGTGCCTCCTGCCGAAACTGCGCATCGGCCACACGACCCTCTTCACCACGTCCGAGGCGCCGACGGAATGTTTCTCGGCCTATTTCGCCGACTACCTGCCCGCGCACGTTTTCGCCGCCGTGGGCATGGGCAACGCCGCATGGCACAATTTCGGGGGAATAACGCAGTCGACCCCCGAGGAACGCGCCGCCTTTCTGCAGCTCGTGGCCGGAGAAACGCTGCGGACATGCCGGGCCTGAGCCCGGTCCGCGGCCAACAAAAAGGGGTCAGGTGGAAACTTCCGCCTGACCCTTTGAACTCTCTGGAGCGGGAAACGGGATTTGAACCCGCGACCTTCAGCTTGGGAAGCTGACACTCTACCGCTGAGTTATTCCCGCAAAAAGACTGGTGGAGCGGGAGACGGGATTTGAACCCGCGACTTCAACCTTGGCAAGGTTGCACTCTACCACTGAGTTACTCCCGCTCGAAGAAGGCCAAGCTACGCTTTCCCTCCGAAGCTGTCAAGCGCTGCGCAGCATTTCCCGGCAATACCGCAAGGAAACCCCGCCCTTCCGGCAGACATTCATTGCGGAGACCGCACCGGGACCGATGCCGCGCCGCCACCCGGCGGGATTACGGAAGCGCCGCTCCCGCCACGGGACATGACAGCCCTGGCGAACGTTGCGGTGTCCGCTTTTGCGGGCAGGCGCCCGCGCCGGCTGAGCGTCCAGACCGTGTTCCGGACGCGAAATGCGGTAGCCGTCAGCGGCTCCGCCCGTTGGCGCAGTCGTTGGCGAGCCTTGCGGATCGCGACAGAGGAAACTCTCTGTCGTGCAGACAGTTTCCTCGGCAAAAGGCCCTAGTCGTCCAGCAGGCCGAGCAGGCGGGCAACGCGCTGTTCATTGAGGCCGGAATGCGCCTGCACCAGCTCTTCGCTCTGGAGCACGGCTTCCTCTTCCACCCGGGCAAGCGTCATGCGCACTTCCTCATTATCGGGATAATGCGGCGTGACGGGCAGCTCCTCCACGGTGTCCAGCACGGGCGCGGCAGAGGTGGCGGCATCCGCGGCGCGATTCCCGGCCGGAAGCATGGCGTTGACACGCTCCTGAAAGGTGGGGAAAAAAACGCCGAGATCGTGATTGCGGCTGCGGAATTGCACTTCCATGACAGGCTCCTTGCGTCGAAAAGGCGGGACGGCAGAAATGTCCGCCCGCTGTCAGTCCGCCGTCAATCTAGCAAGAAACGTGCCTGCAAAATATCCCCACGCTCCGTGCCCGGAAACGCGCAACACCGGGCCGAACGTCCGGCGCGTCCGGTCCCGGTGCTGCTCCGCAACGAGTGCCGCCTGCCCAGCCGAAGCGGAGCATGCGGTCTGCATCGGCTATCCGCGCGCGGCCGCCAGTTCCTCCAGAAAGCCCGCGGGAACCTCGAAGCCGAGTTCCAGGGCCTTGTCGGCGGCTTCGCCCGCCTCGGCGGCGCGCCCCTGCTCAAAGAGCGTCAGGGCGAGATTGTTCCACGCGGGGGCAAAGCCCGGTTCCCTGGCAAGAATCTCCCGGCAGAGCTGTTCCGCCGTGTCGAGCTCGCGCTTCATGAAGTGGGCCGTCGCCAGGGCATTTTTGGCCTGAAGAAAATCCGGATCCCATTTCAATGCCTTGCTGAGCGCCTCGATGGCCTTGTCCGGTTCGCCGCGCTGGAGGTGGACAAAGGCGATATTGCTCTGGGGAATGGGAAATTTGGCCCGCGAATTGGCGGCCTCCTCGTTGTAGCGCAGGCAGCCCTCAAGGTCGCCCCGCTCGAGGCAGATGCCGCCCAGCTGGACATACGCCTCGGCCAGATGGGGGGAATTGCGCAGCGCCGCGAGGAACGCCTCCTCCGCGGCCACGAAGTCGCGCTTGCTCAAAAGGGCCAGCCCCAGATTGTAATAGTGGTTGGCGCACTTTTCATTGACCGCGATCTCGGCCTTGAGGTCCGCGATATATTCGTCAATATCGTCGTAGCGTTCTTTCATGACAGGTGTCCCTCCCGTTTCAGGAGCTCATGATACCAGAGGCAGAAATCGAAAATGCCCTGATATTTTTCGTCCTTGTTGATGATGCCCAGGGCGCATTGGGCCACGCCCGCGCGGTAGGACCGGTCGCGCGAGGCCGCGCCGGCGGCGCGCGAAAAGGCGTCGATCAGTTCCTGGGCCGTGCGCTGGCTTCTGTCCGTGCGGATGTCCAGAGGATCATTGGGTTTCTGGAACGGGTCCCAGAGGTCATAGCCCAGACGGTCCACGAATTTGCGGCGCCGCGGATGCATCTTTTCATAGATTTCCCGCTTGAGGCGCGCCTCTTCGGCGCTCAGCTCGCGCGGGACCTCCTCCGCGAAAAGGCGCGCGGCCATGGCGCCGGGCGCGGATGCCGGAATGCGGGAATCAGCGTCGCTCATGGCTCACTCTTCCGGCCTGGCGGGGCCGATGCCGAGATAGTCCTCGTCGTAGCGCGTGAGCAGCGCCATGGACAGCGGCACATAGACCTCGGCAAGCTCCGAAAAGCGGGATTCCACGGTCTCGGCGATCTCGCGGCTGAGGGCGTCCAGCCGCGCCTGGAACCTGTCAAGCTGCACCGTAGGATAGGACTGCCCCTTGTCAAAGCGGGAAAACCCGCAGACATGGGCCTGGCCGCCGATGGCCGTGGGGATGCCGTAAAGGCGGCAGGTGATGGGCCGCGCGGCGTAGAGCAGGCAGCGGCCGTCCGGGCCAAGCAGCGGGCACGGCTCACGCAGGGCGGCGGCTCTGGCCATGATGGCCTCCGGGCTTTCGCCATCCTTTTCCGCGCGGAACATCTCCCGCTTGAGCCGGGTGAGGGCGCGGTCGATCTGCGAAGCGCGCGTCAATATCTCCGAGCGCTCGCGCCCATGCCCGAAGGCCGCGTTGAACGCGGCATTGACGGCCATTGCCTCTGCCAGGGAAAGATCAAAGAGCGCATGACAGCAATCGCTGCAACCTTCGCGGCAGGTCACGCACTCCGGATATTGCGCGGCAACGCGGGCAAAGACGGCGTCCGCCTCGTCCCGCAGGACGGCATAGCGGGCGAATATGGGGCTGAGGTCTGGGATCATGGGATTTCCTGCCGATGCTCCTGGCCGGAATGTGGATGCGGGACAGCGCGCTTCCTTCCCCGCCACGGGGCGGGGAGCGGAAACGGCAAGCGCCACCGGGCATGCGGTCCGGCGGCGCTCCAGAATGGATCTCCGCGGGGGTTCCCCGCAGGGACGGACTACTGCTCTTCCACGGTGATGGCGTTGCTCTCGCACACCTCGACACAGGATTCACAGCCGAGGCATTCGTCGGCGTTGACAGGCTCGGACTTGCCGTCCTTCAGCTGATAGACTTCCACGGGGCAGACATCCACGCATTCGCCACAGCCCACGCACTTGTCGGTATCGACGGTCACATTGTAGCCCATTGTTTCCTCCAGAAATTTGATGTTCCGCTTTTGCGGAGCTTCTCCTCCGCCAGCAAGGCATAGCTTTCCGGGAAGAGCCTGTCAAGTAGCCGGGACATTTCTTCCGGCTTCCCGTCGCCCGGCTCAGGGCACGATCCGCGCCTGATAGACGCGGCCGTCCCTCACGATCTGCAGGACGGCCTCCGGCGCCAGGCGCTCGCGCCGGAACACTTCCAGCAGCTCCTTCAGGGAACGCACGCGCCGCCCCGCCGCGCCGGCCACGCCGTCCCCGGGCCGCAGAAAGGGCGCGGGGCCGTCGGGCCGCACCGTGGCCACCACAAGGCCGCCCTTGCCTTCCCTGACGTCAAAGCCCCAGCGGCGTTCCAGAAGGCGGCGCGCGGCGGCGTCATCCAGCGGCGCGGGCGTCAGGTCGAGCGTGCGCGCGGTTTCGGCGCGGCGCAGGGCAACGCGCACCCGCTCCCCGGATGTCTGGTTGCGCAGGGCATTGACAAGGTCGCGCCCGTCGCGGAGCGCCATGCCGTTCAGGCGCACAAGGACATCCCCGGGCTCGATGCCCGCGTCTGCCGCCGGCGTGCCCGGCACCACCTCGCGGACAAGCACGCCCGCCGCTTCCAGCCCCAGGGCCTGCGCCGTGCGGCCGTCCACATCCTGCCCGAGCAGGCCGAGCCAGAGCGGCGCCGCGCGGCTCCCGGCCATGATGTCATCCAGCACACGGCGCGCCTTGCCCGCGGGAATGGCGAAGCCGATGCCCTCGCCCCGCGCGTCCAGCACGGTATTGATGCCGATGAGGCGCCCGTCCAGGTCCAGAAGCGGGCCGCCGCTGTTGCCGGGGTTGATGGCCGCGTCCGTCTGGATGAGGTCCGTGAGCATGCCCCCCTCGTTGCGGATGGAACGCCCCAGGGCGGAAATGACGCCCGTCGTCACCGTATGCGTGAAGCCGAAGGGATTGCCGATGGCGATCACCGTCTCGCCGGGCATGAGGTCGCCCGCATCGGCGAGCCGCGCCGAGGGCAGGCCCGAGGCGCCCCGTATCTCCAGCACGGCCAGGTCAAAATCCGGCTCCGCGCCCAGGATGCGCGCGGGAAACTCGCGTCCGTCCTGAAGGTGGACCATGATCTCGTCACCGCCGGCCACCACATGGGCATTGGTGAGCACGAGCCCCCGGCCACCGTCCACGATGACCCCGCTGCCGAGGCTCACGCGCTTCTGGCGGGCGCCGCCCTCCAGCCGGTCGGGCAGCGGGCCGAAAAACCGTTCCAGCGGCGAAAGGCGCCCGCGCTCCGCAAAGCGGGCGCTGGTGATATTGACCACCGCGGGCGCGGCGGCGCGCACGGCGCGCACCACGGGCGTGAGGCGCGCGCTGTCCGGGGGCACGGCGCGGGCCGCGCCGCCAGGGCAGAAAAGTCCCGCCCAGACGGTGAAAAGGACAGCGGCAAGAACGCCGCAACCGTGCAGCCCGTCACGCGCGGCATGCCGGAAGAAAGGGGCCATCAGCGCGCCTCCGCGTCACGGGCGGCCAGCGCCGCGCCCACGGTTTCCAGCAGGACGGCCTCGGCCGCGGCCATGGGCAGGTCAATGGAGCCGCCCGCGGCATTGCGGTGGCCGCCGCCGCCAAGGGCCATGGCCATGGCGCGCACATCCACGCCGCCGCGCGAGCGCAGGCTGAACTTGCAGGATCCCGGCCCTTCCTCGCGCAGCAGGGCCGCCACCCGGACGCCCCGGATGCGGCGAAACCAGTCCACCATGCCTTCCATCTCCTCGCGGGAGGCATGGCATTCCTGCAAATCTTCCTGAAAGACCGGGCACATGGCCACGCGCTCATCGCAGGCCAGGCGCACGCGCCCCAGCAGCCGGCTCCAGAGGCGCAGGCGGCCCATGCGCCAACCGCTGTCCAGCCGCTCGCGCAGATCCGAGATGCGGCAGCCGCCCCGCGCCAGCAGGGCGCAAAGCTCAAAAACATCGGCATCCGTATTGCCGTGGCAGAAACCGCCGGTGTCGGTGATCAGCCCGAGGGCCACGGAATCGGCCAGAGGGCCCGTGAGCGGCTGCTCCAGGGCGAGCGCCAGGCAAAGCATCAGCTCGGCGGTGGCGGCGGCCCCGGGGTCCACCCAGTTGGCGATGCTGCCCATGCCCGGGCCGCCGAGGTGATGGTCGATATTGACGCTGGGAACGTCCCCCGCGCGCGGCGCCAGTTCCGCCCCCAGACGGTGGGCTTCGTCACAGTCGAGGAACAGGGCGCTCTCCGGCGTGAAGGGCAGCTGCGCGAGACTGGTGTGGACCTTGCCCGGCAACGGCAGAAAGGCCAGCGTATCCGGCAGGCCCGTGGGGCTGTACAGCGCGAATTCCCGGCCCAGGGCCCCGAGCAGGTACCCGGCGGCGGCCATGGAGCCCAGGGCGTCGCCATCCAGATTGACGTGCGCCGCGATGAGCACACGGTCCATACCGCGCACGGCCCCGGCCACGCGCAGGGCATCGCCGCGCCATTTTTCGGGCACGGCGTCAATCAGCGGCATAAATCTCCACCTCGCTGTCGATCATTTCTTCGGGAGAGACGGCCTCAAGCATGAGGCAGCACTTGTCCATGCGCGAACGCAGATGGCGTTCGCTGTTGGAAACGGACACGACCGCCAGCCGGAGGCGGGTGAGGCTGTCCTCGGTGCCCGCCTCGGCAATGGCCACGTTGAACGTGTTGCGCGCCTTCTGCTTCAGGCTGTTGGCCACGCGTCGCTTGGCCTTGAGATTGTCGTTGCCGTCCAGGCTGAATTCAACGGTCAGCACCGCCAGGAACATGGGCATGAGGGGTTCCCGTCGCACGCGCCGGAGGCAGCGGATCGCTGCCTCCGGTGAAAGGTCGGCCCCGGTCCGGGGCAAGAGCGTTTTCGCAATGAAATTGCGTAACGCTCTGGCGGCTGCGAGAGCAGACGC
>URHE01000028.1 GCA_900547595.1 uncultured Desulfovibrio sp.
GGGCTGTGCCGGCTCGTTGTGGCGCCGCGCGGCAACGTGGCCGACGCCGATGCCTTCCGCGCCGTGACGCGCAAGCACTGGCCGGGCGCGCGGGAGGCGCCCCCCCCGCCCCCGGAAGGGCCGCATGCGCCGTCACTGTCCACCTCGCGCATGCTCCTGCCCGGCGGCGGCGAGACCCTGCTCCTGCCCCTGCCGCCGCAGGCGGTGAGCGCTTCGGAGATCCGGGCGGCATGGCTTTCCGGCAGGCCGCCGGCGGCCCTGCTGCCGCGCGGGGTTTTGCACTTGCTGGAACAACACGGGGAGGCCGTCACGGCCTCCTGGAGGGAGAACCGCTGACATGCTCAAAGTCGCCCCCAAGGAATTGCGCGAAAATATCGCCCGCGCCAACGGATACCTGCGCCGCAACGAAGTCACCCGCGCCCTGGGCGCCATGAGCACGGCCCTGCGGCAGTACGCCGGGGTCCAGCTCATGCGCGGCCCCCGCGCCGAAATGGACATCCAGATCTGCGAATTTCTCAGCGCCCTCGCCCACCATCAGGCCATGCAGCCCCTGCTTGACCCCACCCACAGCGGCAAGCCCAAAAGCATCCCCTACCAGCAGGGCAAGGAAGCCGCCATCGCCACTGTGCTTGAGGGGCTGGCAAAAATCATGGTCAATGAGGCCGAGGAAAAGGTGCGCCGCGAGGCCGAGGCGCGGCTGGAACGCAAGAAAAGCCTCATCGAGACCGGCATCCAGCTGCTCAATGACGGCCAGTACGCCAAGGGACGCGCCTTCCTCAAGCGCGTGGCCGAGGAATTCAGCGAGGAGGAAGGCATCCGCGTCCAGCTCGGCCAGATTTTCGCGGCCGCGGGGCAGCTGGTGGAAGCCGCAGAAATGTATGAGGAATCCATGGAGCACGAACCGCGCGCTTCCGCCGCCTATACCGGCGCCGTGGCCGCGTGGACGGAGCTGCGGGAATATGAGCGCGCCGAGAATGTCTACAAGGCCATCCTCCGCACCTTCGGCGGCCATCCCAACACCTTCGGCAAGATGGCCAAGATGTACTGGGACTGGCGCAAGCGCGACAAGGCCGAGGAACTCGCCATCCGCGCCCTTCAGGGCGACCCCGACCAGCCCGAGGCCACCGAGGTGATGCAGGCGCTTTCCTCCCGGCGCTGACGGTATACGCCCCCGCAGGGAACAGCGCCCGCGAAGGAACCGCGGCTGCCGGCGCTCAGGCCGTGGGCCAGACCACGGGACGGATCTCCGGTCCCCGCGGGTCTTTCGCGGGCAACGGCGCGGCGGGCATGGCCGCCCGCGGGGACGGCGCGCCGTCCGCGGGGAGCGGCTCGCGCTCCAGCACGGCCTCGGTGCGTTCAAACAGATTGGAAATGATCGCGTTGGACACGAGCATGCCGCTGCGCGTGAGCCGCAGATAGCCGTTGCGGATGCGGATCAGGCCGTTCTCGTGCAGGGCCTGGATGAGCCGCTGGTGGTCGCGGAGAAAGTCGCGGCCCGTGACATCGCGGTAGGCCCGCAGGCGCAGACCGCGCGATGTGCGCAGCCGCAGCATGATGAGTTCCAGCACGCGCACGCCGGGCGTGAGCACTTCCGGAGCCTGGCCCAGGGCGCCGGCGCGCACCCGGCTGTCCCACGCGCGCTGGCTCGCGGGATTCGTCCAGCGGCGCCCGGCGATGGTGGACGTGGCCGACGGGCCAAAGCCGAGATAGTCCGCGCCTTCCCAGTAGCCGAGATTGTGCCGGCACTGGAAGCCCATGCGCGCGAAATTGGAAATCTCGTAGTGCAGATAGCCCTGGGCCTCAAGAAAGGCCGCGCCCTCCATGAACATGATGTTCTGGTCCCGCTCGGGCGGCTGGGCCAGGCGCCCTTCCTCGCACTCCAGTTCCAGCGGCGTGCCCGGCTCCAGCGTGAGGCCGTAGGCCGAAATATGGTCCGGCGCCATGCGCACCGCGTCCTTGAGGGTCTGGAGCCACTGGCGCACGCTCTGTCCGGGCAGGCCCCACATCAGGTCGATGCCGATATTGGCGCAGCCCGCCTCGCGCGCGGCAAAGACCGCATGCAGGCTGTCCTGCGCCTTGTGCGGGCGCCCCAGGGTGCGGAGCATGGTCTCGTCCAGGCTCTGGATGCCGATGGACAAACGATTGACGCCCGCCGCCAGCAAATCGGCCACGGCGCGCGGCCCGCGCAGGGATTCGGGATTGGCCTCCAGCGTGATCTCTGTCTTGGCGCCGAGCTGGAAGTGGCGGGCAAGGCGCTCCAGGATGACGCCCACGATGCGCGGCGGCAGGAGGCTTGGCGTGCCGCCGCCGAAAAAGACGCTCTGCACGGCGGTGCCACCCAGTGTGTCCGCGTGGAAGGCCAGCTCCATGAGCAGGGTGTCCACATAGTCGCGGACCTGGGGCGATGTGGACGCCTCCACCCCGCGGCCCAGAGGCGCGGAATGGAAGGCGCAGTAATTGCAGCGCGTGCGGCAGAAGGGAACATGGATATAGACGAGCATGGCGCGGCCCTGCCGGAATTTTGCCGCGCGGGGCGGCGATATGGCGAAAGATGCAAGGGGCGTGCCGCGGCGCCGGAGGCTCAGGCCCCGGCGCCTGTCGGCGCGGTCATGTGGAGGGCCTCCATGAAGCGGCGCACCACGGCGGGATCGCCCGTATGCTTGGCCGCCTCCTCGCTGAGCTTGCAGGTCTCGTTGAAGAACGGCCAGGATTCGGTGATCTTGACGGCCACGAGCTTGATGACGATGTTCAGCGGGTCCACGCCGGGAAAATCGTGGGTGAAATGGGTGCCGATGCCGAACGAGGGCTGGCAGACCGGGGCGGCGAAACGCTGTATCTCCACCGCCTGGTCCACGGTGAGCGCGTTGCTGAAGACCACCTGCTTGGTGGCGGGGTCGATGCCGAGCGAGCGGTACTTGGCCACGATCTTTTCGAGTTCTTCGCGGTTGTCGCCGCTGTCCACGCGCAGGCCCTTGAACATGTTGGCGTAATCCTCGGAAAAATTCAGGCTGAATATCTCCCACCCGAAGGTGTCGTACAGAAAGGTGCCGAGCGAACCCCGATAGGTGGACGACCACGCCTTCATGGCGAGATAGTTGGCCATCTGCGGGCCGTACATGCCGCCGATGGCGGCGATGATCTCATGGGCCATGGTGCCCACGGGCACGAGGTCGTATTTCATGGCGAAATGGACATTGCTCGTGCCGGTGAAGCGGCCTGGGCCGGTCGATGCGGCATCCGCCCCGGCGAGCGCCCGGATGGCCGCCTCCTGCGCGGCGAACGACGCGCGCCGGCGCGTGCCGAAATCGCTGAAGATGCAGCCGTTGCGGATGAGGCGCTCCGCCTTGGCGCGCGTTTTCTCCGCAAAGGCGGCGAGGTCCAGCCCGGCGTCGCGCCCGGTCATCATGAGGTAGAGCTCGGAAATGATGGCGAGCACCTTGACCTCAAGCAGGATGATATTGGTCCAGCAGCCCTCGAACTCCACCTGGAGATGCCCGGAGGCGTCCTGGCGCACGCGCGCGAGGCCGGCGTCATAGCGGAAGCCGCGCAGGAAGCTGTAGAACCAGTGGGGGATATAGCGGCAGCGCCGCTTCATGAAGGCGATCTCCTCGTCCGTGATGACCACGTCCTCAAGCATGGCGATCTGGCGTTCCAGCTCGCGGGCGAAGCCCTCGGGATAGACCGTGCCCCCCCGGTCGGTGAAGGAATACTTCACCTGGGCGCGCGGAAAATTGTCGATGACCGCGCAGCACATGGTGAATTTGTAGAGATCGTCGTCAGTGAAGTGGGTGATGATCTGTCGCATGGCAGTTTCCGGCGGCATCCCGGCATGCGGCGCCCCGGCGGACGTCCGCCATGCGCCGCCGCCCGTGGGGCGGGAGCCGCAAAGGCATGGGCGCCGGTTCCCGACGCCGGTTATGGAACGGACGGACCGCGCTTGCGTCCGTCCCGGGGCGGGGCCTACAGGGCCGGGCCCTGCCGCACGGGAATGCCGGCGCCGGCGGCATAGTCCGCGAGCGCCGTCCCCCCGTCCAGAGAGGGAGAAAAGGCCCCGAGAACGGCAAAGCGCCCGGCGCCCAGCAGGTCCACGCCGTCCCGCAGGGTGGAAAGAACGCAAATATCCCCGGCCAGGCCGCAAATATCCACGCGCGCGACGCCCAGCCGCTCCACGGCGGCGAGGATGCGCTCCCTGGCGTCGGCATTCTGAAAAATGGAATATTCCTCGCGCCCGCGTTCCTGTCCCTTGTGGAGCACGAGGCACTCGCCCGCCGTCTCGTAAAGCGCGGGCACGAGCGCCGGCCAGAGGGCCGCGCCCGCCGTGTCCGCCACGCAATGCCGGGGCCACTGGCCGCCGGCCTCGCGGAACGAGCAATGGTCATAGGGATGACAGTCCGCGGTGACGATCTTGGCCGCATACGCGCCGTCCGCCGCGCGGAGCGCCCCGGCCAGGGCGTCCATGCCCTTCTGCGCCCCCGGCACAGGCAGGCTGCCGGTGATGAAATCCAGCTGCGGATCCACGACAAGGAGAAGACGCTGCATGCCGCCTCCCGGGCTGCGGTTGCGGGGCGCGGGCCCGCGCGGAAAACCGCGGGCCGGACGGCGCCCTGCCCTTGATTACTCCGGCCCGCGCCTGATGGCAAGCCCGCCGGCGCCCATGGGGTTTTTCCGATTTTGCCGATAGGGAAAGCATGCGGGCCCGCCTCCCGGGCCAGGCGCGGAGCTCTCCGCAAAAAGGCTTTGCAGACGCCCGCATTTGTGCTAGACAGCCTTCAGGAGCACATCATGGACGGCGTTTCCGGCAGCGGCGGCATCAACTCGGCCCTGTATATGGGCGCGGGCGCCATGCAGGCCCATTCGTGGGGCATGGCCGTCAGCGCGCACAATGTGGCCAATGTCTCCACAGACGGCTTCACGCCGCAGCGCGCGCTCTTTGCCACCGGCCCCGGCGGCCGGGGCGTCACGCTGGACACGGTGCTCCGCGATCCGCCTTTGGGGGGCGCGGTATCCGCGCCGGACAGGCCGGGAACGGCCAACGCCGCGTCGGACGCCATCTATGACGCGGCGGGGCTGCCGCCGGAGGCCGTGCGTCCAAGCGGTACGGAACTTGCAAGAGAAATGCCCCGCATGATCGTCACCCAGCGCACCTATGAGGCCAATGCCCAGACCGTGCGCACGGCTGACGACATGCTCGGCACATTGCTGAATATCAAAGCCTGATCCCGCGGCTGTTTTTCGGTCACGTCCGGTCACGCGTCCGTCCGCGCCTGCGGCGGCAGCGGCTGTTGCCGTGGGCGAGGTTCCATGGCTGAACAGGCGCGGGGGTCTGCTTGGATTTGTACGCATCCGCCCGGCGCGGTTGCAGGGTCTGTCTTTTTTTTTGCAGGGGGGAAAAAACGGATGGGAAAATGTCTGAACGTGTGCGCGCTTGTTCTCGGCTGTGGTCTTGTTTTCGGCTGTGCCGCGCAAAAAAGCGGCGAAGCCGCCGAGCAGGCGCGCGCGGAGCGCTTCCTTCAGTCCTATGAAGCCAGCCTGAACGAAGAACAGGAACTGGCGGGGCAGGAACTGCTCCGGCATGCCCGTTCGGCCATCGGCACCCCCTATGTGCGCGGCGGTTCCACGCCCGGCGGCTTTGACTGCTCCGGCTTTGTCAGCTGGGCCTTCAAGAATGTGGGCGTCCAGCTCCCCCGCACCGCGCGCGAGCAGTCCGTTGTTGGTGAAAAAATCAACAATATCGAAGATATGCGTGCGGGCGACATCGTGGCCTTCCGCCATCCCCGCCGCGGCTATCACACGGGCATCTATGTGGGCGACGGCAAATTCATCCACAGCCCCCGCAAGCGCACCCGCGTGCGGATCAACTCCCTCTCCGATCCCTATTTCAGCAAGACCCTGCTCGGCGCGCGCCGCGTGAACATCGGCAATGGCGAGAATCTTGTGGCCCAGGCGGAAAGCCGCCTCGGCGCCTACGCCGAAGCCAGGAGCAGCCAGAAGAGCGGCAAGAGCGTCGCCGCCGCGAGCGACAGGGCCGGAAAATCCGTCAAGGCGCAGCGCGCCTCCAAGAGTTCCAGGGTGACAAAGGCTTCCGCCAAATCACGGAGCACCAAGGCCGTTACCAAAAAGTCCGGCAAAACCGCCAGGAGCGTGGCTTCCGCGCAAAAGACCTCCGGCGGGAAGGCCGCCGTCAAAACCAGCGCCAGAAACGGCGCATCCAGGGTCTCGGCTGTGGCGCAGAACAGCAAGTCCTCCCGCGCGGCGCGCCATGCCAAACCGACGGCCAGGAAGAGCGCGCACAAGACCGTCTCCGCCCTGCACGGCAAGAGCGGCAGGAACCGCTCCTGAGCGCGCGCCCGCTGTTTCCCGCCCCCCGGGGGCAACGAGAAAACGCGGCCCTGCCGCGTTTTCTCGCGTCAATGCCTGTGAGGGCGTGCCAATGACTGGCGGCAGCCCCATGCCCGTGTCCGGCGCCCTTCCAGATGGGCGCCCTCCGCTTGGGCGCCTCGCTCCCAGCCCCACGGGTCTGCTCCATCTGGGCAACGCCTGGGCCTTCCTGCTGGCCTGGCTTTCGGCGCGCGGCCAGGGGGGCCACATCCTCCTGCGCATGGAGGACCTGGACCCGCAGCGTTCACGCCCGGAATTTGCCGCCGCCATCCTGAAAGACCTGAAATGGCTCGGCCTTGACTGGGATGCCGGCCCCGGATGCGCCGGCGGCTCCGGGTTTCCGGAATGCGGCCCGTTTGCGCAGAGCCTGCGCGCCCCCGTCTACGCCGAGGCCCTGGCGCGGCTGGAGGCGGCGGGGCGCACCTATCCCTGCTTTTGCAGCCGCAGGGAACTGCGGCTCCTGGCCTCGGCGCCCCATCCGGGCGAGGAGGGACCGGCGCGGCCGGACCCCTGCCGCGCACTCGGCGCCGCCGAACAGCGGCGGCGTCTGGCCGCGGGGCAGCATGCGGCCCTGCGGCTGCGCTGCCCTGAAGAACCCGTTGCCTTCACTGATGCGCTCATGGGACCATGCCGCTTCAGCCCCGCGGAATTTGGCGGAGACTTCGCCCTGCGGCGCTCGGACGGGGTGGTGGCCTACCAGCTCGCCGTGGCCGTGGATGATGGCGGCATGGGCGTGACCGAGGTCGTGCGCGGGCGGGACCTGCTGTCCTCAACGCCGCGCCAGCTGCTCGTGCTGCGCTTTCTGGGGCTGCGGGCGCCCCGCTACGCGCATATCCCGCTCCTGCTGGACGCCGCGGGCGAACGCCTGGCAAAACGCCACGCCAGCCTGTCGCTGGCGGCCCTGCGGGCCGGGGGCGCGCGCCCGGAACGGATCATCGGCTTCCTTGCGAAGCTGGCGGGCATCAATCCCGGCGGCGGCGCGGCGCGCCCCGGGGAACTGATCGGCCGCTTCCGGCTGGACGCCTTGCCCCGCGAGGATTTGCGGGTTATGGAAAAGGACATGGCCGCCCTGGCACATGCGGGGGCGTGAGGTCCCGCGAGATATGCGCCGCCCCGCGCAGGAACCGCCGGTTTTCCAAGGAGCTTCCCAATGCCGAAACACCTGGATCAGCATGTTCTGGATGCGATTTTTCCCCCGGAGCGCACGGACGCCTTTTTTGACGCGCTCTTCGGCGGCGCCGAGGAAGGCGCCTATGACATCCGCCTTGTGCCGCTGGAAGTGAAGGACGACGCGGCGCGGCTGGCCTTCGAGCTGCGCCAGCGGCCCGGCAAATGCCTGAAGTGCAGCCTGACCTACGGCCTGCCCCAGGTGTTCCAGCGCCATCCCGTCCTTGATGTGGCGGGCGTGGCCAGGGCCGTGGCCGGACGCCTCGGCTGGACGGGCGAACCCGTCTGGGAACTGGGCGCCACCGAAGAGATCGATGCGGAGACCCACGTCATCCCGTTCCTGCTCAGACCGGCGGGACGCTGATCCCCGCGCCTGCCGGCACCTTCCCCTTTCCGGAAGTTTCCGGGATGCAGCCGTTCCTGCGCGGGCTACCACTGGCCGGGGCGTGCGACGCCTGCCTCAGAAATCCAGCTTGAACTGCATGCCCAGGCCCAGGGCGGAATCCGGCTGGCTGCCGCCGGCGCTTTCGGCGCCGCGCTGTTCGTCCTTGAGGATGAGCTCCGGGCCGACGCTGATGCTGAGGTCATCGGTGGGCTCCACATCGGCAAAGGCGCGCACCACATGGCGGCTGTCGCGCGCAAGCACCTCATCGGGCCGCACGGACTCCCGCATGGGCGTGACGTTCCAGGTGGTCGTCTCGTTTTCCATACGCAGGCCCAGGCCCCCTTTCGGCCTTGCGCCGCGCGTTCCCTCCCGGGAGTCTGTCCGGGACCGCGCGGTGGAAAGCGCGCGGTCGATGCCGCGTCCGGTATCCATGGCGCCCGCCGCCTGGTCCTTGCGCGGCGCGGCCGCCCCGCCGAAGGCCCCCCTGGCGGCGGAGGACACCGCCCGCCGCTTCAGGCTCGTGGCGGGCACGCCGCGTTGCCAGAGGGCGGACTTTCTGTCCTCGGACGCGCCAAAGGCCCATGCCTGCCCATGGAGCGCCCCCTGCCGGGCCTGCCGGTGTTCCTTTCCCCAGACCGCGTCCAGCGCCGTCCACAGCGGCGCGCCGAGCGCCACGCAGACCACGAGCCCCAGCAGCGCGCGGGCCAGCAGACCGCGCGCGCCGACGCCCGAAAATGGAAAAACCCGGCCTGCGCCGGGCTTTTTCATGGTCATGGCCGCGCCGTGCCGCCGGTTCCGGGCACGCCCACAGCCGTTTCCGCTTCGAGCAGCCGTTCCGTGTCCACAATGGGGAATGCCGGGGTGACGCCGGGGTCGGCCCATCCCCCGCCCAGAGCCATGCAGACACCGACCACGGCATTGAGCCGGTCGCGCAGGGCCGAGGCCAGCTGGAGCTCGGCGGCGAAAAGCTGACGTTCCGCATCCAGCACGGTGAGATAATCCGTATAGCCATTGTCGTACTGGAGGCGCGCGATCTCCGTGGCGCGGCGCAGGCTGTCCACCTCGATCTGCATGCTGCGCACGATGGCGCCGGCCTCGCGCTGGGCCGTGAGCGAGGTGCGGATGTCCTGAAAGGCTGTCTGCACGGTCTTGCGATAGACGGCCTCGGCCGCGCGCTTCTGCGCTTCGGCGCCCTTGAGGTTGTACCAGTTGTTGCCGAAATCAAGCAGCGGGATGGAGCCGGTGGCCCCGTAGTTCCATGTGGCGGCGGGACCGGTGAAAAGATTGGCCACCGAGGCGCTCAGGGTGCCGAGCATGCCCGTGAGCGAGATGGAGGGGAAAAACTGGGCGCGCGCCACGCCGATATTGGCATTATAGGCCATGATCAGGTATTCCGCCGCGCGGATGTCGGGGCGGCGCATGAGCAGTTCGGACGGCAGCCCCGCCGGCAGCACCGGCGGTGCGGGCAGGCGGCCAATGGCGTGGCCGCGGGGCATGGCGCTGGTGATGATCTCGCGCGGCGAACGGCCGATGAGGACCGCCAGGGCCGCCTCGGCCTGGTCCACGGCCACAGTGCTCGTATGCACCTGGGCGCGGGCCGTTTCCACCTCGGCGCGGGCGCGCTGCCAGTCAAGCTCGGTGATGTCGCCCTGTTCGTAGCGGCTCGTGTAGATGCCGAAGGATTCCTCACGGCTCTTGAGCGTGCGGCGCGCCGTTTCCAGCTGCATGTCCAGGGCGAGCAGCGCGAAGTATCCCTGCGCCGTCTGGCCGGCCACGGAAAGCCGCAGCGCCTCGTGGCCGATGACGCTGTTCATCAGCACATCGCTCAGCATGGTGCGCTGGTTGCGGTACTTGCCCCAGAAATCAAGCTCCCACCCGGCGGACAGTGAGCCCTGATACTGCGTGCTCCAGCGGGACATGCCGCTCTGGTCGAACGGGATGGTATTGGGGCCTTTTTCCGACGCGCCCTGGGCCATGGCCGCGCCCGTGCCGCTCACCTGCGGGAACAGCGCGGCGGTGGCCACGCCCACCCGGGACGCCGCCTCATCGACGCGCGCCAGGGACTCGGCGATGTCCTGATTCCTGATCAGGGCATCGTTGATGAGGGCCGTGAGCACCGGGTCGTTGAAGCGCGTCCACCAGTCCGTGTTCAGCGGTTCGGAGCCGAGGTCCACCGAGCGCCATTCCCGGGGAAGGTCCTGCTCCGGGCGCTCATAGCGCGGCGCAAGGGAACAGGCGGACAGCGCGCAGACGAGGCACAGGCTGAGCGCGGACAGAACGGCTCGTTTCACGGGGAACGTCATAGATCCTCAACCTCCTCGTCCACGCTGCCCTTGCCCGCGTTGGGGTCTGTCTTGCCGCGCAGTTTGAGCGAGAGCTGCATGATGACCTTGAAGAAATACGGGATGAACAGCGTGGCGATGCAGGTGGCGGCCAGCATGCCGCCGATGACCGCCGTGCCGATGGAATGCCGGCTGTTGGCGCCCGCGCCCGAACTGATGGCCAGCGGCACGCAGCCGAGGATGAAGGCAAGCGACGTCATGATGATGGGCCTGAAGCGCAGGCGCGCGGCCTGCATGGCCGCCACGTCAAGGCTGCGGCCATTGTGCCACGCCTCCACCGCGAACTCCACGATCAGGATGGCGTTCTTGGCGGCAAGGCCGATGATGGTCACCAGCGCCACCTGAAAATAGACGTCATTCTCCAGCCCGCGGAAATACGTCGCCACCAGGGCGCCGAACACGCCGAAGGGCACGGCGGTGAGCACCGCCAGCGGCAGCGACCACGATTCATACTGCGCCGCGAGGATCAGAAAGACCATGACCAGCGCCAGCACGAAAATCATGGTGGTGTCCGAGCTGGCAAGCTTTTCCTGCAGGGCCGACCCCACCCAGCCGAGCGAATAATCGTTGGGCAGGGTGGCGGCCACGGCCTCCATGGCGTCCAGCGCCTGGCCGGAGGAATAGCCCGGCGCCGGGTTGCCCATGACATGCGCCGCCGGGAAGACATTGTAGCGTTCCACCACCTGGGGCGCCGTGCGCCGCTCCAGGGTCATGAGCGCGGTGAGCGGGATCATCTCGCCCCTGTTGTTGGGCACATAGACGTCCGAAAGGTCCTCGGGCAGCAGGCGGTAGGCCGCCTCGGACTGCATGCGCACCTGGAAGGTGCGGCCCATGTAGTTGAAGTCATTGACGTACAGGCCGCCGAAGGTGGCGCTCATGGTGGTGAAAACGTCACTGATATTGACGCCCATGTCCTTGCAGCGCTCGCGGTCCAGATTGGCGTAGAGCTGCGGCGAACCGGTGGAGAACAGGTTCTGCACGCTGCCGATGGCCGGATACTTGGGCGTGCCGTCGGCGTTCCTGCTCAGGGCCTCGGCCACGAAGGCGTTGGCCTGCTTTTCCAGATCATAGATGGTGCCGTTGCCGCGCATCTGGATATAGCCTTCAAAACCGCCGGTGGTGCTCATGCCGGAAATGGGCGGCGGCATGAAGCCCAGCACCACGGCCTCGGGCTGCATCATGGTCACGGCCATCATTTTCTGGGTGATGGCCTCGGCGGACTGCGACTTCTCCTTGCGCTGGCTCCAGGGCTTGAGCGTGGTGAAGAAGGTGGTGTAGTTGCTCTTGACCGAGACCGTGGTGATGTCGATGCCGTTGATGTTGGCAAGGATGCGCACGGACGGGTCCTTGAGCGCCTGGTTCTTGATGACCTCGCCCACCACCTCCGTGCGCTTGAGGGAGGCGCCGTCGTCCAGGATGGCCATGCCGAGGGTGTAGCCCTGGTCCTCGTTGGGCACGAGGCCGCCGGGGATCACCTTGAAGAGCCAGACGATGCAGCCGCACATGACGGCCACCAGCAGGAGCGACTTGACGCCGTTGTCCTTGAGGAAACGCACCGTGCGCAAATAGCCGTGGGTGATCCTGCCGAAGGTATAGTTGAACCAGGTGAAGGCCCTGGGCGGCACATAGTTCGCGGCATGGGGCTTGAGCAGGAGCGCGCAGAGCGACGGCGTGAGCGTCAGCGCCACAATGCCCGAAAGCGTCACCGAGACCGAGATGGTGATGGCGAACTGCTTGTACATCTGCCCCGCGAGGCCGCCCATGAAGGCCACGGGGATAAAGACCGAGCAGAGCACAAAGACGATGGCGATGACCGGGGCCGTGATCTCGTTCATGGCCTTGGCCGTGGCTTCCCTGGGCGGCAGGTGCTCGCTGCTCATGATGCGTTCCACGTTTTCCAGCACCACGATGGCGTCGTCCACCACCAGGCCGATGGCCAGCACCATGGCGAAGAGCGTGAGCGTGTTGATGGAAAAGCCGAGCGCATACAGGCCCGCGAACGTGCCGATGATGGAGACCGGCACGGCGATGCACGGGATGAGCGTGGCGCGCCAGTTCTGGAGAAAGACGTAGACCACGATAAAGACCAGGATCATGGCCTCGAAGAGCGTGCTGATGACCTCGTGGATGGATTCCATGACGAAGTCATTGGTATCCACCACAAGCTCGTATTCCATGCCGTCGGGCATGGTGTGGGCGATCTCCTTGAGCCTGGCCGTCACGCGGTCGCCGGTGGCGATAGCGTTGGCGCCCGGCAGCAGATAGACGGCGCCCATGCAGGCGGCCATGCCGTTGAACTTGGACGAAACGCTGTAGTCCAGGCCGCCGAGCTGGATGTCGGCCACATCCTTGAGGCGCAGCATGGCGCTGTCGGGGCCGGTGCGGATGATGATCTCGCCGAACTGCTCGGGCGTCACAAGGCGCCCCTGGGTGTCGATCTGCCAGGTGAGCTGCGTGTCCTGCGGGGCGGGCATCTCGCCGAGGCGCCCGGGCGCGAACTGGGAGTTCTGCTCCTGGATGGCCTGGGCCACCTGAGTGGTGGAAATGCCGTACTTGGCCAGCTTGTCCGGCTGGAGCCAGATGCGCATGGAATAGTTGCGGTTGCCGAAAACCGAGCAGTCGCCCACGCCGGCCACGCGCTTGAGCTCGTCCACCACGTTCACCTGCATCCAGTTGTGCAGGTAGACCTCGTCATAGCGCCCGTCCGGCGAGAAGAAGGAAAAGACCTGGAGCATGGCCGGCGAACGCTTGGTCACGGTGACGCCCTGGCGCCGCACCTCCTCGGGAAGCTGGGTCTGGGCGAGATTGACCTTGTTGTTCACGTTGACCAGCGCCATGTCCGGGTCGGTGCCCAGCGAAAAATAGACGCTGATGGCGCCGGAGCCGGAGCCGGAAGCCGCCGTGGAACTCATGTAGAGCATGTTTTCCACGCCGTTGATGTTCACCTCCAGCGGGGCGAGCACCGTGGAGGCGATGGTCTCGGCGGAGGCGCCGGGATAGTTGACGCTCACGTTGACCGTGGGCGGCACAAGCTCGGGATACTGGGCCACGGGCAAGGCCGTCATGGCCAGCGCGCCCACCAGCGTGATGATGATGGAAATGACCGCGGAGAGGATGGGGCGGCGGAGAAAAAGATTGGGTCTGGCTGATGCTGCCATTACGCGTACCTATTTCCGGCGGGATGCGCCCGGCCGGTTATTGCTGGCCCTGTTCCTGGCCCTGGGTTTGCTGCTGCGCCTGCCGGAGCTGATCTTCGGGCGGCATGACGCGCACCCTGGCGCCGGGCCGCGCCTTGACCTGACCCTCGCTGATGATGCGCTCGCCGCCCTTGAGCCCGGAATCCACAAGATACCGGTCCCCCACGGTGACGCTGACCGTCACCGGCAGGATGGAGACCACGTCATCCTTGTCCAGCGCCATGACCGACGCGCCCTTCTGGGTGAGCATGACGCACTTCTGGGGGACAAGGATGGCGTTTTTCAGCACATCGCCCGACATGAAAATGCGCACATACTGGCCCGGCATGATGGACCGGTCCGCATTGGCGAATACCGCGCGCGCCCGGATGACGCCCGTGGTGGGCTGCACCTGGCTGTCGATGAAGGTCACTTCGCCTTCGCCCGGATACATGCGGCCGTCCAGCAGGCGCAGTTTCGCCGTATAGCGCCCGTCGGGCGGAAACTCCAGCCGTCCGGCCGCCGCCAGCTGCTGGCGCGTCATGCGTTCGGGCGCGGCGATGGAAAAGTCGATATACATGGGATCGGTCTGGTTGACATAGGTCAGGAGCGAGTTGTTGCCCACCAGATTGCCCGGCGTATAGTTTTCCTTGCTGCTGTAGCCGGAGACCGGCGCCGTCACCTGGCAGTAATCCAGATTGATCTGGGCCTGCCGGAGTTCCGCCCGGGCCGCCTCATAGGCGGCGCGGGCCGCGTCGCGCTCCTTCTGGGAGACCGCGTTTTTCTCATACAGCGGGCGCACGCGCTTCCACTCGCGCTCGGCGTTGACGTACTGGGCCTGGGCCTGCTGCATGCGCGCCTCGTACTGGTCGCGCTCCAGCTGGAAGAGGAGCTGCCCCTCCCTGACGTAATCCCCTTCCTCATAGAGGCGCTTCTCGATGATGGCCTCCACGCGGGCGCGCACCTCGACGGCGCGCGAGCCCGAAGCCTGGGCCTGGAACTCGGCGGGCCAGGGCGCGTCGGCCGCCACCACGTCAAAAATGGCCACCGGCACCAGCGGCGCCTGCGCGGCCTTTTTGTCGTCGCCGCAGGCGGCGAGCGCCAGACAGAGCAGAAGCACAAGGCTGGAAAGGACGGTGGTTTTGCGATGTATGGATCGTGTCATGGGTCACTCCGGAACGCGCGGCGCGCGCCAATCAGGCATGAGAAGCATGGCCGGCGGAACTCCGCCGCCCGGGTCGGCACCGGCGCCTGGCGCGCGGGCCCGAACCGTCTACAAAGCATATCAGCGGGGAAAAAGCAAGGAAGCCCCCCGCCGAAGCCCCAGAGCAGCCTTCTGAAATAACTAATGATTTCAAGAGGATATATTAACGTATCGAAAATTGATAACTACTTGGAATTTTTGAAAAAAATTTTTTGTCCTCCGCGGGGCGGCCTCCGCGTTCTCAACGCTGCCGGAGCGGCACCTGCCACGCGTCCCTCCGCGCCCGGCGACGTTTCAGGGATGTTCGCGGAAAACGCCGGCTCGGCGAAAAGGGAAGGCGCCCAGGGGACCAACAAAACCCGTAAGGGTCTTGCGGCGGCATGGCCGCCGGGAGTGAGCGGAAAACCACGCTTTTTCGCGAACGATCGTGCAAAAATCCTTCGCAGGATTCTGCGCAGAATTTTTGCAATCAGACACTAGGCGGGCGTATCCGGCGAAAGGCGCGCGCGCACATGCCGGGCCTGGCGGCTCGACATCTGGAGGAAGGCCACCCACCAGATGGTGGTCTTGAGCAACTGGACGCGCTCGAACCTGTGGCGTTCGTCCTCGGCGCGCAGGGAGGTGATCTCCAGGCTTTTCTCCACGCCGCTCTCGTCGAAAAAGACCACGCGCAGGCCCGCGCGCTGCATGTTGCGGATGGCGTCCGTGGAAAAAAGGGAAATGGTCTTGTCGGCGATATCCGTGGCCCGGAGCGAGGTGGTCAGCTGTTCCGAGCCCGAGGCGATGCCCAGCTGCTGCCCGTTGATGAGCAGCTCCACGCGCGCCAGGTTGGCGAGATTGATCCGGCTGCGGATGATGACCTTGCTCTGCCGCAGCATGCGGTAATAGAACACGCCCAGCTCTTCCGAAGCGCCGATGATGACCGTGGTCTGCGTGTCGGGAGTAAAGACGCCGAGACTCGCGGTCATGCCGGAATCATCGGCGATCTTGCTCTTTTCCACGGCCACTGCCTCAAGTATCCGGGCAGCCTTGCGTTTGGACTCCACCAGGAGAAAGATCAGGAAGATGACGCATATGGCGCCGAGCGCGTACTCCATCCGCACCTCTCAGGCCCGGGACCTCCGGGCAGGCGGCCACCAGCCGCCATGCCGTTTCAGTAAACCGACCGGCCCTTCCCGTCAATCCTCAAGGCGGAAGCGCTGGAGGCTCCCGGCCCGCGCCGCGAGCAGCTCCGCCAGAATGACCACCGCCGCGGCCACGGGCGTGGGCGCGGTGACGGCAAGCTCGCCAAGGCCAAGGGGACAGCGCACCGCCGCAAGCTCCGCGTCCGGCACGCCGGCCTGCCGCAACTCGGCCCATATGCGGTCGCGTCCGGCCCGTGTGGCCCACAGGCCCACATAAAAGGCGTGGCTCGCCAGCACGTCCTCCAGCGCGCGCCGGGCGGTGTCGGGATCGGGAGGGAAGATGCAGACATGGTGCCGCCGTCCGATGGCGCAACGTTCCACCGGGCCGTCGTCCGGCGCCAGGAGGATCCGGCGGCGCAGGCCCGGGATCTCCGAAGCATCGGCCGCCTCCTCGGGGGCCTCTTCCGGGGGGTCCGTTCCGGCGCCCGTCTCCGGAGCCTCCGTTCCCGGCGTCCCGGAGGCGGACCAGACGGCCATGTCCACCACAAAACCGCACTCTCCCGCCAGCCGGGCCACGGCCTCGGCCTCCGGGCCGTCGCCCAGCAGGAGCAGCACGGGCGTGTCCGCCCCCGCATCCGGCGCCACGGCGGCATCTGCGCCGCCTCCGGCATCCGGCTTCAGCACCAGCGGGGCATCATCCAGAAGCGGATGCCGTTCGTCAGCGGAGGCCATGGCCGCCCTCCGCGCCGCCGCCGGCGTTTTCGGCATCGTCGTCCCGCACGAAGCCGCAGCCCTTGACCGGGCAGAGGACCTTCACGCCGTCGCGGCGCTTTTTTTCCACCAGATAGGGCGAGCCGCAACGCGGGCACGGACCGGGCACGGGCCTGTCCCAAAGGGCGAAATCGCACTGGGGATACCGGTCGCAGGAGAAAAAGACCTTGCCGCGCCGGGTGCTCTTTTCCACCAGGCTGCCCGTGCCGCATTTGGGGCAGGCAACGCCGGTGGAGAACGGCGCCGCATAGTCGCAGTCGGGATAGCCGGTGCAGGCGATGAAACGGCTGCCCGTGCGCGAGGTCTTGATGACCAGGTCCCGTCCGCAGCGCGGGCACTGCCCCACTTTCTCGTACTGCGGCTTTTCCTGCGCCACGGCTTCCACCTTGCCGTCCTCGTTGCGCGCGAAATTGCTTGTATAGCGGCATTCCGGATAGCCCGTGCACGCCAGGAAGGCCCCGGCCTTGCCGAACTTGATGACCAGCGGCCTGCCGCACTGGGGGCAGGGGATGTCCGCGGGCAGCCCCGCC
Source organism: uncultured Desulfovibrio sp. (assembly GCA_900547595.1). Classification (GTDB taxonomy): domain Bacteria; phylum Desulfobacterota; class Desulfovibrionia; order Desulfovibrionales; family Desulfovibrionaceae; genus Desulfovibrio. The sequence goes on from URHE01000028.1 coordinate 17,078, forward strand.
TTGACGCTGCGCATGTTTTTGGCCGCCGCGTCCAGGGTGGGATTGAAGTCCGCGGCAAAGGCGCGCAGCAGGTCCACCCAGTTCTCGCCGCCCTCGGCCACCTTGTCCAGACCTTCCTCCATGCGCGCGGTGAAGCCCACATCCATGAGCCTGCCGAAATGCTCCACCAGCTGGGCGCAGACCACGCGGCCCAGGTCCGTGGGCACGAAGCGGCGCGCGTCCAGGCGCACATAATCCCTGTCCTGAAGGGTGGAGATGATGGCCGCATAGGTGGAGGGACGCCCGATGCCGAGTTCCTCCAGCGCCTTGACCAGACTTGCCTCGCTGTAGCGCGCCGGGGGCTGGGTGAATTTCTGTTCCTTTTCCAGTTTTTCCAGACGCAGGGTCTGCCCCGGCGCCAGCGGCGGCAGCAGCGCCCCGCCTTCCTCACCGCCGCGCGGCCAGGCCGCGAGATACCCGGCAAAGAGCAGACGCTCGCCCTTCGCCTGCCAGCGCGTGTGCGCGCAGGCAATGGACGCCGTGGTGTCGTGGAACCGCGCGGACGCCATCTGCGAGGCCACAAAGCGCGACCAGATGAGACTGTAGAGATTGTATTGCTCCGGCGGCAGCCACTCCCTGACCATGTCGGGCGTCAGGGTCACATCCACGGGCCGGATGGCTTCATGCGCGTCCTGGGCGCCGCCCTTTGCCTTGTAGATGCGGGCGCGGGCGGGCAGGTACTCCTTGCCGAAGTTTTCGGCGATGAAGGTTTTCGCCGCCGCGCGGGCCTCGTCGGCAATGCGCGTGGAGTCCGTGCGCATATAGGTGATGAGGGCCGTGAGGCCGCGCTCGCCGAGCTCCACGCCTTCATAGAGGCGCTGGGCGATGCTCATGGTGCGCTTGGCCCCGTAGGAAAGCCGCTGGTTGGCCGCCTGCTGGAGCGTGGAAGTGATGAAGGGCGGCTGCGGCGCGCGCTCGCGCTCCTTCTCCTCCACCTTTTCCACGGTGAAGGGCTTGCCCGCCAGGGCCGCCTCCAGGGCTTCGGCCTCGGCGGCGTTGCGCACCTGCGCCTTTTTGCCGGAAATCCTCGTCAGCTCGGCCCTGAATACCGGGGGCCCGTCCGCGGCCAGCACGGCATGGAACGGCCAGTATTCCTCGGGCACAAAGGCTTCGCGCTCGGCCTCGCGCTCCACGATGAGGCGCAGGGCCACGGACTGGACGCGCCCGGCGGAGATGCCCCGCTTGATGGTTTTCCAGAGCAGGGGCGAAATCTTGTAGCCCACAAGACGGTCCAGCACGCGGCGCGCCTGCTGCGCGTCCACCAGCTGGGCATTGAGCCCGCGCGGATGGGCCAGGGCCTCGCGGACGGCGCGCTCGGTGATCTCATTGAACTGGATGCGCTTGATGTCCCGCGCCTTGTCGCGGATAAGCTCGGCCACATGCCAGGCGATGGCCTCGCCCTCGCGGTCCGGGTCCGGCGCGAGGTAGACCGTGTCCGCCTTGGCGGCGGCGGCGCGCAGGGCGTTGACCACGTCCTTTTTCTTGTCGATGACCTCATAGTGCGGCGCGAAGTCATGGGCCTCGTCCACGCCGAGCGAGCTGGCGGGCAGATCGCGCACATGGCCCACGCTCGCCTGCACCGTATAGCTCGGCCCCAGGAACTTCTTGATGGTCTTTACCTTGGCGGGAGACTCCACGATGATCAGTTGCCTGGCCATGCTGCTGCCCTTTGCGGTTGCGGTTTCCTCATCGATTCGCAGGGGCAAGATACGTCATACGCCCGCCGCGTCAAGTGCGTCCCCCCCGGAAGCGCTGCCGGGTGGACAGAAAAGGGACGGTGAGGTACAGGGAGCGGGGGCGTGAAAGGCCGCGCATCGTGCGCCCGGCCATCCCCGCTGTCCGCCCCCGCCCTGCGGCATCCGCGCCGGCGGCTGCCCCGCTCCGGAGACTGCCATGCCCACGCGACTGCTCCTGCTGCCCGTTCTCGTGCTGATCCTCGCCATGAGCTGCGCCTGCGTGCGCCAGCGGGGGGGCGTGGACGCGGAGGTCCGCGTCCTGCGCGAAGGCGCGCTCACGCCCATGGAGCACGGGGACGTGCCGGACAGGATGTATGTGGATGTGCGCGACATGACGGGCCGCGCCCTGCGCCTGCCCGCCCACGCGGGCCGCAGCCTCGGCAACACCTCCGTCACCCTTGTGGAGAACCCCAGCGAAGCCGGCTACATCCTCCAGATTTCCCTGCTCGATGAAGGCGCGGTGGACCCGGAGACCTTCGCCGCGCTGGTGAAAGGGGGCTACGGAACGCCCGCCCGGTTCTCCGGCGGCGGCGCCTCCGGCCTGCTGGCCGACATCCTGCTGGTGCAGCGCAAGGTGCCGAGCCACAGCCGTCCCAGCCGCGCCCGGCTCAAAAACATCACCAGCCGCAATGCCGTGGGCTCGAGCCAGATGCGCCTCGGCCTGCTCATCCCGCACGAAACGCCGCCGCACGATGCCCTGCCCGCCACCTTCGCGGACGCGCTCGCCAGAGAACTGGGGGAGGCCCTCAGCCGGCCCTGACGGCTGTCGGCATTTTGGCGGGCGCCGCCGGTTCCCCCGCCCCCTGTGGCGGCTCCTCCCCGCCGCTTCCGCATTTTCGCCATTGGCATCTTCCTTGCTATCTCCCCTTGTGCATGGCGGTCACGGGCCGCCACGAGGAGGGAGCGATGGCATATTCCGCATGGCTCATACGGCCGCCGGCAGAGCAGCGGCAGCAGGTTCCGGCAGCAGGCAGGCGGCTCCAGGCTCAGGGCAGCCCCGAGGCTTCCAGGTTTGCGACGCTCATGGCCGGGGAACGCCCGACCACCGACACGGGAACCGTCAGGGCTGACGCCGCCAAATCCGGCGCCGCGCAAGGCTCCGCCCAAAGCGCGGGCGCGACAACCCGCCGCGCCCAGTTCCGCCCCATGGTGGCGCGCCTGCCCGAAGAGAACACCACGCTTCCCCTGCGCAATCCGGTGCTGGCCGGACGCAGCCCCGGCGATCTTCTCCGTTCGCAGAATTTTGCCAAGGCCCAGGCGGACATTTCCCAGACCAGGGCCATGGACAGCTTCATGCAGGGCCTGTCCGGCGGCTCGGCCCTGGATGTCGCCCGCGGCATGGGCGCGGCCCGGCAGCTGCGCTCGCTCACCAACGCGGCGGCCAACAATGGCCGGGGCTTTGCGCTCACCCCCGCGGACTTCATCCATACCCGCGCCGCTGTGAACCGCGCCGCCGAGTCCGCCGAGGCCGATGCGGCCACGCGCGCCCGCGCCGCCCGCTCACGGCAGGAGACCGGCATGGGGCGCCTTTCGGCCCGGTTCGAATCCGGCGGCGACGGCATCGCGGCCATCGGCTACGACCGCACCGGCGGCACCTCCTATGGCAAGTACCAGATCGCGTCGCGCGTGGGGAGCATGAAGAGCTTCCTCAGTTTCCTCGACGGCGAGGCGCCGGACATTGCCCAGCGCCTGCGCAAGGCCGGGCCGGCCAATACCGGCAGCCGCCGCGGCGGCATGCCCGATGCCTGGCGCGCCATTGCCGCCGAGCAGCCCGAACGCTTTGAGGAACTTCAGGAGGCGTTCATCCGCGAGAGCCACTACCGGCCCGCGCTCGAGGCCATCGTCCAGCGCACCGGCCTTGAGGAGGGATCCCTCTCGCCCGCCATGCGCGAAGTCATCTGGAGCACCGCCGTCCAGCACGGTCCGGCGGGCGCGGCGCGCATCTTTGACCGCGCCGATGACCTGAGCGGCAGGCCCGAGGACGCGTCCTATGAGCGCAAGCTCATCAGCAATGTCTACAAGATACGCGCCGGGCAGTTCGGTTCCTCCACCAGCCAGGTCCGGGCGGCTGTGCGCAACCGCTTCAGGGAGGAGCAGCAACTGGCCCTGAACATGCTGAACGGCGGCGCGGAGCGCGCCAGCCTCGCCTGAACCGCGGAACGGCGGAGCGGAACATGGGCGTTGACGTTCTCGTCTGCAATCTGACGCGCTTCGGGGACCTTTTGCAGAGCCAGCCCCTGATGGCTGCACTCCACGCTGGGGGCCGCAGCGTCGGGCTGCTCTGTCTGGAAAACTTTGCCCCGGCAACGCCGCTCCTGCGGCATGTGGATCAGGTCTGGACCTTCCCGGGCGCCAGGTTCATGGCGCGGCTCGACCGCTCATGGCAGGGCGCCGCCGCCGACCTGCTCGCCTTTGCGCGGCGTGTGCGCCGGGAGGCCGCCCCCGGACGGGTGCTCAACCTCACGCCCACGCTGCCCGCGCGCCTCCTGTGCCGCCTGCTCGCGCCGCACCCGGAAGAAACGCTCGGCTTCGGTCTGGATGCCGAGGGTTTCGGCGTCAACAACGGCCTGTGGGCGACATTTCTCGGCGTGGCCACGCGCCAGAGGCTCAATGCCCCCTTCAATATCGTGGACATGTTCCGCATGACCGCGCAGCCCCTCCCCGGCGGCGCGGGAACGGCCCCGCCCGAAGGCGGGCGCTTTGCCCTGCGCGAACCTCCGGCGGAAGCCCTCGCCTGAATCATGTTGTAGAAGAGGCGCGTATCCGATGAGTGAAAAGGTGGCGGCGGACGAAGGCGCCGCGGCTTCCGGCCATGTGGCCTTCCAGCTCGGCGCCAGCGCGGCATGCCGCCAGTGGCCCCCGGAACGCTTTGCCGCCCTTGGCGACCGGCTCTGGCGCGCGGCGGGGATGCGCCCCGTCCTTCTGGGCGCCGCCGCCGAGGCGCCGCTGGCGACCGCCTATGCCCGCGCCGCCGCGCACCCCTTCGCCGATGCCGTGGGCGCCACGGACATCCCCAAACTGGCGGCCCTGCTGCGGCGCTGCCGCCTGCTCGTCACCAACGACACCGGCACCATGCACCTCGCCGCCGGGCTCGGCGTGCCGAGCCTCGCCTTCTTTTTCGCCACGGCCCAGCCCTGGGACACAGGGCCGTACCTGGCGGACTGCTGCTGCCTGGAACCGGCGCTGGAGTGCCATCCCTGCGCCTTCGGCCACGCCTGTCCGCACGGGGAGCGCTGCCGCCGGCAGCCGGAGGCCGGGCCTGTGGCGCGGCTGGCGCTCGGCTATCTGGAAACCGGCAGCTGGGAGGCGGGCCTCTCGCCGGAACTGTGCGCCGCCGTGCGGGTCTGGCGGACCGGCTTCGACGAGGACGGATTTGCCGCCGTCCACTGCCTCTCGGGGCACGAGCGTGAAGCCCGCAGTATCTGGATGGCGGAACTTCGGCGCTTCTGGCGTCAGCTTCTTGACGATCTCGGCGCGGGTTCCGCCGCGGAATCCGGCGCCCCGCGCCCCGCGCTCCGCGCCCCGCTTGCCGGCGCGCGGGAGG
>URHE01000029.1 GCA_900547595.1 uncultured Desulfovibrio sp.
GGCCTCCCCGTCCAGCGGCTCCATGGCGGCGCCCGCGGCGCAGAGGATGGCGCGCGTGCGTTCCACGTCCGCGCTTTCAAGGGTATGGCGCACGCGCGATTCCCCGTCGGCCAGGGCCGCGCCGATGAGATAGCGGTGCGAGAGGGACTTGGACGCCGGGGCCGGGATGACCACCGCCGCGCCGTCCGCGCCGGTGATGGCTGCGCTGTGTTCCGTCATTTCAGATACCTTCTTCATCGTCGTGGGCTCCGTTGTCCAGATTCATGCGGTCAAGCTGGGGCCCGGTGGGATAGGAGCCGAGGATGCGAAAGCTCGTGCAGGCGTGCCCGAGCCGCCGGAGCAGGTCAGCATGCCGGGGATGATCCAGATCGCTCTCCACATCGGCGAAAAAGACGTATTTGCCGAGCTGTCCGTGGAGCGGCCGCGATTCGAGCTTGCGCATATTGATGTCGTGCGCCGCCAGCAGTTCCAGCACGGCGGAGAGCGCCCCCGCCCTGTCCGGAAGCGTGAACAGCAGCGAGGTCTTGTCCGCGCCCGCCTGATCCCCGGGGGTGGGCCGGGGCACCACGCCGGCGCGGGCGTTCGCCGTGCGCGGCGCGATGATGACAAAGCGCGTCCAGTTGCCGGGCTCGTCCTCGATGCGCCGGGCGAGAACGCCCAGGCCGAGCAGGTCCGCCAGCTTGCCGTTGCCGATGGCCGCCGTGTCCGCCTCGGTCACGGCGCGCTCGGCGGCGGCCGCCGTGGATTCCACCGGCACCAGGGCCGCCGCGGGCAGATGCGCGCGCAGCCAGCCGCCGCACTGGGCCAGGGGCTGCGGGTGGGAATAGACGGTGCGGATTTTGGCCAGACTTTCCGCGCCGGAGAGCAGACAGTGGGAAATGCGCGAGAACAGTTCCGCCTCAATGACCACGTCATGCTTGAGGAAGAGGTCAAAACTCACGCCCACCGTGCCCTGGAGGGAATTTTCCAGCGGCACCACGCCCAGCTCGCAGGCGCCGGAGCAGACCTCTTCAAAAACGCCCGCAATGTCCCGGCAGGGATGGAAGCGGGCCGCATGCCCCAGATATTCCACGCCCGCGAAGTAGGAAAAGGTCCCCTCCGGGCCCAGATAGGCCACGTTCTGCGGCCGCTGGAGCGCGCGCGAGGACGAAAGTATCTCGCGCCAGATGGCGCGCAGGTGCGGCTCCGGCAAGGCGCCGGGATTGCGCGCCGCTAGGGAGTCAAGCAGGTCCCGCTCCCGCAGGGGCTTGAAGATGATGCCCGGCGCCTCGGCCTTGATGCGGCCCACCTCGCGGCTCAGGGCCGCGCGCTGGTTGAAGAGCCGCAACAGCTCGCCGTCCACGGCATCGATCTCGCCCCTGATGGCCGCCAGGCGCGCGCTGCCCCCGGACGCGCCGCCGTTCTCGTGGTGTTGGGCGCCCATGCTCAGACCTCCCGGATGTCTTCGGCAACGCGCATGCCGAAATGCCGCCCCGCTCCGCCCGCGGCGTCGTCCACCCGGCAGAGCACCTCGTCGCCGGGCGCGAGCGTCACCACACTCACCGGCGCGCCCGCAGGCGTCACCAGGCGGATGGTCTCCGCATTCTGGAGAAAGACCGCGCCCCGGCGCGGGCCGTCCGCCGCCGCCACCTCCGCCTCGATGAGCAGCATGGGGCGCACCTCGATCTTGACGCGCCCGAGCGTGACGACCGTGGTGTCGCCGTCGGCGTCCGCCACCAGCACCTCCTGCCCGGCGCGCAGTTCGCCGAGATAGGTGGTGCGGTCATGCGGCAGGCGCACATAGGCATGCACCGCGCCCGCATTGACGCGGAAGGGCCGGGCCGCCACATATTCGTTATGCTCGGTCTCGGCATGCACCAGAAAGGTGAAGGCGCTGGAATTGCCCACCAGCATGCCCTGGCCGCGCCGCAAAAGGGAGAGCGTGTCCGCGCAGACGCGGTGCCCCAGGCCCACGGCCTCCACCCGCGTGACGCGCGCGGGCACAAGCCGCTCCCGGCCCTGGGCGAGCTTGCACCGGGCCACGATGGCCTTGAGTTCGCCCGCTGCCGTGACCGGAACGACGATGCCGGCCACGCCGCGTTCCAGAATGCCCGCCGCCAGCTGGGCGGCGGTGAGATCCGCCGCTTCGGCCAGCACGGCGTCGCTCTGGGCCAGCAGGTTCTCCACCGGGATGACCTCCCAGCCGGAAGCCAGCACCACCCGTTCCCCGGCGCGGATGCGGGCCAGGGCGTCCTCCTCGTCGGCCTTGGCGGTCAGGGTGACGCGCGGCGTCTCCTCGTCGGCCCAGACCTCGCACCGCGCGAGCGACGCCGCCTGCGCCGCGTCCCCGGCGGGCACGATGACGCCGTCCACCCCCGACTCCAGCGCCAGAGTGAGGGCGGCCTTGTCATAGGGCACACAGCGGAAATAGATGCGCGCCATGGTTAGTCTTCCCCCACGATCTCAAGGGCCTGCTCCACCGTGGCGTTTTCATGCACAATGGCGCGCAGCGCCCGCACCAGCTCCACCCGGCGCGGATGCTGGAAAACATTGCGGCCCATGGAAATGCCCGCGCCGCCCGCCTTGAGGGAATCCGACACCATCTGGAGTATCTCGCGGTTGGAATCCATGCGCTCGCCGCCCGCGATGACCACGGGCACGCAGCACCCGGCCACCACATCGGCGAAGCTTTCGATGTCGCCGGTGTAGGAGACCTTGACGATGTCCGCGCCCAGCTCCACGCCCACGCGGGCGCAATGGGCGATGGCCGCCGGATCGAAGCTGTTCTTCACCTGCGGGCCGCGCGCGTAGACCATGGCCAGCAGGGGCATGTGCCAGTTGTCGCAGGCTTCGGCCACCCTGCCCATGTCGCGGAGCATGTCGCGCTCGTTGACGTCGCCCAGGTTGATATGCACCGAAACGGCGTCCGCCCCGTGCTTGAGCCCCTCTTCCACGGTGCCCACCAGGGTTTTGGTATTGCCATTGGGCGACAGGGCGGTGGAGGCGGAGAGATGGACGATGAGGCCGATGTCCTTGCCCGCGCTGCGGTGCGAGCAGCGCACCAGGCCCTTGTGCATGAGGACGGCGTCCGCTCCGGCCTTGGCCATGTCATTGACGGTCTCGCGCATGTCGATGAGGCCGTCCACAAGGCCCATGGTCACGCCATGATCCATGGGGACGATGATGGTCCGGCCGGTGGTGCGGTTGAGGATGCGTTCCATACGGACCTGTTTGCCGAGGTACATGGGAAGACTCCTTGCGTTTGCCCGCCAGCGCCGGACCGGGACCGGCGGAACAAAAAAAGGGCCGCCGGCATATGCCCGCGGCCCTGAACTTCACGTTGGCGGCGATATGACGTCAGCGCAGTTCCCGGCCGCAAGCTCCCATAAAGTACGCAAAGAACCGGCGGTCAGCGCCGGTGACGTACTGGAAAGCTGCGGGGAAACGAACGCTCGACATAAAAAACTCCGTGTTTTGTGAATAGCTTCGCCGGCCTTTGCCTGTCAAGATTTTTTTGCCGTTGCCGCCCAAAAAGTCCGTCCCGCCCGCATCACTGCTGTTTCTGCCCCGACGCGCTCCCCTTGAGCTTATGGTTGTACATGGTGATCATCTGCCCGAAATAGACGGTGAACAGCGGGAACATGATGAGGCCGAGCAGCGAAAGGACCAGCCCCAGGATCATGCCGATGGGCGTCACCGGGTTGATGTAGCAGCCCACCGTTGAGGCGTTCATGCCGGACCACCACTGGGCATACCAGAAATTCTTGACAGCCGGGTTCACCGCCTTTTCGGCCACATAGAAGATCAGGCCGGACATATAGATGATGGGCACCAGCACGAGCAGATAGGAGGCAAAGACCGTGGAGGCGAGCGTCTCCGTCACATAGGTCACCACCATGACGAGCGCCACGATGCCCCGCACGATGGGGACGAAGCAGATGTAGGAAAGGAGTTCGTGGCTGACGAGCAGATTATATTGCTCGATGATATTCAGGTACGGGATGGAAATGAACAGAAAGGGAAAGGAAAGGACAAAAAATCTCAGTTTATGCTTCGAGATAATGAACCGGTACAGATACTCCGCGAGAAAAACAAGGCACACATAAAACTGATATTCCATATAGGTGGAGTTCTCGAGATAATCAACGCCACGATAGGTATCTATCGAGATAAAGGCGATCAGCCCGAACGAAAGGACCAGCACAAGGAAGTTCAAAAAGCGCGGCAGCTTTTCCGACCAGAAGGGATGCCCCGTTTTCGGGGCGGCATCGGCGGTTGCGGCGCCCGTTGCATCTGTCGCCATGATAGTCACCTCTGACTGCTTTACAGAAGTTTCAAGCGCTTGCCATAGACAAACGTCACCGCCGCCCCCACAAGCTGCACCGCGATGGAAACCTGGAGCACAGCGGCGATGCCCCCCCGGCTCAGGAGGGCGGGCATGAAGAACACGCCCAGAATGGCCCCCAGCTTGCCCAGCATGGCGGCAATGCCCATGCCGGCCCCGCGTTCCGCCACCGGATAGATTTTCGAGGGAATGATGAAGGTGACGAGGTGCGGGCCCGCGTTGAGCGCCGTTTCAAAGACCACAAAGCCGAAAAGGCTGACCCAGACGGGCCAGCCCCGCAGGTGGGCCGCCAGCAGGATGCCCAGCGCGCAGGCGCAGAGCACGAAGCCCCAGCCCATGAGCCGGACAATATTCACCTTGTGGAGAATGGCAAGGCCAAGGGCGAAACCGGCGCCGATGAAAATGTTGATGAAGATGGTGGTGCGCACGGAATCCAGCACCTTGGGCACGCCCGCGCCCACCTCGCCCTGAAGGCCCAGCGCCATGACGAGGATGGGCAGGAAAACGCCGAAGCCGTAGACGCCCAGGCCCTCGCAGGCCCAGGAGACGCCGCTGAAAATGACCTTTTCCAGATTTTCGCCCGCGAACATGCGCGTCCAGGGCACAGGGGCGCCCGCCTCGCCGGACGGAAGCGGCAGGGCCTCGGCATGCGGTCCCAGAAAGGCTCTGGCCGCCCGCTGGGCTTCGGCCCGCTTTCCCCTCGCCATGAGCCAGCGCGGGCTCTGATACCAGCGGATCCTGAGCGCGAAGGCCACCAGGCCGAGACCCCCGACGAAGAGGATCAGATCGGGCCAGACAGCGGCGGAAGGATCGGCCCTCAGGAGGAAGTACCCCGCCGCCGCGCCGCCCACAAAGCCCAGGGAACAGGTGGCCTTGGCAAGGCCCACAAAAAAGCTCTCCCAGCGCGCGGGCATGATCTCGGAGATATAGCCCGAATCCAGGCTGTAGCCCCCGCCCACCCCCAGGCCGATGACAAACAGAAAGACGGCGAGCGCCCAGACGCTGCCGGACGCGTAGACGCCCGCCGAACCGGCGGCGATGATGAGCGGGCACAGCCGGAACCAGAAGAGGTAGCCCATGGCGTCCATGAGCCTGCCGATGACAAGGGAGCCCGCGGCGATGCCGACGAGGCCGGCGGCGCCCAGGATGCCCTGGTCCAGGGCGCTCAGATGGGGAGAGCCCAGAAGCAGGATGAGCGGGATGATGACGCCCACGACGGTGGACAGCGCGGCGCCGATGAGCTGCTCCAGCGAAGCGACCGCAAAGATGTACCAGTGCCGCGCCCGCAGCGGCATGCGCGCAAGGGGGATGGACGTGTTCACAGACAGGGCTCCCGATGGTGCGGCATCACTGCTGCTTCCCCTTCTTCTTCCAGTCCCGCATGTCGGGCTGCGCCTGTTCATCCAGCTTGTAGAGCGGCAGCAGGAACATCCAGGTGGCGATGCAGAACGGCGCCGTGAGGGTGGGGATGCCCCAGGGCGCCACGAGCGTGTCCATGCCGGCCTGGATGAATACTGTGGCCACAACGGCGGCCGCGGCCCACAGAGCGCTCTTCCAGTTGACCCTGTAGAAGGTGGTGCCCACGGCGATGCCGGTCAGCACGGGGCTGAAGCCGAACAGCCCCGCCGTGACGTCCGCCGGGTCCGCGGCAAAGCTCACGGCAACGAGGAGGGCGAGCGCCGAGGACGCCGCAGCATAGACCGCCGCCCAGACGCTGCACACGGCGAGCCCCGCCAGGAAGATGAGCCCGGTAATGGCATCATTGATGAGAAATACCTGGGAAATGCCCTTCAGCCAGTACGTCGCGAACGCCGCGAGGCTCCAGTCGATCTGGCCGCCGATGTGGACGACAAGGGCCGGCGTGTCCATGTCGGCCAGCGGGGTGGCTGTCAGCACCCGCGCGGAGAGCAGGAATATCCACGTCAGAAAGACAAAGGGAAAGGTCAGGGAATTGATCTTGAACTGGGCCGTCACGTTGTTGAAGCCGCGCCGCATCCAGGTGGTGAGCATGGCGCAGCAGACAAGGCTCACCCACATGAGCGGCACAGGGGCCAGAAAGGTGGGAAAGGCGCAGCCCACCAGAATGCCGTTGAAGCCCCAGAGGCCGTCCCGGCCATCCTCCACATGCACGCCCAGAAGCCAGCCCGCGAGGGACGAGGCCAAAAGCCCCAGAACGGCCCCCCATGCCACCTGGGGGGCGGAGGCGCTGTAGGCGCCCCAGAAAATGCCCGCAAGAAACAGAAGTCCCGACCAGGCGCTTTGCTGAAACATCACCTGGCCGCTGCCGCGCAACAGCGCCCGCGCGGCTCCCTTGAGCGAAAAGGCGTAGGACGCCCCCTCAGCGGTCTGCATGTCCATGTCGCACCTCACAGCGTCTCAGCGCCAGGGAAATTCCGGCGGCAGCGGCCGCCCCTTGATCTCCCGGCGCACAGTGGAACAGAACTCTCTGACCACAGCCTTCACCGGCCCCGGCTCCATGCCCAGGACCTTGAAGAGCAGTCCCGCCCCGTTGGGCAGGTGCGTGACGCCGCACGCGAGCCGCCGCTCCGCGTCGATGAACGGCTCCGTTGCCGCATAAATGGCGTCCGCCCTGTCCTGCGGCGCGAGCACGATGACATTGGCGAACACGTCATAGCGCCCCAGCACGCCGCAGTCCCGCAGGCGGCCCGCGCCGGGCTCGATGACGAATTTTTCCCGGAAGAGCGGCGTGCCGTCGGGCCGGCGCGCGTGGGCGCAGACGGAAAGCACGTCGTAGCGGAACAGTTCCCCCCCCTTGGAGTACTTGCGGCCGGGCATGTATATTTCGGAATAGAACATGGCCGCCGAGGGGGCCGCGATGATCTCCGTATCCGAGATGAAGCGGGTGTGCCTGCAGGGGATGACCGGTTCCGGCAGATATTCCAGATAGGCGTCGTCCTCCAGGGTGATGGACTGCTTCATGCCGGAATAGTTGCGCGTCATTTCCGCCAGCTTTGTGGCCGCGCCCGTGCTGATGAAGGCCATGGAGCCCTTTTTCAGAAAAAAGTTCTGCACATAGCGGTCGCCGTCCACATTGGGCCCGCCGGAGGAGAGGATATAGACGCAGGGCATCTCCGGCAGTTCCTCGTCGAAATACAGCTCCTTCTGCACGATGAGGGGCGCCCGGCGGTCCAGCTCCCGCAGGATGGACCGGCCCTCGCGGTTGCGCTCAAAGCCCAGGTTCAGGTAGCCGTGCTTGCCGGGACAGCCCACATACATGCCCGTCGGCTCCCCGGTAAATCCGGCAAGCTCCGGCATGGCGTCAAAGTCGACGCTGGGGGCGTCGGAATAGTGTCGGACCGTCATGACCGCCCTCAGTTCTCCCCGGCCTTGTCGAAAAGGGCCATCCTGAAAATCAGCCCGATGAGCTCGTCGATGCCTTCGCCGGTCAGGGAATTGGTAAAGACAAAGGGCTTGCCGGGGCGCATGAGGCGGCTGTCGTGCTCCATGACCTCCAGCGAGGCCCCCACATAGGGCGCGAGATCGGTCTTGTTGATGACCAGGATGTCGCTCTGGGAAATGCCCGGGCCGTCCTTGCGCGGAATTTTGTCGCCCGCGGCCACGTCGATGACATAGATGAAAAAATCCACCAGCGCCGGACTGAAGGTCAGGGTGAGGTTGTCGCCGCCCGACTCGATGAGCACCACATCGGCGTCGGGAAACTTCGCCTCCATCTCCTCAACGGCGGCGATGTTCATGGAAGGGTCCTCGCGCACCGCCGTGTGCGGGCAGGCCCCGGTCTCCACGCCGATGATCCGCTCCTCCACGAGAATGCCCTTGAGCGTCTTGCGCACATGCTTGGCATCCTCCGTGGTCACGATGTCGTTGGTGATGATGAGCACGCTCATGCCGCGCTCCATGAGGCGCGGGGTGATGGCCTCGATGAGGGCCGTCTTGCCGCTGCCCACCGGGCCGCCGACGCCGATCCTGCACGTTGACATATATCCTCGCAAACGGTTTGCTGTCGCGGTCAGTTCATGAACATCCGCATGCTGCCCTTCTCGTGGAGCGAGGCAAGGATGTCCATTTCGGGAACAAAGGCGTTCATGTTCTCAAAGCCCATGGTCTTTGCCTTCTCATACATCGCCTCGACCTCTTCGCCCAGGCCGGCCAGTATCCGCTGCGTGTCATAGTGCGAGACGCGCACGCACCGGAGCGCCGCCGAAAGCACCATATTGATCACGCCGTACTGGTGCGCCACATAGAGCGCCTTTTCCCCCAGCCCCGCCAGGGCAAAGGCGATGCCCTGGGCCACGGGCCACGTCCCCGGGGTCGCGCCGGTGCCGATGTCGGCGAGCCAGCGGGAGAACAGGCCGGAATCGCCGTAGAGGCGCACGCCCAGCTCGGCGAACTTCTTGCCCATGCGGCGGAGCATGAGGCGCGCCTCGTCGTTCATCTTGAACAGCAAAAGCTGCCTGTCGGCCCGGCAAATGCCCTCATAGTCGTCGGCGCGCGCCGCCCGCCACGCCAGGAGCGCCGCCACCCCGTCGCTCCAGGCCGCCTGGAACGCCACCGAACGCGCATAGGACGCAAGGGTCTCGGCGTCATGGACGATGCCGAGATGGGAAGCCGTTTCCAGCCCGTTGGAAAAGGAAAACGTCCCCACCGGCAGGGTGGAGTCCGAATACTGGATGAGCCGGAACAGCGCCGCCATGGGCTCGCCCGCCGAAGCGCGCGCGGGGGCTTCGCCGGGGCGCTCACTCCCGCTCATGGCCGTGCCCGTGGTCATGTTCATGGTCATGTTCATGGTCATGTTCATGTCCATGGTCATGGGAGTGACTGTGGCTCCCGTGCGAGGCCCCGCCGAAGAGACGGCGTATCTCGTGCGGCGCCATGTAGGGGATGACTTCCCTGCCCGGCTGAAATTCGTAGCTCACCCCTTCCAGATGGTGCGTATCCATGACGCTGAGCATGACCTTCCTGTCCACCGTCAGGGGCACATAGACCCTGGCGCCCTTGACCACCGCCGGCCAGTGCTGGTTGCCGATGGCGTGCCCGAGCTCCACGCTGCGGCGGATGAGCGCCTCGGCGCTTTCGTTTTCCAGCGCCGACAGGTCGAGAACGAGAACGGGGTTGAGCTCAAGCCTGAGCGCGGCCACATGGTTGGCGGCGGCGTCGTAGAACACGATGTCGCCATCGACCACCTGGGACTGGCGCCTGAGCGCGATGGGATATTCCGTTCCCCGGTCGCTGACGGCCAGAAACCGCGATTTCTGGGCGGTCCACTGATCCAGGGGAATATATTCGATATCAAGCCCGGAAAGGCGCTGCTTCCACTCGGGGGAATGCAGGTTCCCGAGGATGCGGGTGCAGATTTCCATAGGGTGTTTGCGGAGGTTGAGGGTGCGGCGCCGCCTTCCGCGCGGAAGGCGGCGCAGGAAAGGAACAGCGGCCCGGCGGCGCCCGCCGGAAAGCGGGCGCCCCGGATTTTCCGCTAGCTGAACCAGTAGAGCTGCGCCAGCGCCAGCTCCTTGGCCGGCGGCACATAGGCGAGCGTGCCGTTCACATAGACATTGAAGGTCTCGGGGTCGACCTCGATCTGCGGCATGGCCGTATTGCGCACCATGTCATGCTTGGTGACCTGCCGGGTCTTGCGCACCGGGTAGATGATGTTCTCGATGCCGAATCGGGCCACGGTGCCCGCGTCCACCGCCGCCTGGGAGGTGAAGCGCACGCAGGTCCTGGGCATGGCCCTGCCGAAGGCGCCGTACATGGGCCGCATGATCTTGGGCTGCGGCGTGGGCAGCGAGGCGTTGGGGTCGCCCATGTTGGCCCAGTTGATGAGGCCGCCCTTGATGACCAGCTTGGGCTTGGTGCCGAAGAAGGCGGGCTCCCAGAGGACGAGGTCCGCCATCTTGCCCACTTCGATGGAGCCGAGGATCTCGCTGATGCCGTAGGTGATGGCCGGATTGATGGTGATCTGCGCCAGATAGCGCAGCACGCGGAAGTTGTCGTTGCTGTCGCTGTCCTCGGGCAGCTTGCCGCGCACCTGCTTCATGTACGAGGCCATCTGGAAGGTGCGCATGAACGATTCGCCCACGCGGCCCATGGCCTGCGAGTCGGACGAGACCATGGAGATGATGCCCAGGTCATGGAAGATGTTTTCCGCGGACTGCGTTTCCGGGCGCACGCGGCTTTCCGCGAAGGCCACGTCCGAGGGGATGTTGGGGTTGAGGTTGTGGCAGACCATGATCATGTCGAAGAGCTCGGCCTGCGAGTTCACCCCGAAGGGCAGCGTGGGGTTGGTGGACGACGGCAGCACATTGGCCATGGAGGCCACTTTCAGGAGGTCGGGGGCGTGGCCGCCGCCCGCGCCTTCGGTGTGGTAGCTGTGGATGGTGCGCCCGTCGATGGCGGCGATGGTGTCTTCCACATAGCCGTTTTCGTTGAGCGTATCCGAATGCAGCGCCACCTGCACATCCATTGCGTCGGCCACATCAAGGCACTTGCGCAGGGCGGCGCAGGTGGTGCCCCAGTCCTCATGAATCTTGAAGCCGCAGCATCCGGCCACGATCTGCTCTTCCAGGGTCTCGCGGACGCTGGAATTGCCCTTGCCGAGGAAGCCGATATTGATGGGCAGGCCCTCGCAGGCTTCAAACATTTTCTGCACGTTCCACACGCCGGAGGTGATGGTGGTGCCGTTGGAGCCGTCCGTGGGGCCCACGCCGCCGCCGATGAGCGTGGTGATGCCGTTGGAGAGGCAGTTGTAAGCCTGCTGGGGCGAGACCATGTGCACATGGCCGTCGATGCCCGCCGCCGTCAGGATGCAGTGCTCGCCGGAAATGGCGTCCGTGGAGGGGCCGGTGCAGAGGTTGGGGCTCACGCCGTCCATGACATTGGGGTTGCCCGCCTTGCCGATGCCCGCGATCTTGCCGTCCTTGACGCCCACGTCCGCCTTGATGACGCCCAGGATGGGGTCAAGGATGGTGACGTTGGTGATGACCAGGTCCAGCGAGCCGCCCTTGCTGGTGATGGTGTTGGCCGTGCCCATGCCGTCGCGCAGGGTCTTGCCGCCGCCGTAGACGGTCTCGTCGCCGTAGACGCGGAGGTCCTTCTCGATCTCCACATAGAGGTCCGTATTGGCCAGACGGATCTTGTCGCCCACGGTGGGGCCGAAAAGATCGTTATTGTTTTTTCTGGAAATGACTGCCATTGCTTACTTCCCCCGCTTGGCTGAAAGTTCGGCCGCGTTCACTTCGGCTTCGGCCTCCGCCTCGGAGACCGTCTTGAAGCCCAGGGTCGCCATCCGCTTGAGCGCGCGGATCTTGATCGGGTAGTAGGTGGGATCATCCTCCAGGCCCGCATAGCCGTCGGTGAGGTCGTTGAAGCCGATGAGACGCCGCTTGCCGCCGAAGGCCACCAGCTCCACTTCCTTTTCCTCGCCCGGCTCGAAGCGGATGGCCGTGGTGGCGGGGATGTTCAGGTGCTTGCCGAAGGCCAGCTCGCGGTCAAATTCCAGATAACGGTTGACCTCGAAGAAATGGAAATGGCTGCCCACCTGGACCGGACGGTCGCCGGTGTTGTGGACGACGACCTTCACCGTCCTGCGGTGGGCGTTGTAGGTGATGTCGCCGTCGGCCAGGATGACGCCGCCCACCGGGCAGGGCGCCGCGGGGGCAAAGCCCGGCGTCCTGGGGTATTCGATGGGGGGCTTGCCGTCAAAGACGCCCTGGGGGGTCGAATATGTCTGCCCGGCCTGTCCTGCCGCCTGGGTCGTTTTTGTAGTTGCCACGTCAACACCCTCTACTTGATTGGTTGATGGATGGAAACGAGCCGGGAACCGTCCGTGAATACGGCCTCCACCTGGAGCAGGTCGATCATGTCGGCCACGCCGTCCATGACCTGCTCTTTGGTAAGGACCTGGGCGGCGTCGTGCATGACCTCTTCAACGGTCTTGCCTTCGCGGGCGCCTTCCAGCGCCGCGGAGGTGATGTAGGCCACCGCCTCGGGATAGTTGAGCTTGAGCCCCTTCTTGAGCCTGCGCTCGGCAATGAGGCCCATGGAAAGCAGCAAGAGTTTGTCTTGCTCTTTGGGAGTGAGGTGCATATCGGTCCTCCTTTCGTCGTGAATGCGTCAAAACGGGCGGACAGCTCTGAACCTCTGGGAAGGATCGCGGACGTATCCGCCCGTATCAACTGCGGAATGAGAGACGAAGAAAACGCAAAAAAACTTTCGATCCGCCAACAGCCTACCGCTTTTTCCGGACACGCACAAGATTTCACGGGCAGCGATTAAAAAAAATAAGCATGGGCATTCATTGGAATATTTTAACTGCTTTTCCCAAACCGCCGCCGTTTTCCTTACGCGCGGATCGCCCCCACCCTCCGGCGCGGCGCCCTTCCCCCCGGCGTTCCCGAATGTTTTGCGCGTGAAACGCTTGACAGCATTTGTGAGAAATGCCACAGCTGGATGCAGTCATAATGTCAACATTTGACAGTTTGCATGTCTGCAAAGCATGGCGCCATCCGGCGCCGGCGGCTTTCCGGGACTGTCCCGGAAAGGAACAAAGGAGGGGTATATGAGCGGGAAACAACGGATGAGCCTGCCCGCGCAGATGGGCATCGGCATGGTGCTGGGCGTCCTTGCCGGAGCGCTCGCGCCGCATGTGGGCTTTGACCCCCAGTGGTTCAAGCCCTTTGGCCAGCTCTTCATCAATCTCGTGCGCATGGTGGTGGTGCCGCTGGTCTTTGCCACCCTGGTCGCCGGCGCCGCCAGTGTGGGCGATGTGGGCCGCCTCGGCCGCGTGGCGGCCAAGACCCTGGTCTACTATTTCGCCACCACGGCCATTGCCATCTTCATCGGCCTGGTGCTCGCCAATCTGTTCCAGCCGGGCATGGGCCTTGACCTCTCCACCGCCAACCTCAAGGCCAGGGACGTCACCCCGCCCAGCCTCACCCAGGTGCTCCTCAACATCGTGCCCATCAATCCCATGGAGAGCCTGGCCAAGGGCAGCATGCTCCAGATCATCTTCTTTGCCGTGCTGCTCGGATTTTCCCTGAGCATCTGCGGCGAGCGGGTCAGGGTGGTCACGGACTTCTTCAACGGCATGGGCGAGGTCATGATCCGCGTGACCACCATCGTCATGTTCTACGCGCCCATCGGCGTTTTCGCCCTCATGGCCTTCACCGTGGCCTCGCACGGGCTTTCGGTGCTGCTGCCGCTCATCAAGCTCGTCATCATCATGTATGTGGCGTGCCTGCTCCAGATACTGCTTGTCTACCTGCCCTGCGTGAAGTTCAGCGGCCTCACGCCCGGGCGCTTCCTCAGGGGCATCAGCGAGCCGCTGCTCATCGCCTTCACCACCTGTTCCAGCGCCGCCGCACTTTCCACCAACCTCATCAGCGTGGAAAAGCTCGGCGCCTCGCGCAGCGTCTCCAGCTTCTCCATTCCGCTCGGCAACACCATCAATATGGACGGCGCGGCCATTTACATGGGCATTGCCGCCATTTTCGCCGCCGAGGTCTACGGCATCCCCATGCCGCTGGACAAGCAGTTCGTGGTCCTGCTCATGGCCCTGCTGGCCTCCATCGGCTCCATGGGCGTTCCCGGCGCGGCGCTCATCATGATCACCATGGTCTTCACCCAGGTGGGCATCCCGCTTGAAGCCATCGCCCTGGTGGCGGGCGTGGACAGGATCATGGACATGGCCCGCACCACCATCAACGTCATGGGCGATGCCACCGGCGCCATCTTCGTCTCCAGGCTGGAGAACGACATGGACCCCGCGCGCGGCGCGGCCATGAAGATATGACGGAGGGAACCATGCGGACATGCGGCATCCTCGGCGGCATGGGCCCCGAGGCCACCATCGACCTCATGCGGCGCATCGTGGCCCACACCAGGGCGGCGGACGATGCGGACCATGTCCACTGCCTGGTGGACAACAATCCCCAGGTGCCCTCGCGCATCAAGGTCCTGCTGGAGGGCGGGACGGTCTCGCCCGGCCCATGCATGGCGGCCATGGGCCGGGGGCTGGAGGCCCAGGGGGCGGACTTTCTCTGCATCGCCTGCAATACCGCCCACAACTGGCGTGACGAGGTGGCCCGGGCCGTGAACATTCCCGTGCTGGACATGATCGCGCTGGCCGCGGCCGAGGCGGCGCGCCGCGCGCCCGGAGCGCGGGCCGGCATTCTCGCCTCGCCCGCCGTGCGGCTCACCGGCCTGTACGAGGCACCCTGCCGCGCGCACGGTCTTGAACCCGTCTTTGCCGACGAGGCCGAGGAAGCGCGGCTCCTGGGCGTCATCCGCGCCATCAAGGCCGGCAGGACAGGCGACGATGTGCGCGCCGCCCTGAAGCGCGTGGTCGAAAATGTGCTGAACAAGGGCGCGGGCGTGCTCATCGCGGCCTGCACCGAGCTTGGCGTCATTGGCGTGGACGCGCCCGTGCCCGTGGTGGATGCCGCCGACGCGCTGGCCATCGCCATCGTGCGGGAAGGCGCCGGCCCGGACGCCCTGAAGGAACCCGAAGCCTGAGGCGTGTCCGGCCCCGGGGCGAAACCCGGGGCCGCGCGCGCATGCCAACAAACGCGCGGCTCACGGGCCGGGCCCCTGGCCGCGCAAGACTCCCCAAGGAGGAGCATACGATGAATCTGGCACGCTTTCCCCGTCGCGGCTATGTGAAGGAACCCACGCCGCTGGAATTTCTGCCCGCCTTCAGCAAGGCGCTGGGCGACAATATCCAGATATGGATCAAGCGTGACGACCTGCTCCCCGGCGCGGGCGGCGGCAACAAGACCCGCAAGCTCGACTTCACCATCGCCGATGCCCTTGCCAAGGGCGCGGACACCATCATCACCTGCGGGGCCGTCCAGTCCAACCACTGCCGCCTGACCCTCGCCTGGGCCGTCCATGAAGGGCTGGACTGCCACCTCGTGCTGGAAGAACGCGTGCCCCACAGCTACAAGCCCACGGCATCGGGCAACAACTTCCTGTATCAGCTGCTCGGTGTGAAGAGCATCACCGTGGTGCCCGGCGGCAGCCCCATGATGGAAGAAATGGAAAAGGTGGCCGCCAAACTGCGCGCCGAGGGACGCAAGCCCTACATCGTGCCCGGGGGCGCCTCCAACGCCGTGGGCGCCCTGGGCTATGTGGCCTGCGCCCAGGAACTCATGGAGCAGATGTTCGCCCAGCAGCTCAACTTTGACCACATCGTCGTGCCCAGCGGCAGCGCGGGCACGCATGCGGGCTTTTTGTTCGGCATGCTCGGCTGCAACATGAACATTCCGGTCACGGGCATCGGCGTCAACCGCAAGAAGTCCGTCCAGGAAGAGGCCATCTACACGCTCATGCAGCAGATCGCGGACTACACGGACACGCACTTCCCGCTCCCGCGCGAGGCGGTCTCCGTCTTTGACGACTATGTGGGGCCGGGCTATTCGCTGCCCACGGACGCCATGGTCGAGGCCGTGACCATGCTGGCGCGCACGGAAAGCATCCTGCTCGATCCCGTGTATTCGGGCAAGGCCATGTCGGGCCTCATCGATCTCGCCCGCAAGGGCTGGTTCACCAGGGGCAGCCGCGTGCTCTTCCTGCATACCGGCGGTTCCCCGGCGCTCTTTGCCTACGAGGACACCTTCCGCAAAGCCTGGTAAGGGAGTCCGCCCCGGAGCGCGCCCGCGCTCCGGGGTCCTTTCGTCCATGGACCTCTGGAGTTCCCATGCAAGAAGAAAAAACTCTGCGAATGTACGGCGGCATGCTCGGCGGCCTGATTCCTCTTCTGGTGCTGATCCTGGGCCTTGTCTGGCTTTCCGTGGAACAGCGGGGCGGCACCAAGCCCTTCTGGGCCTGCGCGTGGCTCGCGCTGGCCGTGGGGCTGTTCTTCGCCCGCGACAAGACGGAATACTGCAAGGCCGCCATGCGCGGCATCGGCGACAAGACGGGCATCGTCATCGTGACGGCGTGGCTCTTCGCCGGCGTTTTCGGCAAGCTCATGGCCGCCGGCGGCCTCGTCAACGGGCTGCTCTGGCTCGGCATGACCACCGGCGCGCAGGGCGCGTTTTTCGTTCTGCTCGTCTTTTTCGCGGCCATGCTGTTCTCGCTGGGCACGGGCACCAGCACCGGCACCTGCATCGCGCTCACCCCGGTGCTTTACCCGGCGGGCTACTATCTGGGGGCGGACCCGGCCATGCTCGGCCTGGCCATCCTTTCGGGCGCGGCCTTTGGCGACAACCTGGCCCCGGTTTCGGACACGACCATCGTGTCGGCCTACACCCAGGGCGCGAGCATGAAGGCGGTCGTGCGCAGCCGCTTTCCGCTCGCCATCAGCGCGGCGGGCATTTCCGCGGTGGTATTCCTCCTCTTTGGCGGCGGCGGCGAGGCGCGCCTGCTCCCCGAGATACAGGCCAATCTCAACCCCGCGGGCGCCTTCATGCTGCTGGCGCTGGCCGTGGTGGTGATCGCCGCGCTTCTCGGGCGGCACATCATCGAATCCCTCATCTACGGCAACGTGGCGGCGGCGCTCATCGGCATCTGCATCGGCACGCTCAGCCCGGCGGCCATCTTCAGCGTGCCGGCCAAGGCGGGCGGCTCCACCGGCATCATCCAGGCGGGCATTGACGGCGTGGTGGGCGCCATCATCTTTGCCATCCTCATCCTGGCGGTGACGCAGATACTTGTGGAATGCGGCATCATGGGCAAGATCCTCGAATTTGCCCACAAGAGCGTGGTGGCCACGGTACGGCAGGCGGAACTGTTCATCGTGGGCGTGACCATTCTCGCCTCCATCCCCATCTCGGCCAATGCCCCGGCGGAGCTTCTGGTGGGGCCGTCCCTGGTGCGGCCCATGGGCGAAAAGTTCGGGCTGGCCGCCGCGCGGCGCGCCAACCTCATGGACTGCGCGGTCTGCACCATCTTCTTCATCCTGCCCTGGCACATCGCGGTGGTGGCGTGGTACAGCGCGCTCCAGAGCGCGGCCCAGAGCTACGGCATCCAGGCGCCGCCCATCAGTGCGGCCTTGTACAACCCCTATTCCTGGGCGCTGCTCGCGGTGCTGCTGGTTTCGGTCATGACCGGCTGGAACCGGCGCTTCGCCAGTCAGGAGGAATCCGGCGAAACAGCCTGACACCCCATACCCAAAACGCCGGAAGGGATTGACACAGGACAGGGGCGGCGCTACCTCATACGTTCATTGGAGGAGGGCCGCCCTTGTCCCAGATCAAGACCTATGCCGAACAGGCCACCGCCTACATCAAGCAATGCCTGCTTGACGGCACCTTGGCCCCGGGCGACCCCATCCGCGAAACCGAGATCGCGCGTCATCTCGGCATCAGCCGGGGGCCCGTGCGCGAAGCCCTGCAAGGGCTGCTCCTGCAGGGCCTGGTGACGGGCGAGCCGCAGAAGACCCGCTGCATCCGCCACCTCACGCTTCAGGAAATCGAGGACAGCTACTGCCTGGGGGGCACCCTCGAGGGCGCGTGCATCGTCCAGTCTCTGGAGCGCTGGGACGCAAGCGCCCTGGCGAATCTGGAAACCATCCTTCAGGAGATGGAGCGGCAAAGCAGGACGGCCCCGGGGCTGGCGGCCCTGAGCCAGATCGACGAAGCCTTTCACGACGCGCTGCTGACCCCCTGCCGCAACCGGCTCATGGCGGGCATTGCGCGCAACTCCTGCGCGCACATCTCCAAATTCCTCTACTACAAGTGCTGGGACACGCTCTTTTCCCCCAACGAATTTTACCAGCGCCATGCCGTGCTGTACGAGGCCGTGCGCAGCCGCGACCCGCGCGTCATCGAGCGCGCCCTGCTGGAACATTATGCCGAATCGGGCCGCAGGCTGGGGCTGGTCTGCGGCAAGCAGGAAGACTAGGCGCAATGGATGCGCGGCTCCTGTCCCTGAGGTACGGCCTGCTCAGGGAGCTTTTTGCCGGGAAGCGCATTTTCCTTTTCCTGCGCGGCGCTCCGGCGCACGAGGATGCGGCGCTGCTGGAAATTCCTCTCGATGTCCGGATCGAACCCTATACCCTGTTCATCACGGGGGGCGGCCTCTGGTCCATGGGGGCCTTTTCCTATTCCCAGTCAAGCCTGCCCCCGGAAACGGAAACCGGGCGGTATTGTTCCATCTCCAATGCAGTTGCCGCCTTCAATTCCGAGCATCCCGCCGACTGGGTCTCCGTGTCTCCCTTTTCCTACAATCCCGACGCCGCCCCCATTTTCAGGCAGGCGATAGAGGATGCCCCCAGGGGCTTTCTCTACCGGCCCGCAGCCTATGACGACCAAAGCCGGGCCCCCATCCGCATCGGCCATGACGTCTGGATCGGCCAGCATGTGCAGTTAAAGAAAGGCATCCGCATCGGGAATGGCGCGGTGGTCGCCGCGGGCGCCGTGGTGACCCGGGATGTGGAGCCCTACTCCATCGTGGGCGGTGTTCCCGCGCGGCTGCTGCGCCGGCGTTTTGACGACGCGACCGTGGAACGTCTGGAAAGGGTGCAATGGTGGCAGTACAATTTTACGGATTTTTCCGGCCTTGATCCGGCCAATGTGGCGCGTTTTCTCGATGGCGTGGAGGAACGGCTCGCCGCAGGGGAGCTGCAAAGCTATACACCCGGCGCGGTGACGTTGCACACGATCAAAGCCTGGCTTGAGCGGCGGGCCCGGCAGGGCTGATCCCGTCCGCGCCGCGATGCGGCAGAAAACCACACTTTCCCGCCGCTTGTCCCGCTTTGCGGGGAATGGGCGATAGCGAAACCTGAGGAAAACGCGCCAGGCGCGTTCCGGTCCCGGCACCATGTCCACCCGATTCAACGGCTACATTTTCGCGGCGCTGGCCGCCGCCTTTTACGGGACAAATCCCATCTTCGCCGTGCCGCTGTACGGAACGGGCATGAACCCGGTTTCCGTCCTGCTGTTCCGGTATCTGCTCGGCATCCCGCCGCTGGCGGCGATCATCATTTGCCGCTCGGAACGTCTGCTGCCGCATGCGCGGGAGGCGCTTCCCGTTGCCCTGCTGGGCGTCATCATGGGGCTGTCCTCCCTGACGCTCTACGAAGCCTATACCCGCATGAACGCCGGTGTGGCATCCACCCTGCTGTTCATGTATCCGATCCTTACCTCGCTCCTGATGTCGCTGTTTTTCCATGAAAAATTCAGGCTCATGACAGGGCTCTGCCTGCTGATCATGGGAACAGGCATCTTCCTGCTCATGGACCCGGCGCAGGATGCGGGCATCGACATGCGGGGCTTTGCCCTGATCTTCGTCTCTTCCCTGCTGTATGCCGTCTATCTTGTGATGATAAAGGTTTCAAAGGTGCTTCCGTCCATTCCCGCCGTTCAGTCGCTCCTGTACCAGCTCCTGTCCGGCGGTCTGGTCTTTCTCGCCGCCGTTGCCGCGGGTGACAGCCTCATTCTCCCGAAAACGCTGTTTGACTGGGGCAACCTCGCGGGCCTGGCCATGTTTCCCACGGTACTGTCACTGCTGTTCACCATCCGGGCCATCCGCCGCATCGGCCCCACGCCCACGGCCATCTTCGGCGCTCTTGAACCGATCACCGCCGTGGCGCTGAGCATCCTCCTGCTGGGAGAACGCCTGAGCCTGCGGGAGCTTGTCGGCGGTGCGCTCATCGTGCTGGCGACCATGCTGGTCGTCGTGGGAGACAGAGACAACTGACGCGCGCGACCGCCGCTTCCTCTCCGCCCGCGCCGGATCGGCGTAGTCCGCGCCGCAGGCCCCCCCGGCCAGCGCCCAGAGATACAGGCTCGCCACCGAGGCGCAGGGCGAATAGCGTTTTTTGCAGCGGGCAATGAAGGCCGGGGTCAGCTCCCGCTTGCGGTAGAGCATGCGCAGGCCCTTGCGGATGCCGAAATCTCCCGCGCTGAGGACGTTCTTCCGTTCCAGGCAGAAAATCATGACCATTTCCGCCGTCCACAGGCCCACGCCGGGGAGCTCGCAGAGGCGCGCGCAGAGCGCGGCGTCATCCAGCGCGGGCAGCGCGGCGAGGTCCAGTACGCCGCAGGCGGCGCGGCGCGCGATCTCGCGGACATGCCCGGCCTTGCGCGCCGAAAGGCCGCAGGCGCGCAAGACCTCCGGCGCGGCGGCGGCCAGCCGCTCAGGCGTGAACAGGGGAAAGGCGGCCACTATCCGGCGCCAGACCGTGGCATGCGCGGCGGCGGAGATCTGCTGGCCCGCAATGGCATGGACAAGAGCCATGAACGGCTCGGGAATACGCTCGCGCCGGATGGGGCCCACGGCATCCACAAGACGGCCAAGCGCCGCGTCCCGCGCGGCCAGATGGGCTGTGTCCGCCGCCGTGTAGCGAACGAGGCACGGCTCCGGGGCCGCGCCCGGCGCGTCATGCCGTGTCATGCTCCGCTGGCCGGATTTTCCGGCGCGGAGGGCGCCGGGACAGACGGCACGGTCGCGAGGCTCCGGGGCCGGAGCTTGCGGGTCATGAGCCTGCGGTGGACGAACTCCACGGGCTTCACGCCTTCCGGCACGGCCGCGAGGGGAAACTCCGCGCGGCCCATGTTGCGGTGGCCGCCCGCGGTGCCCACGTCATGGAAGCAGGCGTCGGCGAAACGGCCAATGTCGCGGCTGCCGTCGCCCCGAAAGATGACGATGACGGTCTTGCCCACCAGGCCGCTCACGGCGATCCACTTGAGGCCGTGGACCCGCGTGAAGAAATCCGCCACGGAGACGAGCAGGTCCGCGCTCCTGATCTCGTTGAGCGAGGCATAGGCGCCGCCGCCCCGGCAGTCCGTGAGGCTGCGGAAGGCGCGGGAAAAGAACGGCAGCCACGCGCGGAGGTATTCGCTGCGGCTGATGCGGCGCAGGAGATTGGCGTCCGCATGGTGGGAAAGCCACTGATAGGCGCGCAGGTCCTCCTCGCTGCCGGAGCGCTCGAACGCGCCCGTGTCCGTGCGGATGCCGTAGAGCAGGGCCGTGGCGAGCAGGGGCCCGGGCCGCAGGCGCAGGGCCTGAAGCAGGCGGGTCATCATGCTGCTGGTGGCGCCCACATCCGGGCGCACGTCGCAAAAGGCGTCGGGCTCGAGCAGGCCCGCAAGCTCCGTCAGCGGGTGATGGTCGATGACGAGGCCATAGACCAGGCCCGCAAAGGCCGGATTGTGCGCGGGCTGCGAATCCACCATGGCGAAGTGGTCGTAGCAGGAGGCGCGCTCCGGCTGCCAGGGCCTGGCGGGGATGCGCAGGTAGCGCACCATGGCGAGATTGTCCGGCCGCGTCACCTCGTTGATGCGCATGATGTCCACGGCATGGGTCTTGTTGTGCATGATGCGCTTGAGCGCCAGGGCCGAGGCCAGCGCGTCCGGATCGGCGTTGATGAGGATACACCAGCGCTCGTCCTTCACCAGAGCCTGCCGCCACTGCCTGAAGCCGAGGATCTGTTCCGGTCTCGCCGCCATGCGGCCTCCTTCAGCGGGACTGCGGCGCCGCCGCCAGTTCCGCCAGATACCGCCGGGATGCCGCCACCCCCGCCCAGTCAAAGACTTCGGGCAGGTGGACGGCCTCCGGGGAAAAACGCCGCAACAGGGCGCCCGCCACAGCCCGCTGCTCCCGCGTGAGCGCCTCCAGCGGCAGGTGCCGGTCATGCCCCGGACGGTCGCCCGGCGCGCTCCAGTGGACGAGCCGCGCGCGCTCCGGCAGTTCCGACGCCAGAAGGGATGTCTGAGCATAGCCCAGCAGGTGCCCGACGTCCAGACAGACGCCCAGGCCATGCCTGTCGAGAAAGGCCGCGCCCAGACCCGCGAGCTCGCAGTCCCGGACATTCTCCAGCAAAAGCGGGGGCGCCCCGCTCCGGCGCCAGCGGGCGGCAAATGCCGCCAGGGCACGCGCCGCCGCCGTTTCCGGGCCG
>URHE01000030.1 GCA_900547595.1 uncultured Desulfovibrio sp.
CGAGATCGTGCGCATGCACTGTTCCAGCGGCACCACCGGTTCGCCGGTGGCCATCTGCCACACGCAGAACGACATCAACTCCTGGGCGGACCTCATGGCCCGCTGCATGTACATGGTGGGTGTGCGCCGCGATGACGTCTTTCAGAACATGTCGGGCTACGGTCTGTTCACGGGCGGCCTTGGCATTCATTTCGGCGCGGAACGGCTCGGCTGCATGACCATTCCGGCCGGCGCGGGCAATTCACGACGCCAGATCAAACTTGCCAAGGATTTTCATACGACGGTGGCGCACATCCTGCCTTCCTACGCGCTTATCCTCGGCGAGCATTTGCGCACCATGGGCGAGGACCCGCGCGACTTTCCCCTGCGCATCGCCCTGGTGGGCGCCGAGCCGTATACGGAAGAATTCCGCCGCCGTATCGAGGAGCTCTTCGCCATGAAGGCGTACAACTCCTACGGCCTTTCCGAAATGAACGGTCCCGGCGTGGGCTTTGAATGCCTGGCCCAGGAGGGCCTCCACATCTGGGAGGACGCCTATATCCCCGAAATCGTCGACCCGGCCACGGGCGCCCCCGTGCCTGAGGGCGAGGTGGGCGAGCTGGTCATGACGAGCCTCTGCCGTCAGGGCATGCCCATCCTGCGCTACCGCACGCGCGATCTCACCCGCTTTCTCCCCGGCACCTGCTCCTGCGGACGGCGGCACCGGCGCATGGACCGCATCCTCGGCCGCGCGGACGACATGTTCATCGTCAAGGGCGTCAACATCTATCCCATGCAGATCGAGGAAGTCATCATGACCTTCCCCGAAGTGGGGCAAAGCTATCTTATCCTGCTGGAAAACAACGGCTTCGGCGACGTCATGCGCGTCCAGGTGGAGATACGCGACGAGTATTTCGTGGAAGACATGCGCGTTCTCCACAATTTGCAAAAGGTCATCGCCCAGCGCCTGCGCGACGAGATACTTGTCACGCCGAGCGTCGAGCTGGTGGAAAGCAACAGCCTGCCCCGCGCCGAAGGCAAGGCCATACGCGTGCGCGACCTGCGCGTGAAGAAGTAGAAGTACCACCGTATGGAATTTTTCCCCTTTGCCTCCCTGTTGGCGGGAGCCTTCATCGCGCTCCTCTGTTGCGTGCTGTTCCTCAACATTTTCGGGCTGCCCGCCAACTGGATCATCCTCGGCCTGGTGGCCCTCTGGAAGCTGGTGGCTCCGACCGCATCCCTTGATGTCTGGTTCTGGGTGGCAATGGTGGGCTTCGGCCTGCTTGGCGAGGCGCTGGAACTGGGCGTCCAGGTGGTCAAGGCCCGGCATTACGGCTCCAGTTCCTCGGGAACCTTCGCCGGCATGGTGGGCGCCTTTGTGGGCGCCATCCTGCTGGCGCCGCTTTTCTGGGGGCTCGGCGCCCTGCTCGGCGCCCTGGTGGGCGCGTGGCTCGGCTGCTATGCCATGGAGCTTTTTAAGGGGCGCCCGGCAAACGAAGCCATGAATGCGGCCATGGGCGCCATGATGGGGCGCTTCCTCGGCACTGTCTGCAAATGCGGCACAGGGGCCGCCATGATCGCCCTCACCGCCCACCACATCTGGCCTGACGCCACCGTGCCGGAGGTCCCGGCGGAGGTCGTCCGCCTGTTCCTGCACGCCGCGCAGCTGTGTTGCTGAGGTGTTCCGTGCCGTTGAATGCCGTTGAAGTGGTGCTGGTCAGGACGCGCTTCCCTGAAAATATCGGCATGGCCGCCCGCGCGTGCGCCAATATGGGCTGTTCGCGCCTTTGCCTTGTGGCGCCCGAACGGTGGGAGATGGAAAAGGCGCGCCCGCTGGCGACGCCCAAGGGCCTGCCCGTGCTTGAAGGCACGCGCGTGGCCCCCACGCTGGCGGAAGCCGTGGCGGGCAGCGGCCTTGTCATGGGCACCACCGCGCGCCTCGGCGGCTGGCGCAAAAGCGTCCTCACCGCCGATCAGGCCGCAAGCGTGGCAGCGCAGGCCATGCGCGCAGGCAACGGCATTTCGCTCGTTTTCGGTTCGGAAGACCGGGGCCTGAGCAATGAGGAACTGCTTCTCTGCCACCGTCTTGTCACCATTCCCACTGAGGGGGCGGCAAGCTCGCTCAATCTGGCTCAGGCGGTCCTCATCCTGCTGTATGAATGCTCCCGCGCCCTGCGGGACAGGGGCACAAGGGCGGCCCTCCCCGAGCCCGAAAGCGCCCCCGGAGCGCGCGGCATCACCGCGGCGGAGCAGGAACGCCTCATGGAAAGCTTCAAGGCCATGCTCCTGACGCTGGATGTCCTGCACGGCGGCAATCCGGACTACTTTCTCCTGCCGTGGCGCCGGCTCTTCGGCCGCGCGCGCCTGCGACGGCACGAATATGACGCGCTCATGGGCCTGTGCCGCCAGGTGCGCAACAAACTCGGAAATGACTGCTGACGGCGTGCGCTCCGGGAGTTCCGGGAGCCCCTCCCCTCACACATTGAAGAGAAAGTGCATGACGTCCCCGTCCTGCACCACATAGTCCTTGCCCTCCACGCGCAGGACACCGTCCGCCCGGCAGGCCGCCTCGCTGGCGTGGCTCATGTAGTCGGCATAGGAAATGACTTCGGCGCGGATGAAACCGCGTTCAAAATCCGTATGGATGACGCCCGCGGCCTGCGGCGCCTTCCAGCCCGTGTGGATGGTCCAGGCGCGCACTTCGTCCGGCCCGGCGGTGAAATAGCTGCACAGGCCCAGGGTTGCGTAGCCCGTGCGGATGATGCGGCCAAGACCGTTTTCCTCCACGCCATAGGAAGCCAGCAGTTCCGCCTGCTCTTCGTCCGGCAGGCCTTGCAACTCCTCTTCGAGGCGCGCGCAGATGCGGGCAAAGCCCGCACCGCGCGCTTCGGCCAGGGCGCGGAGCTTTTCGGAATGGGCATTGCCTTCGGCCATGGCGTCCTCATCCACATTGGCGCAATAGATGACGGGCTTGGCCGTGAGCAGGCCAAGCTCCCGCCAGGAGGCGAGAAAGGCGTCACAGGATTCCGGCAGGGCAAAGGTGGAGGCGGGTTTGCCCGCGTTGAGCTGCGCGAGCAGCTCTTCCATGACCTCCGCCGCCGCTTTGGCCTCCTTGCTGCCCTTGGCGGCCTTGCGCAGACGTTCCAGACGCTTTTCCACGCTTTCCATGTCCGCCAGGAGCAGTTCCGTCTCAATGGTTTCCACATCACGGAGCGGGTCAACGCTGCCATCCACATGGACGATATTCTCGTCCTCAAAACAGCGCGCCACCTGCACGATGGCCGCGCATTCGCGGATATTGCCAAGGAACTGGTTGCCCAGGCCCTCGCCCTTGCTGGCGCCGCGCACCAGGCCCGCAATGTCGATGAAGTCCACCTGGG
The DNA here is from genome assembly GCA_900547595.1 of uncultured Desulfovibrio sp. Classification (GTDB taxonomy): domain Bacteria; phylum Desulfobacterota; class Desulfovibrionia; order Desulfovibrionales; family Desulfovibrionaceae; genus Desulfovibrio. The sequence goes on from URHE01000030.1 coordinate 3,360, forward strand.
CATGGATGGTGCGCTGCGGCGTGACCTTGCGGGAGAGCGCGTCCACACGGGCATCCGGCACGGCCACCGTTGCCTTGTTGGGCTCGATGGTGCAGAAGGGATAGTTGGCCGCCTGCGCATTCTGCGCTTTGGTCAGGGCATTGAAAAGCGTGGATTTGCCCACATTGGGCAGCCCGACGATGCCGATGCTCAGTGCCATGACAACTCCTGTGGTTCCGAAACGATAGTGGCCGCCGCAGCGGGGCGCATCCAGACGCCGTCCGCAACTGTTCAGCATAGACAGAATGCCGCAAAGAGGCAAGACGGCCTGTCCGGCCTTGCAATCGGCGCGCCCTCCTGTATGCTTGGGCGCATCCCCGGGATGCGGCTCCGCCACGGCCATGAGAGCGATTTGGTAATGAAAGTACCCAAACCGCTCTGGCGACGCGGTAGCTGGCGCCCGCGCCGAATGGCGGTAGCCGTAAAATGTTCTAAGGATGACACGCCATGCCCTTTGCCTATCCGCTCTTTCTTTCCCTCGAAGGCGAGCACTGTCTTGTGGTCGGCCTGGGCGAGGTCGGCATGCGCAAGCTCGCCGGGCTGCTGGCCTGCGGGGTGGGTTCCGTGCTGGCGCTGGATACCCGTCCGGAGCACATGCCGCTGGAGACCGCGCCTGGCGCCGAGGGCGCGCGGCTCATGGCGGACGCCCGCGTGCGTCTGGAACGCCGCGCCTGCACCCCTGACGATATACGCGCGAGCCGTCTGGTTTTTGCCGCCACGGACGATGCGCACGAAAACGCGCGCATTGCCGGATTGTGCCGGGAAGCGCGCGTGCCCTGCAATTGCGCGAGCGCCCCGGAACTCGGCAATTTTGCCGTGCCCGCCGTCGCGCGCAGGGGGGAGCTGTGCGCGGCGCTTTCCACCGGCGGGGCAAGCCCGGCCCTGGCGCGGCGGATGCGCCGCGATCTGGAGGGCTGGCTGGCTCCCCATGCGGCTCTGGCGCGCTTTCTCGGTCGCCTGAGGCCCCTGGTCCTTGCCATGGGGAACGATACGCGGCACAATAGGGAACTGTTTCGCAAAGTGGCGGCCTCACCGCTGAGCGCGTGGCTGGTTACGGGCGATTACGCCCGCTGCCGAGACTGGCTTGCGGCGGAGTTGCCGCCCCCCCTGGCCGCGCATGCCATCCCGCTCCTGGAGGCGTGCGCCGAAACGTCCCTGATGCGGGAAACAGCCTCCCGCACCGTCACTGACGGAGAGTCACATGAGTTTCGCTGATCTTCTCGCGCCTGAAACCTCCACGGCCATTACCCTGGCGGTCTATGCGCTCGCGGGTGCGATCGGTCTCATGGGCATGCTGGCCCGCCGCATCGCCTGGCGCCGGGCCGCGTGCGCGCTTTCGGGCGCGGCATTCGTCTGTCAGACGCTCATCCTCGCGCTCGGCGCGCATGGCGCGCACCCCGGCGGCCTGACGCTCGGCGCCTATCTCCAGATGCTCGCCTGGTTCATCCTTCTGTGCGGGCTGGCGCTGTGGGTCCGCTTCCGGCAGGAGGCGCCGCTCATTTTCGCGGCCCTGCTCGGCCTTATTCTCTTTCTCATGTCCACTCCCTGGCTGGAACTGGCCATGCCCCTGCCCGCTTCGCTCAAGGCGCCCTTTTTCGCCCTGCATATCGGCGCGCTTTTCCTGAGCCTCGGTCTGCTGACGCTGGCCTTTGCCGCCGGGGCGCTCTTTCTGTTTCTGGAACGGCGCATCAAGAGCAAACAGCGCATGCGCGGCATCTGGCAGGACATGCCGGCCCTCGCCATCCTTGACCGAATCAATGCCTTCTGCGCCCTGACGGCCTTCCCCCTCTATACCGTGGGCATCGTGACGGGCCTTTTCTGGGCGCGGCCTGTTTTCGGGAGCGCCTTCACCGGCGACCCAAAGGAAGTGGTGAGTATTCTTGCCTGGCTTCTGCTGGCCGTCCTCTTCCACAACCGGCTCGCCAACGGCTGGAAAGGCCGCAAGCCCGCGCGGCTGGCCGTTTTCATTTTTCTGCTCTCGCTGTTTTCCCTTGTTGTGGTCAATGCCTTTATGGAAACGCATCACGCCTTTGTGCGCGGATAGGCGGGGCGTATGCGGCACGACATCGTTCTTGTGGGGCTGAACCACCGCACGGCGGGCGTGGATGTGCGCGAACGCTTCGCGCTGGCCGAGCATTGCGCGCCCGAGACCTGGGCCGTCCCCTGTGACGGCCCGGTGGCCGAGGCGCTCATCCTTTCCACCTGCAACCGCGTGGAACTGGTGGGCGTGGGTGAGGACGGCGGCGCGATCCGCGAATATCTGTTGCGTTCCTGGGCCGGGGCGCGGCATGCCGCCCCGGAGGAACTCACGCCCTATCTGTATGAGCACAGGGACATCAGAGCCGTGCGGCATCTTTTCGCCGTGGCCTCCAGCCTGGATTCCATGGTTTTGGGCGAACCGCAGATCCTGGGCCAGCTCAAGCAGGCGTACAGGAAGTCAGTGGAAAGCCGGAGCACGGGCGTCATCCTCAACCGGCTCCTGCACAAGGCGTTTTCCGTGGCAAAGCGCGTCCGCACCGAAACCGCGGTGGCCGCCAATGCGGTTTCCATCAGTTATGCCGCCGTGGAACTGGCGCGACGCATTTTCGGCGACATGCCCACCCACCGGGCGCTCCTGGTGGGCGCGGGCGAAATGGCGGAACTGGCGGCCATGCATCTGCTTCAGGCGGGCATCGATGAAATCGTCGTCGTCAACCGCACCCGCGAACGCGCCGTGGAGCTGGCGAAACGCTTCCATGGCCGGGCCGCGGGCTTTGACGAGCTGGGCGCCCGCATTGCCGAGGCCGACATCGTCATCACCTCCACGGGTTCGCCGGAACCTGTCATCCGCGCCCGCGACCTCCGCGCCGTGCTCAAAACCCGCAAGAACCGGCCCATGTTTTTCATCGACATCGCCGTTCCGCGGGATATCGATCCGGACGTCAACGGACTGGACAACGTCTATCTGTACGACATCGACGACCTGCGCGAGGTGGTGGAGGAAAATCTCGCCGGGCGCCGGGAAGAAGCCGCCAAGGCCGAAGCCATCCTGGACGAGGAAGTGGCGCAGTTTTCCCGCTGGCTGCAAAGCCTTGAAAGCCAGCCCACCATCGTTGACCTTGTCCACCGGGGCGAACGCGCCGCCGAGGAAGAACTGGCGCGGACCCTGAAACGCCTCGGTCCGCTGGATGAAACACAGCGGGCCGCCATCACGGCCATGGCCCACGCCATCGCACACAAGCTCAATCACGCCCCGATCATGTTTCTCAAGGAAGACGGCATGGCGCGCGAGGGCGCGCCCGCCCGCGTCAGCCTTGTGCGCCGCGTCTTTGCCCTCGACGCGCCGCGCGGACGGCGCGGCCATGGGGAGTGAGGCGTGCCCCCTGCCCCCGATCCGGCACGCTCCCGCCCCTGCTCCCTGCCCGCGCTTCAGGACCTGCCACCGCGGGACGCCCGCCTCTGCCTTGATGTCGGACGGTTCTGCCGACGGGAGCTTGGCCTTGCGCCCGGCGCCCATCTGCTGCTTGCCCTTTCCGGCGGCGCGGACTCCACGGCGCTTGCTGTCCTGCTGACCCTGCTTGCCCCACGGATGGACCTGCGCCTGTCCGCCCTGAGCGTGGACCACGGCCTGCGGCCGGAAAGCCGCGGGGAGACGCGCCAGGTATGCGCGCTGTGCCGGGACCTGGGCATCGCCTGCGCGGTACGCCGCGCCGATACGGCGGCCGCGGCCGCGGCATGGGGCTGCGGCCTGGAAGAGGCCGGGCGCAAGGTGCGCTATGCCCTGCTGGAAGAGGAACGCGCGGCCCTGAACGCGGACTGGATCCTCCTCGGGCATCATGCGGGCGATCTGAGCGAGGATGTGCTCCTCCGGCTCACACGCGGCGCGGGCTGGCCGGGTCTGGCGGGCATGGCCCCCCGCGATGACGCGCGCCGCCTGCTCCGTCCCCTGCTCTTTACCGCCCCCGAAGCCCTGCGCGCCTTGCTGCTGCGTCTGGGCATCCACTGGAGCGAGGATGCGAGCAACGCCTCCCTTGACTACCGCCGCAACCGCCTGCGCCATGAGGTCCTGCCGCTGCTGCGGCGGGAAAATCCGGCACTGGACAGAGGCTTTGCCACCCTGCACAGGCTGGGGAGCCTGGACGGGGACTTCTGGGAGGAAACGCTGGATCGCGCGCTGGCCGCGCACCCCTGGCAGAACGGGACGGAAAACGGCGCACCGGCAGTCACGCTGCCGCGCGGCCTGCTGTCCGCGCTCCATCCGGCGGCGCGGCTGCGTCTGTATGTCCGTGTCTGCCGCGCGCTCAGAGCAAACAACAGCGCGCGCGGCGGAGGCACACGCGGTCAGCCCAGGGCCGCCACTCTGCTCGCGCTGGACGCCGCCCTGCGGGAGGGACGCGGCAATACGCGCTTCCAGCTTCCCGGCGCTCTGGAAGCGCTGGTGCGCGGCGGCTGCGTCCGTTTCACGGCGGTTCAGCCCTCGCGGAGCAAGGCCAGCGCCGCCTCGGTCACACCACGCACATCCAGGCCCTGAAGCCCGCGCAATTCAGCCTGGGAACCGTGTTCCACAAACACATCCCCAAGACCGAGGCGGCGGATGCGCTGCCCGCGCAACAGGCCGGCATCGCTCAGATATTCAAGAACGGCTGAGGAAAAACCGCCGGCAAGCGTCCCTTCTTCCACAAAAAGCAGGCGATCGAAACGGCGCGCAAGGTCAGCGAGCTGCGCTTCGGGCAGGGGTTTGAGCCAGACGGGATCGAAAACCAGCGGGGCAGTTCCCAGCTCGGCCTCAATGCGGTTCGCGGCCTTCAGGGCCGTATGCGCACGGGGGCCGGCCGCGATGATGGCCAGGCCCTTCCCCTCGCGCAGCACTTCGCCGCGTCCCTCGGGAAGCACGCGCGGCGCGCCCGCGCAGTCCACGCCCACACCGGCGCCGCGCGGATAGCGCACGCCGCAGGGGCCTTCCAGCGCCAGCGCGGTCTTCAGACAATGGCGGAGCATGTCCTCATTGCGCGGGGCCAAAAGCCGCATGTTGGGGATATGTCGCAGGTAGGCGATGTCAAAGGCGCCGTGATGGGTCGCCCCATCCGCCCCCACCAGTCCGGCCCGGTCGATGCAAAAGGTCACGGGCAGGTTCTGCAGGCAGACATCATGCACCACCTGATCATAGCCGCGCTGGAGAAAGGTGGAATAGATGGCCAGCACCGGCCTGAAGCCCTGACTGGCGAGTCCCGCGGCAAAGGTCACGGCATGCTGTTCGCAGATGCCGGTATCCACAAAGCGTTCCGGAAACCGGGCGCGGAATTTGTCCGTTCCCGTGCCTTCGGGCATGGCCGCCGTAATGGCGATGATGCGCTTGTCCCTTTCCGCCAGCTCCACCAGCGTCTCGCCAAAAACACTGGTAAAGCCCGGCGGCGGCGTCCGGCCCGCCGGGGCGACGGGTTCGCCCGTTTCGGGGCTGAACAGTCCCACGCCATGGAACCGGGTGGGATCGTTCTCGGCCGGGGCATAGCCCTTGCCCTTGCGCGTGCGCACATGCAGGAGAACCGGCCCATCCTCCACGGCTGCCGCCATTTGCAGATGACGGCGCAGGGCCGGGATGTCGTGCCCGTCCACCGGTCCGATATAGGTGAAGCGCAACGCCTCGAAGAGCATGCCGGGCGTGAAGAAGGACTTGAAACTCCATTCGCCGCGCATGGCATAGAGCGCGAGCTTCTGGCCGATGCGCGGAATGCTCCGGAGAAAACGGAGCACCTCGCGCCGCGTCTGGCGCACCCAGCGCCGGGAAAGGGTACGGCTCAGAAACAGGGAAAGCGCGCCCACATTGGGCGAGATGGACATTTCGTTGTCATTGAGCACCACAATGAGCCTGCGGCCCATATGCCCCGCGAGATTGAGTCCTTCAAAGGCTTCGCCGCCTGTGAGCGAGCCGTCGCCGATGACGGCGATGACGTGGTGCTTGAGCCCGGCGAGGTCCCTCGCCTCCGCCATGCCCAGGGCGGCGGAGATGGACGTGGAGGAATGCCCCACCCCAAAATGATCATACGGGCTCTCCGCCCGGCGCGGAAAGCCGGAAAGGCCGCCAAAACGCCGCAGGCTGGAAAATTCAGCGGCCCGGCCCGTGAGCAGCTTGTGGGCATATGCCTGATGCCCGACGTCCCAGATCAGTTTGTCCCGATTCAGGTCAAATTCCGCCAGCAGGGCAAGGGTCAGCTCCACCACGCCCAGGGAAGGGGCAAGATGGCCGCCATTGGTGGCCACCGTCGTGATGATCCGTTCGCGCACCTCACCGGCAAGCCGGGCAAGTTCCGCGTCGGGCAGGCCGAGCAGCTGCGCGGGATCGGTGATGTCCGCAAGACGGAGGCTCCCGCGGGGAGCGGTCACTGCCATGTCAGCACGCCCGGCTCACGGTATAGTCCGCCAGAGCGCGCAAAAACGCCGCTTCCGGCCCCACAAGGGCCCCAAGCGCGGCCCTCGCCCTGTCGGCCTGCGCCCGGGCGAGTTCCCGGCTTGCCGCAAGGCCCACCATGGAAGGATAGGTATTCTTGCCCTGGGCGGCGTCGCTGCCCGCGGGCTTGCCGAGAACGGCCGTATCCGCCGTGATGTCCAGAATGTCGTCGGCGATCTGGAAGGCCATGCCGAGCGCCGAGCCGTACTCCCCGATGGCGTCCACCACGGCGCTGTTGGCTTCGGCAAGAAGCGCCCCGCACACGCAGGAAGCGCGGAGCAGCGCCCCGGTCTTCATGGCGTGCATGGTCTGGAGCTCCCCAAGGTTCACGGAAGGACGACCGGTATGGATCATGTCCCATTCCTGACCGCCGACCATGCCCGAAGAGCCCGCCGCGCCCGCCAGTTCCGCAATGGCGGCCAGGAGCGGCCCGGCGGCAATGCGCGCCCGGCACATGCAGGCAAAGGCATCGGTCAGCAGGCCATCTCCGGCGAGGATGGCCGTGGCCTCGTCAAAAGCCTTGTGGTTTGACGGCTTGCCCCGGCGCAGGTCGTCATCGTCCATGGCGGGCAGGTCGTCATGGATGAGCGAATAGGTATGGATCATCTCAATGGCGCCCGCAAAGGGCATCACCCGCTCTTCCTCAAGCCCGCAGAGCGCCACGCAGGTAAGGCAAAGCACGGGCCGGAGCCGCTTGCCGCCCGCCTGAAGGCTGTAGAGCATGGACTCACGGAGCCGGGGGGGCATCTCGCGCCCGTCCAGGCAGGTGGCGAGCCAGAGTTCCACGGCGGCGGCGCGCCGTTTGAGCAGTTCCTTCATGGCCGCCGGCTCCATGATCTCCGGCGGTTGCGGCATGTGTTCGGGACCCTTGGGATTCATGCCTCTTCCTCCTCGGCGCGCGCCCCGGCTCCGGCGCATGACATATCCGTGAAAGGCGTTGCCTCACCCTCCTGCCAGACGGAGATCTCGTGGCGCGCCTTTTCAAGCTGTTCGCGGCAGAAGCGCGCGCAGGCCGCCCCTTCCTTGTAGAGGGCAATCCCCTTTTCCAGGGGCTGCCGACCGTCCTCAAGCGCGGTGACGATCTCCTGAAGGCGCGCCATGGCGTCTTCAAACCGGGCGGGTCTCCTGCTCTTCATTTGTTCACGCCTCCTCGCGGCTCATCCTGCGCAACAGGAGCAAGCAGCGGCTGCGGGTCGACAGATTCTCCCTGCACCGTGAGTCCGAGGTGCAGATGCGGACCGGTAACGCGCCCCGTGGCTCCCACAAGGCCGACCACCTGGCCGCGCTGCACCCGTTCCCCCGGCGTGACCAGAGGCTTGGACATGTGCAGATAGGAGCTGAACACGCCATCCCCGTGATTGATATAGACCGCATTTCCGGAAAAATACAGGTTGTCCACCAGGGCCACCACGCCATCGGCGCAGGCGCGGATGGGCGTGCCCTGCGCGCCGCGCAGATCAAGACCCCGGTGCATGCCGCGCGGCTGGCCGTTAAAAACGCGCTTCATGCCGAACAGGCTGGAAACCGTCCCGGGCACCGGGCGCTCCAGCGGCAGGCTCCAGAGCCGCTCCGGCAGATGCCCGGCCAGCGCGGCGCGGACCTTTTCACGGTCGCGCCTGATGCGCTCGGCCTCTTCCGGCGGGGGAGCGACATACTTTCTGTCAACGGTGAGCCGCTGCACGGGGCGCTTGCGATCATGCAGGCGCACCTGGCGCGTGGCTTCCGGCGCGGGACATCCCGCGCCCATGCAGACGCCCAGCGTCAACCGCCCGGCCTTTTCCTCCAGCGGCGCCGGCAAAAGGATCTCCGCGCCCCAAACCGGCGCAGTGTTCCGGGCGTCCTCCGGGGTGTTCCGCAGTTCCCGCGCGGCCACCACATGACGTTTGCCGCGCCAGAAAAAACTCACCCGTTCCGCAGGCTGCGCAGAAGCCACGCGGGCCACAAACGCGTCGCCGCGCGCCACGGTCTCCGGCGCGGCGAGACGCGCGCGCTCCGGAGCGGCCAGAACGGACGCGCCCCATGCCAGGACTGCGGCCATCACGGCCATGCCCCACAGCGAACACGCCCACAGCGGGAGCCGCCGTTTCTCCACTGAGCTCATTCGTGATTTCCTCTTCCGGCGCGGGACGTCCGCGCCGCTTCCACGCGCGCGTCAAGGACGCCATCGCCCAGACGCGCGCGCATCCTGTCGCCCGGCGCAAAATCCGCAACAGAACGCGCCAGCGCCCCGTCCTCGCGGGACAGCAGGGCATAGCCGCGCTCCAGCGGTTCCAGGGGATCGCGGGCCGCCAGGGTGAGTTCCAGCCGTTCAAGCGTGGCGGCGCGGGCGTCGAGCCCATGGGCAACAGCGCGTCCAAGCCGCTCCTCCAGCCCGCGAAGCGCTGCCGCGGCGTCGGTGATGTGCTGGCAGACGAGCCGGGGCAAGGCACGCGTCAGCATATCCAGCCGAAGCGCCCCGCCTTGCAGTGCTTCTTGCGTGAATGAGGAACGCCGCCGCCGTTCCAGGGCTTCCAGCAGGCGCGCCTTTTCCTCCCACCAGCGCCGCGTGCCAGCCGCCAGCGCGGCATCCAGCAGCGCAAGACGCTCGCCGAGGCGTTCCAGCCGCCGGACGGGGGAGGCCCAGGCAAGCCCGCGCGCAAGCGTGTCCAGCGTATGCGCCTCCCGCTCAAGGCGGAGCGCCATGGCCCGGCCAAGCGCCATTTCCAGGTCGTCCAGGCTCTGGCGCAGTTCCGCCCGCAACGGCCAGAGCAACTGCGCCGCATGGGACGGGGTGGCCGCGCGCTGATCCGCCGTAAGGTCCGTCAGGCTCACGTCCACCTCATGCCCGATGCCCGCCAGCACCGGGAGCCGGGAGCGAAAAACCGCCTCGGCCACGGGAAGCTCGTTGAACGCCCAGAGGTCTTCCAGCGAGCCCCCGCCCCGGATGAGGACAATGACTTCCGCCCAGCCCTGCGCGTTGGCCTCCTCCATGGCGGCCACGATTTCCGGCACGGCCCGTTCCCCCTGGACGGAAACGGGAAACAGCCGTATCTCGGCGGCGCAGCCGCGCGCCTGCGCCAGCTCAAGAAAATCATGGATGGCCGCGCCGCCCGGCGAGGTGAGCAGGGCCACGCGGCGGGGGTTCCAGGGCAGTTTGCGCTTGCGCTCCTGCGCAAAATACCCCGCCTGCGCCAGTTGCCGCTTGCGCTCCTCAAGGGCCTGAGCCAGCAGCCCGGCGCCCGCGGGCTGGACAAATTCCACCACGAGCTGATACTGCCCGCGCGGGGCATAGACGCTGACGCGGCCCGCGCAGAGGAGTTCCCGGCCATTGACCAGCGCCGCCAGCGGCGACGGCCGGGGCCCGTCAAAGACCTCGCCCGTGAGCGGGTCAAAATTGCGCGTTTCCCGCTGGCGGCTGCGGAACCAGACACACTGGAGCTGCGCCTCCGCGTCCTTGAGGCTGAAATAGACATGGCCCGAGGCCGGACGCGAGAGATTGCTCACCTCGCCGCGCACCCAGACAAAGGGATAGCGCGTTTCCAGCGTGCGGCGCAGGCGTTCGGTCAAAGCCCTGACAGAGAGGATGCCCTCGGGCGCCATGCCCACGGAAGCATCTCCGCCGGGAGCCTGCGTATCTCCCGCCTCAGGCGTGCCGTCCTCCCAGACAGTCCCCCGCATCCCGCGCGCCGCCATGCCGCCGCACCGTCCGCGTCACGCGCGGGCGGCCCACCCCTGCCGCACCGTATCCGCCCAGGCGGCAAAGGCATCGGCAAAACCGTCAAGAGGCAGCTCGGCCTTTTGGCCGCTCCTGCGGTCCTTGCATTCCACCACGCCGCGCGCCAGTCCCTTGCCGCCAAGCACCAGCTGGAGCGGGATGCCGAGCAGGTCGGCATCCTTGAACTTGACGCCGGGGCGTTCCTCGCGGTCGTCCAGAAGCGTGTCCACCCCCAGCTTTTCGAGGATGGCGTACACGTCCCCGGCCCTGGCCGAAACATCGGCGTCACGCGGGTCGAGATTGAGCAGGATGCAGTCGAACGGCGCCACCGGCGGCGGAAAGACGATGCCCGCCTCATCGTGGTTCTGCTCGATGGCCGCCGCGGCCACGCGCGAAACGCCGATGCCGTAGCAGCCCATGATCATGAGCTTTTCCTTGCCGTTCTCATCCAGGAACGCCGCGTGCATGCTGGAGCTGTACTTGAGGCCGAGCATGAAGATGTGCCCCACCTCGATGCCCCGCGTGAGCGAAAGGCGTCCGCCGCAGCGCGGGCAGGCATCGCCCTCGATGACCTCGCGCAGGTCGGCCCAGGCGGTGATGTTCGCGTCACGGTTCAGGTCCACATGGCGCAGGTGGGTATCGCCCCTGTTGGCCCCGGTGACGTAGCCGGTGGCGCCCTGAAGCTCCAGGTCGGCATAGACGGGCAGCCGCAGGCCCACCGGCCCGGCAAAGCCCAGGGGCGCCTGGGTCAGCGCCTCCACCGCGGCCGAGGCGGCAAGCTCCACGTCCTGCGCCTTGAGCAGGTTCTTGAGCTTGACCGGGTTGACCTCCCTGTCGCCGCGCACGAGCACGGCCACGGTTTCGCCGTCAACGCTGAAAAGCATGGTCTTGACCAGTTGCCGGGCCGAAATGCCGAGCATGGCCGTCACCTCTTCCACCGTGTGCGCGCCGGGGGTGGGCACGGCCTCCATCTCCGGGCAGGCATCGGTGCAGGTCTCGCCCTTCCAGACGGCCTCCGCGCGCTCCACATTGGCCGCGTACTCGCAGGAATCGCACACGGCGATGGTATCCTCGCCGGTATCGGCGAGCACCATGAACTCATGCGAAAAGTTGCCGCCGATGGAGCCGGTGTCCGCCTCCACGGCGCGGAAGCGCAGGCCCAGGCGCGTAAAGATGCGCACATAGGCGTCATACATGAGCTGATAGCTCTTCTGGGCGCCTTCCATATCCGCATCGAAGGAATAGGCGTCCTTCATAAGAAACTCGCGCCCGCGCATGAGGCCGAAACGGGGGCGTATCTCGTCGCGGAACTTGGTCTGTATCTGATACAGGCGCACCGGAAGCTGCCGGTAGGAACGCACCTCGCCGCGCACCAGGTCCGTAATGACCTCTTCATGCGTGGGGCCGAGGCAGTATTCGCGCTCGTTGCGGTCACGGAAGCGGAGCAGCTCCTTGCCGTAATGTTCCCAGCGGCCCGTCTCTTTCCAGAGGTCCGCAGGCTGGACCATGGGCAGGAGCAGTTCCTGAAAACCCGCGGCGTTCATCTCCTCGCGGATGACGTTGGCTATCTTGCCGATGACCTTGAGCCCCAGCGGCAGATAGATATAGAGCCCGGAGGTCAGGCGGCGCACCATGCCGGCGCGCAGCAGAAGCTTGTGGCTGACGACCTCGGCGTCCGCCGGGCTTTCCTTGAGCGTGGGGATATAACAGGAACTGAAGCGCATGTCGGTCCTTTCCGGAGCTGGATGTTGGGGATAAAATGACGGGAAGTTGCCGGCTCATGCCGTTTCCGCGCCGCCGGGGGCGCGGCTTCCCTCGCCAGCGAGGAGCTGCTGCAGCTCTTCCATGAACGCCGCCAGAAGGGCATCCTGCCCGCGCGCCACGCGCACGACCTCGCCCTTGCGGAAAATGATGCCCTTGTCACGGCCTCCGGCAAGGCCGATGTCCGCTTCCCGCGCCTCGCCGGGGCCGTTGACCACGCAGCCCATCACCGCCACCCTGATGGGGGCGGCAGTCCCGGCAAGGCGCTCCTCCACGGCGTGGAGCAGGGCAAAAAGGTCGATTTCCGTCCGGCCGCAGGTGGGGCAGGAAATAAGTTCCGGCCCGCGCGCGCGCAGGCCCAACGCGCGCAGTATCTCCCACGCCACGGCGACCTCTTCCACGGGATCGGCGGTGAGCGAGACGCGAATGGTGTCGCCGATGCCTTCATGCAAAAGGATGCCCAGCCCCACGGCGGACTTGACCGTGCCGCGCATGGGGCCGCCCGCCTCGGTGACGCCGATGTGCAGCGGGCAATCGCAGACCTCGCGCATGCGCCGGTAGGCCGCGATGGTGTCCAGCACGGAGGAGGACTTGAGCGAAATCTTGACGTTGGAAAAACCGCGCCGTTCCAGCAGACGCAAATGCCCCAGCGCGCTTTCCACCAGGGCCTCGGGGCGGGGGCCGCCAAAGCGCGCGAGCAGCGGCTTTTCCAGCGAGCCGCCGTTGACGCCGATGCGCACCGCGGCCCCGTGGGCCCTGGCCGCGTCCACCACGCGGTCCACATGGGCCGCGGGCCCGATATTGCCGGGGTTGATCCGCAACCCTTCAAGGCCGGCCTCAAGCGCGGCGACGGCAAGGCGATAGTCAAAATGGATATCCGCGATGAGCGGCACGGGCGAACCCTCGCGGATGGCGGGGAGCGCCCGCACGGCGGCCTCATCGGGCACGGCCACGCGCACCGCCTCGCACCCGGCGGCCGCAAGGCGCCGTATCTGGGCTACGGTGGCCGCCGCATCGCGGGTGTCGGTATTGGTCATGCTCTGCACCATGACAGGCGCGCCGCCGCCAATACGCAACGTGCCAAGCCGCACTTCGCGGCTGTTCCCGCCCATAAGAGGCCCCCGCTTTCATGATAAGGATCGCGCCGACGCGCCGGAAAATCCTGCCGCCGCCCGGGCCTTGCCCCTCTTTCGCGCAACAGCCCGGTCGCGGGCGGTACATCGCCTTTCCGGCGGCAGCCATTGACAACGCTGGAATCTACGCTATTTCCGGGGGCAAGCCAAGCCCATTTTTGGAATGTATCTTGCAAAGTTTTTTGCGACAGCATGTGTTCCGGCAGGAACCGCCCGGCATCGACGCCTCAAGTTTCTGCCCACGGTGCCGATATAACGTACAAGCCTGTCCCGGCACGGTGAGGTCGTCATGGAGAATCGGTTTCGTCTTGCGCTTTTCAGCATCGTTCTGCTCGCCCTTCTGGCCGGGTGCAGCTCCAGGGGCACGCCCAATGACGCCGGATATGTGAATGCGGTGGAGCTCAAGCTCAAATGCCGCGAGCTGGCGGACCAGATGCTCGCCACCGTGCCCAACGATGCCTTGCAGGGTTTTGTGGCGATGCCCACCTCGTTTGTGGACGAAAACAACACCTCGCGCTCCTCGCCGCTGGGCCGCCTCATGGCGGAGTCCATGTTCTATGAGTTCAACCAGCGAGGCTTTCCCACGCGCGAATACCGGCTGACAGGAAACATCTCCGTGGTGGGCGGGCGCGACGACCTCGCCCTCGTCGCCAATCAGATCGTGCCGACGCAGGGACAGAAATGGGCCGCCCTTGTGGTGGGCACCTATTATGTGGACAAGGACGCCACCTTCGTCAACGTGCGCCTTGTGCGGGCCTCCGACGGCCTTGTGCTCCGGACGGGCCAGCTCGTCCTGGTCAACACGCCCGTGGTCGCCCGCATGGGCAAGAGCGATCCCCCGGCGGTCCCGGCGGCAACATCCACCGCCGCGGCAAAGCCGGCGGCGCCGCGCGTCAGCGGCGGCCTCTACGGGCCGCTTTCGTCCCCGGCGGATTCGCTGCGCAGCGGCTCCATCAGGATCGTTCAGGGCAAATGATCGGGAACCGACAGTCAGGATCACCGGAAATCGCCATGCGAATATTTTTGCCTTTCCTCCTTGTGGCGCTGCTTGCGCTGACCGGCCCCCTTTCCGGCTGCGGCGCGCGGGAGAACACGCGCGTCGAACGCGGCCCCAACGCCACCTGGGAATATGTGGAACAGGCCAGAGAATACCGCGAAGAAGGCCGCTTTGAACTGGCGCGGCAAAGCTATGTGCTTGCCCTTTCCATCTGCCGGAACGATGCGGACCTTGCCATCATCAAACGCGAACTTGCCGGTGTGGAACTGATGATCCGCACCATGCGCTGAGGTGCGCCATGTGCCGCATTCTTGTCATCATTCTCGTGCTCGCCGCCCTGCTCTTCCCCCTTGCCGCCGCGGCGGGCAATGTGCCCCGCGCCGGAGAGGACATCGCCGACCAGCTCGATGACCAGCTCATGATGCGCTATGCGGGAACCAGCGAGGACGTGAGCAAAAAAGAGCTGCGCGCGCTCGCGCGCTCGCGCATCCTCATCATGGGCACCACCCCGGCCAGCATCAATGATCTGGAACAGGCCAACCCGCTGGCCCGCCAGATGCTGGAGGAAGTCTCCAGCGCCCTTGTGGACAAGGGCTACCGCTACGAGGAGCTGCGCAAGGGCAAGGATATTCGTTTCGACAAACGCACCGGGGAGTTCATCCTCACCAGGTCCGTGCCCAGGCTCGCCGGCAGGAAAGGCATCGGGCAGGCCATTCTGGCCGGGACCTATGTCATCAGCGGCGAACAGGTGCGCTTCACCATGAGCCTCATCACCACCACGGGCAATGAAGTGATCGCCAAAGCCACGGGAACGGTCCCCATCACGCCGGACCTGATGCCCCTGCTGCAGGAAAACATGCCCGCGGGCAGCGGCCTGAAGCCCAGCGTCTATACCCGCCTTCAATAGACTTTAACAGACGGCCCTGAGAAAAATCCATCGACCGCACCGGAACGTGTCTGCCGGAGCCGTCCCTTGCTCACGGCGGCGCTTCCTCTCATCAGGAAACAGGTTCGACAAGAAGTCCGCGCGCATCAAGCCCCACAGGACGCGCTTCCACAAGACGCCGGCGTCCGTTGACGTCCCCCGCCGCCATCGGGGAGTGAAAACGGCAGGGAACATAGTATTCATTGACACCTTTCTGGATACCACGCCCTCCCTTCACCGCTCCGTCATCCGACGCAATGAACATCCGTGGCAGTTGCAGCTGCGCTTCCCAGAAGTACCGCCGCCTCCGCTCCACCGCCGCGCGCGCCGCCGCGGCCCGTTCCAGCCTGAGCCGCGCCGGAAGATGCCCTTCAAACCGCGCCGCCGCCGTGCCGGGGCGCCGCGAATAGGGAAAAACATGGGCATAGCTCAGGGGCAGACGCTCCACTGTCTCCAGCAAAATCCGGAAATCCTCCCCGGTCTCGCCGGGGAAGCCCACCAGAATATCCGCGCCCAGGCCCATGCGCGGCCAGAACGACGCCATGGCCGCCAGCGCCGTTTCCAGGGTGGCCACCGAATAGTGACCCCTGCCCATGCGCCGCAGCACGGCCTGACTGGCATGCTGGAGCGAGATGTGCAGATGCGGGCAGACCATCCGGCACCCCGCGAGCACCTCAAGGCCCCGGGCATCCAGTTGTGAAGGCTCCAGCGAGCTGAGCCGCAGGCGTGCCCTGCCCGCGAACTCCGGCGCGAGCTCCGCGTCGAGAAAGCGCAAAAGCCGCCAGAAGTCGCCATATTCCGGTCTGTCACGACCGTATTGCCCCAGATTGATGCCCGACAGCACCAGTTCCGCATGCCCCGCGGCCAGAAGAATGCGCGCTTCGGCCAGGGCTTCCTGCGGGGGGCGGCTGCGCGGCACGCCGCGCGTCCGGGGCACAATGCAGTATGTGCAACGATGGACGCAGCCGTCCTGTATCTTGAGCACGGCCCGCGCGCGGCTGAATGTCCTGATGCGAAAGGGGGGATAGCCCTGGGTGGGCGGCTCCTCCCAGGTATCGGTCCAGGGACCGTTCAGGAGGCGGTCCTTCGCCTCGTTGCCCAGACAGAGGTCCGGCTTCGCCCACACGGCGCCGGGGCGCGGACGAAACGACCGGAAAAGCCGCGCCGCGCAACCGGTCAGGATGATGCGGGCCTGCGGCGCCGCCCGTCGGACGCGGAAAACGGCATTGCGGGCGTCCCTTTCCGCCCGCGCGGTGACGGCGCAACTGTTGATCAGGACGACATCCGCCGCTTCCGGCACCGTGGCGGGGACGCCCCCATGCGCCTGCCACGCCTCGCGGATCGCCTGGCTTTCATACTGGTTGACCTTGCAGCCGAATGTCATGATGTGGAATGTCCAGGGAGCCATGTCCCGTTGTGTATGCAAAAGCCCCCGCCTTGACAAGCGGTCGGCCGCCGGAGCATGTTCAACCATGCGCATCCTGCTCACGGCTTCGCTCCTGCTGGCGCTCCTGCCGGCGTCCTCGGCAATGTCAGCCGCGCCGCAGGCGCCCATGGACGCATCTCCCGGCCCGGATGCCGCTGGTGCCGAGGATGCGCTCGATCTCCGCTGTCTGCGGGATGCCTACCCTGCCATCCGCGCCCTTGAAACAGACAGCCACGGGCGGCAATGGCTGGTGTTTGCCGACGCCCGCCGCGTCCTCTACCGGGACGCGGCCCAGCAGCAAATGGCCTCCCCGCCGGTCCACTCCGGAGACGGGGATGTGGCTTCCAGCATGGCTGCCCCCTATCCCCTTGAGCCGGAGCGGCCGCCGACCCCGCCGGGGTTTGCTCCCGGACGCCTGCGTTCCCCGGACCTGCTTGCGGCGCTCTATGGCAGCGAACAAAAAGCCGTCGGTTCCGGCCTGCAAACCGTCCTGTGGCAGGGGCGCCCCGTCCGGCTCAGCGCGCCCGCGGCCAGGGCGCTCGCCCGGGTGGCGGAACGCCTGGAACCGGTCCTGGCGCTCCAGGCCGCCTTGCGTCCCTATCTCACCTCCGAGGGCGGTTTCGCCTGGCGGCGCATTGCGGGCGAGAACCGGCTCAGTCCCCATGCCTTCGGCATCGCCATCGACATCAATGCCAAACGCGCGCCCTATTGGCGCTGGAGCCGCGCGCGGCCCCATCCCCTCCAGCAAAGCTATCCGCCGGAAATCGTCGCGGCCTTTGAAGCCGAGGGGTTCATCTGGGGCGGCAAATGGCATGAATATGACCTTATGCACTTTGAATACCGCCCGGAACTGATCTGCAAGGCACGGCTGCGGCGAAAAATGGCGCAGGATGCGGCCCCGCATGTGGAACGGCGCTTGCATGAAGAGGAAGAGTAGGAAGAGCTGTCCGGAAAAAGCTTCCATGCGGCATTTCTTCAACAGGGAGCGCGCAATGCCCATCGAATCCAGCAACCTCATGGCCCGGAACTTCGTTTCCCATGCCGCGGACGAATCCAAATACAGCAAGGCCAGGGAAGCCGCCGCGGAAGCGCGGGGCCAGATGAACAACCGCCAGAACGGCATCCTGCTGGCGGGCATGGCGGCATGCGCCGCCGAGGACACGCTGAGCAGAAGGGTCCTTGAGGGCAAAAAAGCCGCGCGGCGCATGGGCCTGGATATGCGGCAGAACGTTTCCGAGAAGAACCGGGAAGCGCTGGACAGGCTCAAAAAAGAACGCGAGGAGCGGGCGCGTCCGGAGGAGGAAACTCCGGAGGCTGTGGGCGCACCACGGGAAGAAGCCGCGGGCGCGCAGGCCCCGGCGGAAAAAAATGGCACGGAGGCTGCGACGGCTGCCGTGGAGAGCCCGGCGCCGGACCGCCCCCAACAGATCGTCGCCGGGGATGTCGATCTCACGGTCTGAGCCACGCACGCCTGTTGCCACGAAAACTGCCCGCGACACGGACAGCACAGCCGCTGCTTACCCCAGCCGGAGACGGCACGCTTTAATCTTAAAAAAGGCGGACGACGCGCCCGTTACGACTCCTCCCGCCAGCCCTTGCACACATCGACCCAGGCGGCGGCGCCGGAATAGTTTTCCAGTTCCGCCATATCCAGCTCAATGGCGCTGTTGCTGCTGCCGCAGGCGGGAAAGACGGTAGCGAACCGCTTCAGCGAAACATCCAGATAGACGGCCACGCCGTCCCTGACGGCAAACGGGCACACGCCGCCCACGGCATGGCCCACGAGCGTTTCCGCCTCGGCGGGCGTGAGCATCTTCGCCTTTGCGCCGAAACGCGCCTTGTAGCGGGGATTGTCGATGCGGGCGTCCCCCGCCGTGACGATGAGTATGGCGTGGCCATCGACCATGAAGGAGAGCGTCTTGGCGATCCGGCAGGGCTCGCAGCCCAATGCCCGGGCCGCCAGCTCCACCGTGGCGCTGGAGACCTCAAATTCCCGTACCCGGTCCGCAATGCCGTGCCGGGCAAAACAGGCTTTGACAGCTTCGATGGACATGATCTCCCCCATGCGAAAAAGGGGTTGCGGTATCTGCCGCAACCCCGGAAAATGGTGGTCGGGATGGCGCGATTTGAACGCGCGGCCTCAGCGTCCCGAACGCTGCGCTCTAGCCAAGCTGAGCCACATCCCG
>URHE01000031.1 GCA_900547595.1 uncultured Desulfovibrio sp.
GCATGCTGCGTTCCGCCCGGGGTGCCAGACTGGACGCCACGGACTATCTTGTTGCGCCCGACTATCCGATTGACGCTGATGCGCTTGCGGAAGTGAAAGCCTACCGGCAGGCCCTGCGCGACCTGCCCGCGCGGGACGGCGCCCCCTGGGACGGCGGCGGGGAGCTCACCCCGTGGCCGGTGATGCCCGCGAGCGTGTGAGGTCCGCGCCATGCTCCATAACCGCACCAGCATCATCAACACGGCGCTCATGCGCATCGGCGCGCAGGGCGTGACGGCGGGATTCCAGGATTCCGCATCCGCGCAGACGGCCAACGCCGCCTATGACCGCGTCGTCTCCCACTGCCTCGGCCTGCATCCGTGGAGCTTCGCCCTGCGGTACGCAGACCTGGCGCCGAAGGCGGACAGCGGGGACGGCCTGTACCGCTATGCCTATCCGCTGCCCGCCGCCTGCCTGCGCGTGGTGGACGCCCGCTGCGGCGCCCGGCGCATCAGCGACTGGACCATTGCCGACGGCGCGCTTTTCTGCGACGCGGCGCCGGTGCGCCTGACCTTTGTGAGCGTCGAAGCCTCGGCCTTTCCCGATGCCGTTGCCGATGTCATCGCCTGGCGGCTGGCGTTCGAGATCGCGCCCTATGCGGAGCAGGGCGGCAGCAATGCCCAGGCGTACCTGGAACTGTTCGAGCGCGCGCTGGACAAGGCCCGGACGCTCAATGACCTTGAGCTTCGGCCCAGGCGCGTGCTTACGTCTCCTTTCCTTCAGGAACGGAGGGTGGACTGATGCCTCTCTACCACATCCAGAATGTGCTTAACGGCGGCGAGATCACGCCGCTCATGCGCGGGCGCGTGGATCAGCCGCGCTACGGCACGGGCTGCCGGGAACTGCGCAATTTCGTGCCCATGCCCCAGGGCGGCGTGACCAGACGGCCGGGCACGCGCTTTCTCGGGCTGGCCTCCGGCACCAGGGGGCGGCTCATTCCCTTCGTGTTTTCGGCCACGCAGGGGCGCATACTGGAGTTCGGCGATAAATGCTTGCGCGTATGGCTGCCGGACGGGCGCCTGGTGGCGGACGATGACGGCGAGCCGCTGGTCTTTGATTCGCCCTATGCGGCCTCCGATCTCCCCGGCCTGCGGTTCGCGCAAAGCGCGGACGTGATCTATTTCGCGCACGAAAGCTACGCGCCGCGCAAGCTCTCGCGCCATGCCGATGACGACTGGCGCTGGACAACGCCCACATTCACGCCCGCCGTTGCCGCGCCCACGGGCATCAGCCTGGCCGTGGTGGAAAACAACTACGAGGGCGACGACGCCACCAAGCAATACACCTACGCCGTGACCGCCGTGGGCGAGGACGGGCAGGAGAGCAACGCCAGCGCGGAAGCGAGCATCACGGCCAAGGCGCTGAACTCCGTGAGCTATATCATCCGCATCGGCTGGCAGGCGGTGGCCGGCGCGGCCTATTACCGGGTGTACAAGAAGAAGTACGGGGTGCTCGGCTATATCGGGCGCGCGGACGCCACCAGCTTTGACGACGAGAACATCGGCGCGGACACCGAAGACACGCCGCCGGAGCACAAGAACCCCTTCGCCGCGGAAGGCGACTGGCCGTCGCAGGTCTTTTTCCACCAGCAGCGGCTGGGCTTTGCCTCCAGCCGGAACCGGCCCATCACCATCTGGCTGTCGCGCAGCGGCGAGTTCGAGAGCATGGCGGCCTCCACGCCGCCCAAGGATGACGACGCCATCGAGGTGACGCTGGCCGCGGCGCAGGCCAACCGCATCTGCTGGCTCCAGCCGGACCGTCAGGCCCTGGCCTTCGGCACCGAGGGCAGCGAATGGACGCTCTCCGCCAGCGAAGGCGGGGCGCTCACGCCCTCCAACGCCGGGTTCGAGTTGCAGACCAGCAACGGCGGGGACGACGCCGTGGCGGCCATTTCCGCCGGGGGCGGCGTCATCTATGTGCAGCGCGGGGGCGCCGCGGTGCGGCAGTTCGCCTACAACTACAGCGCGGACAAGTATCTCGGCCAGGACCTGACGCTGGTGGCCCGGCATATCCTGCGCGATTCCGGCATCATTGCCTGGGCCTACCAGCAGGAGCCGCACTCGGTCATCTGGTGCGTGCTGGCCAACGGCATGCTGGCCGGGCTGACCTTCATGCCCGAACAGGAGGTCATCGGCTGGCACCGGCATGACACCGCGGGGAAGTTCCGGGACGTGGCCGTCATCCCCGGCCTGCCCGACGACCAGACGTGGTTTCTGGTGGAGCGCGACTGCGGCCTGTGCGTGGAACGGCTGGACGCCTTTTTTGATTCCGAGGATCTGGCGGATGCCTATTTTCTGGACAGCGCGCTCAACTATCTGGGGCCCGCCGTGAGGGAGTTCTCCGGGCTGGAGCATCTGGCCGGGCGCAAGGTGCAGATCTTCGCGGACGGCGGCACCATCGACGGGCTCAGCGTGTCGGCGGACGGAGAGCTCGTGCTCGCCACGCCCGCGCGCAGCGTGCATGTGGGCCTTGCCTATGTGTCGCGGCTGGTGCCCAATCTGCCGGAGGTCCAGACGCAGCAGGGCTCCAGCATGATGCACAACCGCAAGATCTCCGCCGTGCGGCTGCGCATCTACCGCAGCATGAGCTTCCTGGCCGGGCTGGAAACGCTGGCGCCGGTGACGGACAGGCATATCGTGGGGGGCGCCATGAGCGCATATCCGTTCTTCAGCGACGGCACGGACGTCGCGCTGGAAGCCTGCGGCGGCTGGACCGATGAATCGCCGCTCACGCTGGAAGTGCAGAGCGCGACGCCGCTGACCATCCTGGCCCTGCTTTCGGCCATGGAGGTGGCGGCGTTCAGCGGGAAAGGGGGATTCTGATGGGCGCGACCACGCTGGCATTGACCATGGGCGGCCTGTCCGCCCTGTCGAGCCTTTCGCAGACGCAAACGCAGAACCGGCAGGCGCGCCAGCAGCAGGCGCAGATGGAGGCCAATGCCCAGGCCGCGCGCAACCAGGCGAAGATCACGGCGGAAAAGGGGCGCATCGAGGCGGAGAACCTGGACCGCGAGAAGTCCGCCCTGCGCCGGCAGTATGCCGATTTGCAGGCCGGGAACGTGGCGAACCTCGGCGCCCTCGGCGTGGATATGTCCAGCGGCAGCGCGGCGGCCACGCTGGAAGGCAACGCGCAGCGCTTTGCCGCGGACGTGGGCGCCAACCGCTACCAGAAAGCCGTGAGCGAATGGGAGACGCGCCAGAACGTCAGGGCACAGCAGGCCAACGCGCAGAACTATGAGAACGCGGCCTCGTGGTACGGCTCCACGGTGAAGAACCTTGGGCAGTCGCTGTTCACCGCCGGGATTTCCGGGCTGGCCAGCGGCCTCAGCGCCTACGCCATGGCCGGGGGCTTCGGGGGCGCCGGCGGCGCGGCCATGAGCCAGGGACAGGCCAGGGCCATCGGCGGCGACATCATCCAGGGCAGCCGCAACGTGGTCAACAACCTGCGCGCCGGGAACGTCATCCGCGCGGGCGCGCGCTATGCGCGGTAGGGAGCCTGTCATGGACTGGTATGATCGCTATCAGGAGTTTTCCAAATCAGACTGGTCACCGACAAAACTCTCCGAACGCGAGGAAAAGGCATTCAAGGAGTGGTTGACCGCAAGTGACTGGTTCAGGGAAATAAAGCAGGATATTGCATCATCCGGTGAAACGGTCAGTGATGCCGATCTTTATCAGGAACTGACAGGGCCCGATGCCGACTATGATTACAGAGGCGCATGGAAAGCGGGCGTCGGGGCGCAGGAATATGAATATGACGAGCGCATGCATTGGCCGTCATCATCAGATGATGGAAAAATGTTCAAAAGCCCGAAGCACCAGACAGCCTGGATGGAGTTCTTCATGGAAGAGACCGGCACCGACCCGAACTCGCTGGGATTGCAAAATGCGGAGCAGGCACGGGCATATACACGGAAACTGAAAGACTATTCAGCCTTCAGGAGCAGCTGATGACCATACGCATCCAGCAGTACAGCACGCCGCCCCGGCGCATCCAGGCCGGAGGCGTCGACGCTGGCTTTGCCCGGCCGCTCATCCGCGACGCCGGGCGCTCGGCGGATACCGACCTCATCAATGACATGCTCCGGGCGGGCAGGCAGATCACCGAGGTCGGCATCCGGGAATACGTCAGGGACCAGAGCACCGCCGTTGCCGCGGCGCTGAACGACTACCGGCGCCAGCTCTCGGAAGAGCTGGAGCGCTACACCACGGAGAACAAGGGACAGGACGCCGTGAACGCGGGCGCGCACTTCGACGCCTTCGCGCGCGAGGCGGCGGCGCCGCTGGCGGAAAGATTCTCCGGCCGGTTCCGCGAGATGTTCCAGCGGGACGCGGCGGCAACGGGCCTGCATTTCATGGAGCAGGGGCAGGCGTACGGGCGCCAGGAAAAGGCGGCCTGGGAGAAGAGCGTCTTTGAGGGCGACATGAGCCAGACCCTCGACGCCATCGCCAACGACCCCGGCAATGCCGAATTTGTGCAGCAGAGCCTCGCGGAACTCAAGCAGCGCATGGTGGCCATGACGCCGGGGCTGGACCACCGCGCCATGGAGGCGGACCTGAACCGCAAGGTGGCGGGCGTGACCATCGACGCCCTGCTGGCCAAAGACAATGTGGGCGGCGCGTCCGGCGCGCTCTCGCAGTATCGCGAGCTTCTGGGCGCGGCGGCCCCGCAGTACGAGGCGCGCATCCGCGCCAAGGGGCGGGAACTGGAAAGCCGGGCGCGGAGCCAGCAGGTCAATAACTTTTTGTTCGCCACGTCGAATATGGACGCGCTGGAGCGCATGGCTCTGGCGGAAGAGCAATTCGGCAAAGACCCGGCCAGAAAGGCGCAGTATGACGCTATCCGTTCCGGCATCATGCATGAAGAAAAAGCACGGGAGGATATGGAAAGGTTTGTCGCCAAACGGGAAATGGATGCCATGCTTGGAGAAATGACGGAAATTGCCAAACTTCCTCCCGAAGAAAGTTTTGCGAGAATGAAGGAGATGGAACAGCGTCTCCCTCTGGAGAAACGCGAAGCCTTTTTCAAGGCGGCAAACAATATTCGCAATCCTGCAAACAGGGATGATCCTTTGGCGATAGAAGAAATCACAGAGAGAAAACTTTCTGGCGAAGTGTTCAATGTGCGTGCTGAGTACGGGAGCAGGATAACATCCGCAACATGCGCGAAACTCGAAAAGCAGGGCTTTGACAAATCGCTTCATTCAATCAGGGAAGCGTTCAATTCCAGCGCATTTGAATACCTTGCGGATGATAAAAACAAGGATGCCGCCAAGGAACTTGGATATTCCACGCCGTCGGCGCTTTGGACGCGTTTCCTCGCTTCAACCGATGCGGATGAAAAACATGATGCCGTGCGGCTCAAAAAAGAAGCGGACGAATTTTTCAAGCGGGTCATCCTCAACGAATCCAGAACCCTGTGGGCGGACAAGGAGATTCAAACCATTTCCGGCCTTGCGGGCAGTTATGTCAACGCCGCGATGGCTGATGAGCGGCGCATAGTTCCGGCGCAGGGTTCGGAGGCGTATGGCAGGGTGACGGCCGCTCTGCAGGAGGCTGGAGTGGAGCCGGAAGGAACCTTCGGCGGGTATTCGGAACAGCAGCTTGCCAACGGATATGCGGCGCTCCTGAAAGGCGGTGCGAAATGAGCCAGTCCCTTGATACCGGCCTTGATATTGAAGTTTTCAAACGCCATTACGACGCGCTTGCCGGACAGGGCGGGAATGGATCTTCCGTTACGCAGAATCTTGAGCGGCTGGCAGGCATGGCCGCGTCCATTCCGACAGATGCGCAGCCTTCTCCGGAGAAAACGGCGGACGAAACAGCGCGGGAGGAAATGGCGGATTCCGTGGCGTCCAATGCCGTCACGGATATGGGAGACGTTGAGACCATCGACCTCTCGGCGGCGGCGCGCCCGGCGGGCCTGATGCTGCCGGCCGGCGACGTCATGCGGGCGTTCAGTGAATACCAGACGCCGCAGGCGGCCGCTTTTGACCGGGAGAGCGGCAACCTGGACCGGACGCTCACCATGCTGCACACGCTGGGCAACCGCCTCAATCTCACACCGTTCGAGGCAAAAAGCCTTGCCGGGCAAAGCGGTCTTTCGGTCTATGCCGTGGACAAAGACCCGGCCTTTGCCCGCAAAAAGATCGCCTCTGACGCGTATGCCCGGAGGCTGCATGTCTTTGCCGAAACCATGCGGCAGTCTCCGCAGACCGCCGCATTGGTGGCAGGCCTGCATCCCGTGGAGCAGATCGCCGTCACCAGTGACGAAGCCCTGACGGCGCTGGAAAAGGATCTCAAAAATCGGGAACTTGGCTTCTTTGAAAGCGGCTACATCAATTCCGCCCGCAACGCCTGGGAACTGGGCATGCTTTCACGCGAGTCCACGGAACTGGGCATGAAGTGGATGACGGGCGCCATCACCGAGGAGGAACGCCGACGGCTTGACGCCATCCAGCAGACCCTGGGCTATTTCCAGGAACAGCGGGAGGGCATGGGCCTGCTGGAACGCATGGTGCGCGGCACGGTGGAGAGCGTGGTCGTGCCCTTGTATGGCGGCCTTGAGGGCGCGTCCCGCGCCCTCGGACGCTACGGCAAGGAGGCGCTTGCGGCGGGCGCGGGCATCGGCGCGATGCTTGGTTCCGCCGCTGGCGGCGTGGGCGCCCTTCCCGGCGCTGTCGCGGGCGGCCTCAAGGGGCTTGGCGCCGTTGCACTGGCGGGAGGCAGCGAAGACATGATGCGCCAGGAGGGAGTGCAGAACTTTCTCACGCTCGTGAATATGGGCGTTCCCGAAGACCTCTCCCGAATCATTGCCATCATGGCGGGCGGCGCCAAGGGCGGTCTGGAATTCGTGGGTCTGCGCGGACTGGGCAGGCTCTTTCCCGGCGCGGAAACGCTGCTCAACAAAGAAAGCATCCAGGCGGCGCTCACGTTCGTTGAGAAAAATCCCAGGGTGAAGAAAGTCCTCGGCAACACGTTCGCCGCCATGCTCAAGGCCGCGGGGGCCGAGGTCGGCACGGAAATGGCGCAGGAGGCGGTGGACATCACGGCGGAGGAGGTCGGGCGCCGCCTTTCGGGCATCAACAGGGCGGAAATCACCAATGAGGAGATCCGCCAGCGCCTCGGCGAGACCCTTCAGCAGACGCTGGAAAGCGTTGCCATTCCCGTTGCTGCCGGGGGCGTGGCGCGCGGCGTGCGGAATCGCCGCGCGCGCGTGGACGCGTTGGACAACCTGGTGGAAACGCAGCGCGCCACTCTGGACACGGTTGCCAATGCCGCCCAGAACTCCCCGGTCATCCGCGACATGCCCGAAACCGGCGAAGCCCTGGTTCAGCATCTTTCCGACGCAGGCGTGGCTCCAAAACAAGTTTTTCTCGCTCCCGAAGCCGTGCAACAGGAATTTTTCCAGGAAGAGGATCCCGAACTCATGGCGGCGGCCGAAGCCCTGGGCATCACGCCGGAAAGCCTGGCAGAGAACCTTGCCTTGGGCACGGACGTTGCCATTGATTTTGCCAAAGCCACACAACACATCCTCAGCAGCCCGGAACGGTATGCCGCGCTGAGAGATCACATGCGCCTGTCGCCGGCCATGCCGACCGGCGCGGAAATGCACGAACTGGAAAGCATGAACGCAGATGCGGAGACCACGCTGCGCGCCCTTGACGGTATTCTTTCCCCGCTGGCGGAGGAAGTGGACGAGGCGCAGAACCGTTACCAGCAGCGTATGGACATTGCCGAACCGTACATGGAGCAGTGGCGCGCCGCGGGGTATACGGAGAACCAGGCCGAGGCGTTCGGGCTTGTGCTGGCGGCCAATGCCGAACGCATGGCCCCGCTCTACGGCCAGACGCCGGCGGAGTACCTTGGACAGCGTCTCGCCGGCTATCACGCCATGAGCCGGGAGGAATTTGAAAATCTGGGCGAGGGCGGCCTGGACGCCCTGTTTGAAAACAGGGAAACAGCGGCCCTGCTTCAGGAAATGGGCGTCACACGCGGCATGAGCCGCACCCGGCGCCGCCGCGTCCTTCAGCCGGAATTTGCCTATGCCTACGGCAAGATCAGCCCTGAAAGCGTCCAGAACCTGTACGGCATGGAGCGGTTCAATGAATTGCGCCGCCAGTTCGGCCCCGGCTTCTTCGCCAAAAAAGGCGAGGGCGTTCATATCGACGCTCTGGCCCACGGCTTCATGAGCGAGGAACGCGGCGCCTATGACCTGAACCGTGACGCCGTGGATATGGACGAGTTCGCGGAAAAGGTCTTCATGCCCCATGACGAATTTGAGGGCGGCATCGGCTCGCTGCTCCGGGGGCAGGCGTACTACCAGACCGGCGAGCCTGTGCAGGTCAGCGGCGCCACACTTGGCGTTCCCGATGGCTCGGACATCCGGGAGTATATCAGGGCGGCAAAACTCTGGCATGACCGGCTCAAGTATGAGAGCGAACACGGCAGGCCGGTCATTCAGCCGCAACTGGACAAGCCGGTGCGGTTCTCAAGGCGTGGATGGTTCAAAAATGCAAACGCAGGGGCAGACCAAAAGAAATGGCAGCTTTTCCCTTATTTGAGGAAACTCATTGAAAGTTCAGAGTTGAAGCGAACGGAGGATGCGTCTGGACGGAAAGATGGATATGTGAAAGCGCACTGGCTTGAAAATACAGTTTCCCTTGATGGCAGACCATTGCGGGTTGGACTTACCTTACTTGAAGATAAAGAGGGGAATCTTTTTTACAACCTGACAGCTGATATTTCGGCAAAAGAGAAGCCCCAAACTAAGCTACCGGATGCTCAAAGTCCGGGCCGTAAGGGGCTTTTCCAGGACGAAACCTCGTCCGTTGAATCCAAGATAACGCCGGATGCGGACGGCGTCAACCTGCAAATCCTTGAAAGCCGCGCGGCAGACCGCGCACGGGGCGCCATCAGGCGCATGGACGACGGGCGCTATGTGGTCGGCCTGTTCAAGCGCAGGAACGCCTCCACGGTCCTGCACGAAACGGCGCATTTCTGGCTGGAGGAACTGCGCCAGGCATCCCTGCCGGAAACCGCGCCGGAATGGGTGCGCGATGCCTGGGCAAAGCTGGAAAAAGCCTATGGTTTCGAGCGTGCGGGCCTCACGCCCGACTCCTGGCGTGAGGTGCAGGAGCGCTTTGCCAGGGAGTTTGAAGCCTATGTCCGCGACGGCAAGGCGCCCTCGTGGGAATTGCAGACGGCATTCAACCGCTTCCGCAACTGGCTTTCCGAGATTTACCGCAGCATCAGGGCCATCCTCGGCGCCAATGAAGTCAGCCCGGACGTGCGGGAGGTCTTTGACGCCCTGCTGGCCACGGATGAAGAAATCGAACAGTCCCGGCGGGCGGTGGAGCGCGGTTCCGTCATGGAGAGCCTGGGCGTGGAGGTGGCGCCGGAACTGCGGGACAGGTATGCCCGCGCCGTGCAGAAGGCGCACGAGAACGCGGCCGCGGTCATCGCCAACCGGCGCCTTGTGGACCGGCGCAAGGTGGAGCGGGAGTTTCGGGAAACGGCCACGGCAACCATCGACGGCAGCGAAACCTATCGAATGATTGCCCGGCTGCGGCAGGACGGCATCCCCTTCGATGCCCTGAAAGGCGCCATCGCCGAAGACCTGGCCTACCGCTTGCGCGAGAAATGGCGCAGGGCGGCGGGCGAGGGGCGGGCGCTGATCCGCAAGGGCGGCACGCTGGACATTCTGGATGTGGCCGCGCAGTTCAACGAGGATACGGCGCAGGGGCTGGCGTCCGCCCTGCTGGACACGCCCACGCGCCGCGAAGCCATTGATGCCGAAGTGGACGCCAGGCTTGCGGAATGGGATGCGGCCTATGACGCGGAAGTGGAATATTCCAGCGCCTATGATGAAGTGCTCGCCCTGGAGATGGAGGCGCTGACCGGGCGGCGGCAGGTAAGCCCCGCGGCCCTGCGGCAGCGCATGGACGAGCGCACGGACGCCCGCAGGATGAGCCAGGTGGATGCCGAGTATCAGGCACTCAAGGCGCGCCTGCGCTCCGAGGAACGCGCAACGCGCCATGCCGCCCATGAGGCGCGCAAGGAGCGCAATGCCGTCTGGCGCGAACGCATGGCGGAACTCAGGGAGAAGGAGCGCCTGCGCCGCGCCGCCCTCGGTTCCGCCTATCGCGCCCGCATGGAGCGCGACGCCATTGTGCGCCAGCTGCGGAAGATCGGCGACAGCAGATCCATCCCCTATGAGTACATGTGCCAGATCCGGCGGCTGCTGGGGCGTTTTGCCGGGCTGGGCACACCGGGGCAGCGGCTTGACCCTGCGACACTGCGCGGCCTGCCGAGCCTTCAGGAATTTCTTGCCGGCATGGCGGGTCCCTTCGGCGAGGAAGTGACGGCCCCAGAATGGTTGCTGGAGAACACGCCCGGACGCTTTGCCGACCTCAGTCTTGAACAGATGCGCGAGCTCAAGAACCTGATCACGGAACTGGCCCATGCGGGACGCTCGGAACGCAGGATGCTGGCCGACAGGAAAAAGCGCGAGACGCGGGAGGTTGCCGAAGCCTGCGCGGCGCAGATGTCCGGGCTTTCGCAGCGGGAGTATATTTCCGAACGCGCCGGAGTGCTGGACACGGTGCGCGGCGCGCTCCGCAAGGGCCTCTCCTCCATCACGAGCATGCGCTTTCTGGCGCGCTGGATGGACGGCTTCCAAAAACAGGGCGTCAACCATGAAGCATGGTTCCTGCCGCTTCAGGAGGCGCGCTCGCGAGAACTGGCGCTGCGGCGCGACATGGAGGAAAAACTGCGCGCCGCCGTGGCGCCGCTGCTCAAGATCGGCACGCTGACTGAGGCGTTTGAACTTGCCGACGTGCCGTTGCAGCAGGATGTGAACAGACTGTGGAAAGGTCTGTGGGACATGGACAAGGTGTATTCCGTGGCACTGAACATGGGCAATGCCGGCAACCTCAAGGCGCTGATGACGGGTTACGGCTGGAGCGAGGAAAATCTGGGCAGCATTGTCGGCAGGCTCACGGCGGAAGAGTGGCGCGGCATCCAGGCGGTGTGGGACGCCATTGACAGCCTATATCCGCAGCTCAACGAAACGTACACGGCCCTGCGCGGCGTGCCCCTGCCGAAAGTCAGGGCGAAGGCGTTCACGGTGGTCACGGCGGACGGCCAGCGGCTGCGCCTCAAGGGCGGCTACTATCCCCTCATCTTCGACCAGCGCCTGAGCGGCAAGGCTGCGGAAAATCAGTCAGTGGATGAAATGCTCAACGGCACGGAAGCCGTGCTGCGCACCCCGAACCCCAAGAGCGGCATGACCAATGCGCGCAAGGGAGGGACCCTGCCGCCCCGGCTCTCCATGACGGTCATCGACCGGCATGTGGCGGATACGGCGCATTACATCACCCATGCGCTGCCCCTGCGCGACACCATGCACCTGTTCCGTGAAGATGCTTTTAAGGATGCCTT
Source organism: uncultured Desulfovibrio sp. (assembly GCA_900547595.1). Lineage (GTDB taxonomy): Bacteria > Desulfobacterota > Desulfovibrionia > Desulfovibrionales > Desulfovibrionaceae > Desulfovibrio. The sequence continues at coordinate 11,481 of URHE01000031.1, forward strand.
CATCAACGCCGCCGGACAGGAGAATTATGACCAGCTGCTGCCGTGGCTGCGGGGCATCGCCCGCCCGGACGGCGAGCAGATGCGCGGCATCATGAAGGCAATGGAATGGATGGCAAAGCGCGGCACCATGTACGCCATGGGCATGAACATGAAGTCCGCGCTCCTGCAGCTGACCAGCATCGGCAATTCGTGGAGCGAGGTGGGCACGGGCAATTTCCTGCGCGCCGCGGCCACCATTCTTTCCGGGCCGCGCGAATGCTGGAACACCATCCGGCGCAAAAGCGCCTACATGCAGAATCGCGCGCAGTTCATGGATGAAAGCCTGCGGCGGGAATATGCGGAAATGCGCGCCAACGGCGTGGGCGGGGTGCGCTTCCGCAATGCGCGCTATGCGCTGGATATGGTGCAGAAAGCGCAGTTTGCCCTGATCACCGCGCTGGATACCGTGGTCGCCGCGCCCACCTGGCTTGCGGCCTATGATCGGGCGATCGCGGAGGGGGTGGATGAAAGCCGGGCCGTGGCGGAAGCGGATGCCGCCGTGGTGGCGGCGCAGGGCGGGGGCGGCGCGCTGGACGCTCCGGCGGTCATGCGCCAGGCGGGATTCATGCGCATCCTCTGTCCCTTCATGTCCTTCGCCCTCTCGGACTTCAACCGCAAGCTGGAAACCGTGCGCGGCCTGCGCGAATGGCGGAAAACAGGAAACAGCGCAGTGGATCCGCGGCAGGCGTTCATGGATTTCGCGCTGCAATGGGTCATGCCGGTGATGCTTTCGTGCCTCATGGTCGGCCTTGGCCGGGATGACGAAATGCCGGATGCGGAGGACTATGCCTGGGAGGCGCTCACGTTTTACACAATGGGCATTCCGCTGGTGCGCGATTTCGCGCGCATGGCCCAGGATCAGTTTTCCGGTTCCGGCTTTCGGGGCGCGCGCACGCCGCTTGCCTACGCGGGCGTGGAAAACCTGCTGCGCGGCGCAAAACATGCCAAGCAGGCGCTTGTGGATGACAAGCGTGACGCCGGGTATCGCGTGATGAAAGAAGCCATCAACTCCGTGGGCTTTTTCCTGGGCATCGGCACCCCGCAGATATGGCGCACCGTGGAAGGTTCGGAAGCCTATTTCGTGGACGATGAGGGCGGCATCCTGGCGCCGCTGCTGGGCAAACCGCAAAAGAAGTGAAACAGAGGCGGCCAAACAAAAATGACTGGAGGCATGACCATGAAGACGAAGAAGGGCGTTCTTTCCACCTTCCTCGCGGCATACAAACGGAGCGCGAATGTCGCCCGTGCTGAAAAGCAGAGCGGCTATGCGCTCCATACGGAGTATCCTCCCGCCGGGTTCTATGTCTATGCGCTGATAGACCCCCGCGATGAAAAAATCTTCTATGTCGGCAAGGGCATTGGCGGGCGTGTCCTCAAGCACGAGGAACGGACGCGGCGCGGCGTTTTGCAGAACAGGGAGAAGGTGAAGCGCATACAGGAGATTTTTGCGGCGGGGAGGGAAGTACAGCGGCGCATTCTCTTTGTTTCCGAAAGCGAGGAGGTCGCGCTGTCCGTGGAAGATTCCATCATCCACGAGCTTGCGGACTTCGGCCTGACCAATATCATTGGCGGCCATGCCATCCGGCATCCGCAGGTGCGCCGCGTGGCGGCGGAATTGCGCGCCAGGCTCGATGAATTCCGGCAGAAGTTTTTTGAGGAACAAGTATCGTAGAACAGAGGCGGGGGCGCTTGCGACGCCCCCACCGACGGGCCTGACAAGCCCGCCACGGCCCCACGGACAGAGGGGACTGTCCGCAGAGTATCCGCCTGTTCGTCCACCTTGGGAGGCGGGACGGCGCGAAAATAGCGCAGGGAGGATTCCGGGGCAAGCGAGAGGAACATCCCGTATGGGCAAGAGCGCGGAACGCTGCCCTTATTGCGGCAGCCATGTGCCTGTGGTCAAAACCGATACCGTTCCGGCGCTGCCGGACGAAAACTACAAGGGGAACAAAATCGGCGCCATGCGCTATCAGCGTCTCCTTTGCCCGGTCTGCGGCAGAAGAGGGGACAGAATGGTGCTGCTCGGCATAACACGGTGGGAAGGCATGGAACCTGAGTAAAGCAAAGGACCGGCTTTAGCCGGTGGAGTGTTCAATAAATTCATAAGTTATCATTCAACTTCGTTCCACATAGCAAAAGGCATCGCCCTTCGCATATATTGATCAAAAAGAGGGACTGTAAAAGCGGTGTCTCCAAAAGATGGACTATAAATCATTCCTTTTGAAATTAGATTCGATCTACACGGGCCAAGTTTAGTACTTACAACTCCTAATTTTTCAGCTATGTCTCCTGATCTATGTGGCCCGCAACCTAGTTCGGCCATTGCCCGCAAATACTGCTTTTCTCTAGGTGTAAGTCTGTCAAATCTAACTCTAAAAAAACTTCTATCAAGTCTCTGTATGACTTCTGGGATGCTGTGTTCTACATCATTAATATTTATCCTATGATCTGGAGCTAAGTTCCAACAGACATAAGCCCATTCTTGCAAAAAATATGGGTATCCTTTTGTTAAATCATATATCTTATTTAATGCGGCAACGTCAAATTCAGCGCCTTCCCGTTTAGCTGGGGCATTGATTGCTAGACATGCATCGTGATAGGTTAGTGCATCTATTTCTGGAAAATCAAATAGTCTTTCTGCATAGCTTTTTGATTCACCCATTTTCCCAACCAAAAGAGGTAATCCAGCACCCATTAAAACCATTGGCAATTGCTCTTGTGCGGCTCTGTGCATAGCCATCACAAGCGCACTCATTTCTTTTTCTGAGAGATATTGTATTTCATCTAAAATGAGAACGATAGCTACTCCCCTTGATTTCGCAGCACTACCAGCGGCAGAAAATAAGTCAGGGAGGTCTATTTCTAAGTCACCGCTATCTGCAACTCCAATTTCTGGATCTATGTTAAGGTCTATATCTATTCCATCATATGATATATGAACTGCATTTATGAAACTCTTTAATACTCGTAATGCCGTTTTGACATGGTACGATATCGATTCCATTCTATCTAATTCTAATAATATTTTCCTTAGCGCTGGTGCAAGTAATGCTGCTAGACCTTTATCTTCATGAACTTCTATTAATGAAGTCTTACATGCACGCTCAATAGAAATAGATTTTACCTTGTTCAGTAAAACAGTTTTGCCGACCCCCCTTAGGCCGACAGCGATAAAAGACTTGCCAAAGCGGCTAGATACAGCACGCTCAATCGTGATTGTTGCCTGCTCTAAGAACTGATCACGACCAGTCAGCTCGGGAGGCTGTATCCCCGCTCCGGGCACAAAAGGATTTTGAATTTCATTCATTTTTAACTTCTTTATCAAGTTATAAGCTATTTGCCTTAAAATTGTTAAAATTGTTTAGCACGGGTGACTTAGCTATGCAAGGTTGAGTTTGATGTTACATATCTTATTTAACTTATTGATTTTAATTAAAAAACAGCAAGGGCCAGGATTTCCCCTGGCCCCGCCATCGTTTCAGGCTTTTCGACCTACGCCACCTACCCCAGCGGCTCCTCCAGCAGCCAGCGCGCCGCGTCCCTGAACAGGGCAGCCGGAAGCCTGGTATATTTCAGGCCATACCGTTCGCGGAACAGGGCGAACAGGCGATGCTCCGCCGTGCGCCGTTGGCGCTGGCCCGTGCCAGCCCTGGCCGCCTCCACGTCAATGAGCGCCAGCAGGGCGCGCCTCTGCCGTTCGGAAATGACGGGCTGCATGTCCATGACAGCCCTACCTGTGCTCGTACAGATTGCCGAGCCGGTAGCCTGCCTCCAGATCGTTGTAGGCGGTCACAAGATTCGCTTCCGCCGACCTGTAGAGATTCAGGGCGATCTCCAGGGGAATTGCCCCGGTGGGGGCGTTGTATTTGGGATTGCAGAACATCCTGACGACATCCAGCGCCGCGTGTACTCCCCAGGTGAGGCGCTGGATCTTTTTGAGCGCGTCCTTGCGCCCGGCATCCATGTCGGCGGGAAGGTCTTCACGGAAGCCGGGAGCCGCCGGAGGAACCGTCACGGATTCCCTGTCGGTTGATGGCGTGGAGGACGGCAACTCCGCGAGCGCCCGGACGCGCATCTCGATGAGCAGGTCACGGGCTTCCGGCATCCTTTCCGCCGGAAGCTGCGCGTATTCGGCAATCGAAAAATGGCGATTGAATCGCGTCCAGATTTCCGCCCGCGCCTTGCCCTGCACGCTGGCCGGATGGGTGGAGAGCTTGGCGTCCACAATGGCCTTCAGTTCCGCGCGCAGCGACGGGGAGAGGCCGGAGTCAGGGGCAGCTTGATCCGCTGCCAACAAGCGCCGCTCGCACTCGATGAAGTAGCGGCGGGCAATCCGTCCCTGCCCGCGCAGAACAGCTAGCCCAGCAGGGGGCGGGGCCCAGGCTCCGCCCCTTTTAAAAGGATGACCGCATGAAGATTTCCCCCGCCGACATCCCCGCCATCTATGCGGGCTATGTGGACAGCGAGCTTGCGCCCAAGGCGGCGAGTTCCCTCCAGCGCTTCCTCGCGCACGGCTCCGTGTTCGTGGCGCAGCGCAAGACCGAGGCATTCTTTGCCGAACCGGGCCGCAGGCAACAGCTCATGGCCATGGGCGTCATGGGCGATGACGGCCTCATCGATCTGGACTACCTGCGCGAAATGGCGACCTACGCCATGCAGCAGTCCGGCGGCAAGGTGACGGCCTTGGGCCTCATCCTTGACCAGTCCGATATCGACAAGCTCTACCAGCTTGGCAAAGCGGTGGCGCACGACTAGCGCCGGAGGTATATATGGAATTCAACGAATGGCGGATCCGGGCCGCTGAAAAAACCGAGGAAAAGGTGCTCAAGACCGTTGACCACATCATCGAAGAGAGCAAGGGGCATCTCGACAGCGAGGAGCTGGACGACCTCAAGGACTGCTGGAAGATCCTCTGCATGGCCAGGGAACACCACACCATGCACGAGCAGCGCGCCACCGGCACCATGCCGCCCATGAAATAGGCCGCATGGCCCTCCCAATGGCAAAGCCCCGGTTCCATGTGGAGCCGGGGCTGTATTTATAAAGAAGTCCTAAATCAGAAGACATTCAAATAATCTTGAAACTCATTAGCTATTGTGTTCTTTAGCTTTCAGTGAATCATGTCTATTGAGGTATCGCCCTTATTAAATTTTTTATGATACCAGAAATATTATTAGACTGTAATATTCCTTCATGTATGCTTTTGATAAGGTGACGTGGTAATCTAAATACAACAGTTGATTTGCTACAATCGAGATTTTTTTGAGTTGTCATTTGTATATGTAACTCATCATATTGAATGGATACCCCGTAGGGGAAATAATTAACATATCCACATATATTATAAAAATTACCCTGATTTCCAGATGTTAATGTATAAGTTCCTGAAATTTTACTTGTTACACAAAATAATACAACATCATCATCTCTTGGAGGAGAAAGTTGTATAAAAAAATAATCACACGCCTCTCGTTGAGTACGGCTGAATCCATCGGCGAGATAAACATCACCAAAACTCATAATTCTTGAACCGCAGATTTCGCAGCTTTTGATTTTTCAATCATTGCATATGTATTATTTTTTAATAAATCATCGCACGAATCCAATTCAATATTAAATTCAATAGTTCTTCCTTTTCCACTACCTCCTGCCCATGTACGTTTCCATGGTTGTGATTTTGTATATATTAATTCATCATTCTCAATTTTTTGATTGGTATCAAAAAGTTTTGATACTCTATCCATAGTATCTAATTCATTAGGACTAAAATAGATTGGATTAAATTTTTTATTTTTTTTGACTATTAAATAATTATCAATTTTATAATTATGATTTAAAAAACAAGAGTAATTATGAACAGTATTTTTTCCTATAATATTTTTACAATCAATTATTTTATATAATTCATACTTTTTATATTTCTTTTTCATTTTTTTTACTAATTCAGAATATATTCTTTTTGGAATTGGACCAATCTCTTGCGCAGTATATTTTAAATCGGTAATTGTATTTCCTCTATAAATATAGTTAAACATGTCACTAAAATATAATAATTTACTTAAATATGTGAAATTAATACTATTCTTTTTTTCTACAAAGTAAAGAATAATATTTTGAACGCGTTCTTTATTATAGGATATTGTCTTCATATCTGCTCTACACCAAATGTTTTTGTTAATTTATGTTAATATCTATCAATTCCCAGCGTACAGACGGATGCGCAGTATCATTTTTTGTTGTTACCGTTTGTTTAATGAATGCTTTACAATGCTTGTCCATAAATTCAGTATTCATTGTGGTGATGAATATATCATCGACGTTCTTCGCTATTCTTCCTGAGATAGATGCCCCATACTTTGCGATGTCATCGGGAATAAAGTCAAATCGTCTCTTGACGCCAACAGCCCCTTTAAAAGTGCCAGAAATTTCTTTTTCATATGATTTAACTTCAGAAATATTTTTTATAAATATATCTGAGGATTTTATCTCCTCTTTTCTTATGGATACACTGTTCGTATATGTTTCTATTGAAACTGATGCACTATTTTTTGAAAGACAATCGATAAAATCTTTTAGAGAGGAAAAAACGCGAGAATTCATGGCCTGCAATTCAATTTCTTCGTTAAGACTGTCAGGAACCATGTCACCAAGTAGAGAGGTCGCTTGCTGAATGGCCTCCTGCAATCTGGACTCAACCAGCGGTTCGCGGTCAACTTGCTCCTGCAGCAGAAAGCCGAAGGAGCCCCGCGGCATCCCGGCCAAGGCAAGCTGTGATTCCTTCAGGCACGGCATAGGCCCCATGTCGGCAAGCGTACCAGCCGTACTCGCATATATGGCGGAAACAAACTCTTGGAACCGTTTCAAAGCATCGGCTGCAAAACCAAGCCCAATACTGTGACTTCCGCAAACAGGCTCGCCTCCGAAATAGACTATGACCTCAGCGGCTTTCTTCCATTCGCCTTGGAGCTCAGAAAGTTCCTCCTGCAACGACTCAAGACGTCCTTCCAAACTGAGCCGACCAAGCACGTCTTTTTCCGGTGCCTGGGAGAGGAGGTCATTAACGTGATGGATTTCAGACTCTATGGATTGCTTAACAATCAGGCTCATGATTTTGCCTCCAGTCAATCAATGCCATGAAAAAGTCTTGTTCCTTCCTGCTTTCAGCAAGTTCCAACCTAAGCATACCTTTCCATATATTATTGCGTGTATGAGAAAAAATAGAATACCAGTAAGTTACATCATTTATTAAATATCTTGCATCATCAATTAATGATACATCAACTATATATGAATCGCAACAATATTTTTTCTTACTCCCTGTTTTGCTTATCAACATATCCTCATAGGCAATATCCTTTAATCGCTGTGGAGAAATGTGATGTTCGATAAATGATACGACATCAATGTCATTGGGTTCCCTGTCTGTGAGATTTTCTACAAAGCTCCCACCAATCCATTGAAATCCTGTAAAGCTGTTTTGAAATAAGGCATGACGCAAGCGAACAAAACCACGCAAGATGTCACACCGTGTTGGGCTGGTCCCAAATCGGCAGATCAAGTCGAATACTGAAACCAGGTATGGAGAACGATTACGTCCTACCGGATCGTGCAACACGGGGGGGAGCAATCCCTCGTGATTAAAATTCGGAATCAGGGTGCTTAGTGGATTTGAGGGATCCAGCATGAAAACTCCTTTCCACCATCGAAGTTATTCAGCTCTCATCAGCCTATCACGCGCCATGTTGCGCTGTCCTCACCCCGCCTGCGCTATCCCCTCCCGCAGGCCCCCAAATTTGTCTGATAACCAGTGCTAACAGATTGCTAACATGCCGTTTCTGCGGTTGTTTGTAAACGCATGATTTGCGTAGTCCGTTTTCTAGGTAAGTGTGTGAAAATGCATTATTTCTATACCTGTAAGGTGAACGGTACAGGCCTCCGGAGCCAAAGGTCGTGCGTTCGAATCGCGCCGGGCGCGCCATTTTCAGGCACTTGCGATCCTTTCGCGGGTGCCTTTTTTCTTCAAGGAGCGGCCTCGCGCGCCGGTGGCCCGGCAGGGGTCAATGGGCGTGGGAAGCCGCATCCCCGGCGGCCTGAAATTCCGGCGGCAGATGCCGCAGGATCCAGCGGGCGCAGCGGCCGGGCGTTCCCCTGCCGGCGTCGCAGCGCAGGGCCGCCCAGGAGGCATAGAGCGGGGCGCGCTCGCGGTGCAGGTCCGCCACGGTCTGGCCCGGGCCCAGGGAGAGGCCGCGCTGGGGATTGCGGGCAATGCGCCGTTCGATCTCGTCCAGCGGCACATCCAGATAGACCAGAGGCCCCAGGGAGGCCAGGTGGCGCATGGCCGCTTCCCGGTAGACGACGCTGCCCCCGGTGGCAATGACCGTGCGCTGCGCGCGGATGGCGCGGATGACGGCGCATTCCACATCCAGAAAGGCATCCCTGTCGAGCGCGTCGGTAAGGTCCTGAAGGCGGCAGCCGTACAGGGCCTCCATGAGGTGGTCGCTGTCGAGGAAGGCCCAGTCCATCTCCTGCGCCAGCCGGGCGCCGATGGTGCTCTTGCCGGAACCCGCCATGCCGATGAGGATGACGCAGGGCAGGGCGTCCGCCGGCGCGGACACAAGACCATGGGAAGGAACCGGGGAAACGGCGGGGGACATGGGCACTCCGGGTGGCGGCAAAACGGACGCCGGGGGTCGGCCAGACCCGCGCGGGCGTATATGGAAGCGACTCTGCCCAAGGCGCATGTCCCTGTCAAGCCGCGCCCGGGCGCGGAACGAAAAGGCAAGATTTTGCCGGAAATGGCGCTGGCGGCGGCTGTGCCGCCCTGCTATGCTGGCGGCGACAGATGATGTTTGCCATCGTTCAATATGGGAGGGAATCATGGACCATGCGCGTGCGCTTGCCGGGCTGCTGCTTGTGGGGATACTCGTCATGTCGGGCGTGGTTCCGGCTGCCGCGGACGGCGCGGCCCCGGGCGGCCAGGAGGTCCTCCGCGCCGGAGAAAAGGCTTCCGTGCCCGGGCCGGAGGCATGGTTCACAGGCCGGGTGCGGATAGACCCGCTGTTTCCCGCCACCGCCGAGGCCAATGTTTCCGGCGCCTATGTGACCTTTGAGCCGGGCGCGCGTTCGGCGTGGCACGAGCATCCCGCCGGGCAGACCCTGGTGGTGATCTCCGGCGTGGGCCGCACGGGCACCGCCGACGGCACGGTGACGGAGATCCGGCCCGGCGACGTGGTGCGCTGCCCTGTGGGCGTGCGCCACTGGCACGGCGCTTCCCCCACCGTGGGCATGACCCACATGGCGCTTACCGGCGTCAGGGACGGCAAGAATGCCATCTGGTATGAAAAGGTCAGCGATGCGGACTATAACCGGCCCCTTTCCGGCCCCGCGGCCCGCTAGAGCGGTTTCGCAATGAAATTGCGGAACGCTCTGGCGGCTGCGGGAGCAGACGCCCGCGCCGGAATAAGGCGGAAAACCACGCTT
>URHE01000032.1 GCA_900547595.1 uncultured Desulfovibrio sp.
CATTCCCGGTCGGGATGCTTCCTCTCCGACGCCGCGAACCTCCGCGCGGGACGCCCATGATGACGGCGCGGACGTTTCGGCGGGGGGAGAGGAAGAGGAGGACATCCGCGAGACGGCGCGGCGCGCCTATGCCCGCGAGGCGGCGCGTTTCTCCCGCGCGGACGCGGCGCCATCCGGTATGGGGGACGGCACGGTTCCGGAAGGGAACCCGTGGGACGCGGCCCCCGGCAATGGCGGCTGGCTCCAGGCATTTTATCAGACCGTTCTCCGGGTGATGTTTGCCGCGCCGCGGTTTTTCACCGCGCTGCGGCCGCGCATGCCGCTGGGGCGCCCCCTGGTCTTTTATCTCGTCATCTGCGTCATCCAGACCATTGTGGAGCGCTTCTGGGGCACGATGCTCATTTCCGCCCTCGCCCCTTCGGCGGCCACGGACCCGCAGCTGGAAAAGCTGCTGGAATTGCTCGCGCCCAAGAGCGATCTGGCGCTGAGCCTGCTGCTGCGCTGCGGCCTGCTCGTGCTTCAGCTTTATGTGTTCGCGGCCCTCATGTTTCTGGCCTACCGCGTTGTGGCCCGCGAGCGCACGAGCTTTTCCCTCATCTTCCAGATCATGGCCTACAGTTCGGCCCCCGCGCTGCTGTGTGTGGTGCCCGCGCTCGGTTCCCTGGCGGGCATGATCTGGGGGCTGGCCTGCCTGGCGGTGGGCTGCCGCGCCGCGCTGCGCCTCAACTGGGCGCAGACGCTGTTCGGCTTTGTGCCCCTCGCGCTTGTTTTCGGGCCGCTTCTGCTTCAGGCCATGACGGCCCTTCAGGGGTAGCGCGTCCCGTTCGTCCGGCATTTGGCACGGATCTCGCATTTCATTCCGCAACCGGCTTGCGTCCGACGGTGTTTGCCGGACATCGCCCAAGGCGGCGCGCAACGTGTCCGCGCGTTGACTGTCGATGCGGGCGTGTGCCGTTCAGACCGGTTAACGCGGAACATCGCCTTGCCCCGGAATACCGGGCGCGGCCGCAGAGGGAGGGACTGTCATGACTTCGACGCCGAATGCCGTCGTCTTTGCTTCCGGAACCGGCGTGGCCATACGCGGGGGGCGTCGCGCGCGGGCGGCGCTTGCCGTGTTTTTGTTTCTGGGGATGGCGCTGACGGGCCTGGGATGCGCCAAATCCCCGGATGACAGCCGCTCCGCGGTCACGCTCACCGGCGACCTGAGCACCCCCATCCAGATACAGACAGACAATTTCGTGCGCCGCCAGCCGCCCGTGGCCTATGTTTCGCCCATAGCCCCGCTGGGGCACAGGCCGCGCGCCCTGTTCGTGCCCCTGCGCATGGTGCAGCAGACCACCGATGCCGTCAGCTTCAGCGATCTGCTTTCCCGGCAGGTCTGGCAGGTCTGGCTCTCGCTCGGCGCGTTCCAGGCGCTCGAATACGCGCCCTGGGCCGGCCCCTTTGACCGCGAACGCGCATTGGCCCTGGCCCGGCAGCAGGGGGCCGAGCTTCTGGTGGGCGGCTATATCAATCATTTTATTGATGGCGGGTCAGGCGGCGAAAGCTCCGTTTCGCTTTCCATGGAAGTCTATGACGTGAAGAGCGGCACCCTGCTCTGGTCACTGGCCGAGGGGGGCAGCATGGAAGCCCGCAAGGTGCATGATTTCTATCTCTTTTCCATCGCGGAGCGCAATCCCGCCGATCCTTCGGGACTGATCACGCGCAGCCTTGCCTGGGACATGGGGCGGGTGATCCTCGGCTGGGTCGACCCCACGGCAGTCCCCCGCGGCGAGAGTTCGCTGCTGGACAGGATTTTGGGCAATCAGGCATTTTAGAGCGGTTTGGTGATGAAAGTATCCAAACCGCTCTGGCGGCGGCGTTAGCTGGCGCCCGCGCCGTACTCAGGCGGAAAATCGCGCCCGCCGCCGAAAGGAGGGCGGCGAAAGCTGCGGAAAATATCTGACTCGCAGATACGTTCAGCCCTTGGAATGCGTTCTGGACGCGGCGGCTTCCCGGGAAGGGACGAAGGTGTCTGTCTCCAGGGCCAGATTGCGGTTCCAGGCGCGGATGGCGGCGCCCTGGGTCACGGACCATTGCTGGAGGGTCTGGCCGCAGGCGCAGACCACACGCCAGACTTCCTGGCGGCGTCCCGGCGGCAGCATGGATTCCAGGTGCGCGTTGGTGCCTCCGCAGGCGAGGCATGGCCGGATGGCGTGCGGATCAAGTTCTTTCATGGCGGCAGATTAGCAGGTTTGCGGCGGTCGCACAAGACCGCATGTGCGCCGCGGGCATTGCGTTTGGCCCGGGGGAAATAAAGAATATGGCTGTTTTTTCAATATATTGGATCCAGAATCATTCTCTCTGACATAAAGTATCTTCGGGGGGAGCGTCTTGCGGAGCGGCTCCGCGCCGGCAACGGTCGCCGGCCTCCGGAGGGAGCGCGCGTCGGGCGCGGCGATGCTGTCACGGCACCAGTTCTTCCACAATGCCCGCCGCCAGGACCACGCCATCCTCATCATACAGCGTCACCACCTGCCCCGGCGCCGAAGGGAAGCAGGCTTCCGCAAACCGGATATGGAGCGTCTCTCCGTCAAGGCGCGCGTCCGCCGGGGAAAGTCCGCCGCCGTACCGGCAGCGGGCGGCGGGCCGTTCCGGCCAGAATCGGGGGGGCACCGCCACAGTGATCTCTCGCGCCAGGCACCCGCGCATGCCGAGCAGGGAGCGCGGTCCCACCACCAGCGCATTGGCCGCCACATCCTTGCGCAGCACATGAAGCGCCTCGGCATGCGGCAGGCCCAGGCCCCGGCGCTGGCCTTCGGTATAGCGCCAGAGCCCGGCATGGGTGGCGATGCGGCGCAGCCGCGGGCTGTGGGCGGTGTCGCTCTTCGGGGAAGTCTCCGCATCGTTCCGTTGTTGCCGGGACTCATGGCCCTCGGCAGGAGCCGTTTCGCACAGCAGGACCGGACCGGGCGCCGGAGGCGCCATGCCCAGCTCCTGCCACCGGCGCTCCAGAAAATTCCGGTAGGCATCCACGCCGCCGGGGGCGAAGCAGATGTCGTGGCTTTCCTTCGGCAGCGGTACCGCAAGCCCCGCCTGCGCCACAAGGGCGCCGCAGGCGGCCTTGTCCATTGCCGCAAGGGGAAAGAGCGCCCGCGCCAGGCGTTCACGGGGCACGAGAGAGAGAAAATAGCTCTGGTCCTTGGGGGCATGGGTTGCCATGGCGAGCAGCGGGCCTGCCGCCCCGCGGCGCGTGTGCGGCGCCAGCCGGGCGTAGTGGCCGGTGGCAAGGGCTTCCGCCCCGCGCGCCAGCGCCGCGTCCAGCAGGGCGCCGAACTTGATGGCCCGGTTGCAGCGGGCGCAGGGGTTGGGGGTGCGCCCGGCGGCATAGGCGGCGGCAAACGGCGTGATCACTTCACGGGCAAAGCGGGCGCGCAGGTCCACCACTTCAAGCGGTACGCCGAGTTGGCGGCAGGCGGTGTCAAGACCTTCGGGGGGCGCGCCGGAAGATTCCGTCAGCAGGGCATGCAGCGCCAGGAGCTCATGGCCCGCGCGGCGCAGGAGGAGCAGGGCGCAGAGGCTGTCCACGCCGCCGCTGACGGCTACGGCGATGCGCATGCGTCGTCCTTGCGGGCCCCGGTCGGCTGCCGTCTCAGAGAATCTGGTTGAGGAACTGGCGCAGGCGCGGATGGCGCGGCGCGGTGAAGAGATTCTCGGGCTTGCCGGATTCCACGATCTGCCCCTGGTCCATGAAGATGCAGCGGTCCGCCACCGTGCGGGCAAAGCCCATCTCGTGCGTGACGCAGATCATGGTCATGCCTTCTTCCGCCAGCGTGACCATGACGTCCAGCACCTCGCCCACCATTTCCGGGTCCAGCGCGGAAGTGGGCTCATCAAAAAGCATGATGGCGGGCTGCATGGCAAGGGCGCGGGCAATGGCCACGCGCTGCTGCTGGCCGCCCGAGAGCATGGCCGGATAGACATTGGCCTTGTCGCTGATGCCGACCTTTTTGAGCAGTGTGAGGGCGCGGGCTTCGGCCTCCTCGGGATTGAGGCCGAGAAGCCTGATGGGGGCCATGGTCAGATTCTGGAGCACGGTCTTGTGCGGGAAAAGGTTGAACTGCTGAAAGACCATGCCCAGATTGCGCCGCACAAGATTGATATTGTTTTTCGGATCGTTGATGTTTTCGCCCTGGACGCGGATCTCGCCCTTGTCGATCTCTTCCAGGCGGTTGATGGAGCGCAGCAGGGTGGATTTGCCCGAGCCCGACGGTCCGATGATGACCACCCGCTCACCGGGGGTCACATTGAGGCTGACGTCCTGAAGGGCGGGAAGTTGCCCGAAGTATTTCCAGACGTGGCTGATGGTGATGATGGGGGCATTTTCGCGGGCTTCCGTGGTGCTGCTCATGGCGCGATCCGGGTGAGGGTGTGGGGGCCGGGCGGTACCTGCGGCGTCGGGAGCCGCAGGTGTCCGAGGCTAGAGGAATGCGCCGTTTTCGTCAAGGAAGGGGGGCCGCCGGACATGCCCGTGGCCGTCCATGATTTGCAAAAAAAAGGAAGATAACGTAGAGTAGACCGTTTGGAAACAACGGTTTCACCCGTTATTTCCCTTGTCCCCGTCCCCCTGTCCGGTGACGCGCCGGTGGCGGATCCGTCGTTCCGGAGCTTTCGCATATACGAGGAGTGCCCATGTTCGGTTTTCTTTTCAAAAAAATTTTTGGCAGCAAGAATGAGCGCTATCTGCGGCGTCTGCGGCCTCTGGTGCAGAAAATCAACGCGCTGGAGCCGGAAATGCAGGCGCTGCCCGACGAGGAGTTCGCCGCGCGCATTGCCCGATACAAGGTCGAGGTGCAGGAAAACGGCAAGAGCCTGGATGCCCTCCTGCCCGAAGTGTTTGCCTTGGTGCGCGAGGCTTCGCGCCGTGTGCTCGGCATGCGCCATTATGATGTCCAGCTTGTGGGCGGCATGGTGCTCCACAAGGGCAAGATCGCGGAAATGAAGACCGGCGAGGGCAAGACCCTGGTGGCCACCCTGGCGGTGGTGCTCAACGCGCTGTCCGGCAAGGGCGTGCATGTGGTCACGGTCAATGACTACCTTGCCACGCGCGACGCCGAATGGATGGGCAGGCTTTACGGCTTCCTCGGCCTCACCACGGGCGTCATCGTCCACGGCCTTGAGGATGAGGAACGCAAGACCGCCTACAATGCGGACATCACCTACGGCACCAACAACGAATTCGGCTTCGACTACCTGCGCGACAACATGAAGTTCTATGCCAGCCAGCTTGTCCAGCGGGGGCATAATTTCGCCATCGTGGACGAGGTGGACTCCATCCTCATTGACGAGGCGCGCACGCCGCTCATCATCTCCGGGGCTTCCGAAGAATCCGTGGGCTTTTACCGCACCGTGGACGACATCGTGCGGCAACTGGGGCCCGAGCACTACACCATTGACGAAAAGGCCAAAACGGCCATGCTCACCGACGAGGGCGTCGCCCGGTGCGAGGAACTGCTCGGGCTGGACAACCTGTTTGACCCCGCCAACATCACCGCCCAGCATCATGTGCTCCAGTCGCTCAAGGCGCATCAGGTGTTCAAGCGCGATGTGGACTATATCGTCCAGGACGACCAGGTGGTCATCGTGGACGAATTCACCGGGCGGCTCATGGCCGGGCGCCGCTATTCCGATGGTCTCCACCAGGCGCTGGAGGCCAAGGAGCATGTGACCATCGCCGCCGAAAATCAGACCCTCGCCTCCATCACCTTTCAGAACTATTTCCGCCTGTACGACAAGCTTTCGGGCATGACAGGCACGGCGGATACCGAAGCCGTGGAATTCCAGCAGATATACAATCTGGAAGTCATCAGCATCCCGCCCAACAAGCCCATGATCCGCAAGGACATGCCGGATCTCATCTATCGCAGCCGCAAGGAGAAGTTCGACGCCATCGTGGCGGCCATTGCCGAGCTGCATGAGCGCCAGCAGCCCGTGCTGGTGGGCACCATCTCCATCGAGACGTCGGAGATGCTTTCCAGGCGGCTGACCCGGCTCGGCATTCCCCATAACGTGCTCAATGCCAAGCAGCACGCCAAGGAAGCGGAGATCGTGGCCCAGGCCGGCCAGAAGGGCAAAGTGACCATAGCCACCAACATGGCCGGCCGCGGCACGGACATCGTGCTGGGTGACGGCGTGGTGGAACTGGGCGGCCTGCATATCCTCGGCACGGAGCGGCATGAGAGCCGGCGCATCGACAACCAGTTGCGCGGCCGTTCGGGCCGTCAGGGCGACCCCGGTTCCTCCCGGTTCTATCTTTCGCTTGAGGACGACCTCATGCGCCTGTTCGGCTCGGACCGCATCAAGGGCCTCATGGAACGGCTCGGCCTGCGCGACGGCGAGGCCATTGAGAACAAAATGGTCACCCGGGCCGTTGAGGGGGCGCAAAAGCGCGTGGAAGCGCATCACTTCGAGATACGCAAGACCCTGCTGGATTATGACAATGTCATGAACCAGCAGCGCGAGGTCATCTACGCCCTGCGCCGTGAACTCATGGTTGAGGACGACCTCGAACCGGTGCTTGAGGAATTTCTCGGCGATGTGCTCGATGTGGTCTATGCGCCGCTGGATGCCGCGACGCCAGATACGCTGGAAGAGACACAGGCTGCCGTCATGGCGCGGCTGCGTGAGATATTCACGCTTGACCGCCTCCTGCCCGGGGACGCCCCCCTGCCGGAACGTGAACAGACTGTGGAAATGGTCCGCAGCATCCTGAATGAACTCAAGGCCGCCGCGGGCGAGGGCTACAGGGATATCGAGCGCTATTTCCTGCTGGAAGAGCTGGACCGCTGCTGGAAGGAGCACCTGCGCAACATGGACGCCCTGCGCGACGGCATCGGCCTGCGCGGCTACGGTCAGCGGGACCCCAAGCTGGAGTACAAGCGCGAAGGCTTTGAGATGTTTCAGGACATGCTCTTCCAGATCCGCGAGAGCGTCTTTCGCGCGCTGACGAGGGTGCGCGTGCAGGTCGTGAGCCCGGAGGAAGAGGCGGCCAGGGCCGCCGCGGAGCGCGAGGCGGTGGCCCGTGAATTTCGTCACCGCGAGGAACCCGCCCGGCTTTCCTATTCCAGCGGGGGCGAGAGCGTGACCGAAAACCGGCCGAAGCAGCCTGTGCGGGCGGCGCCGCGCGTGGGCCGCAATGATCTCTGCCCGTGCGGCAGCGGCAAGAAATACAAGAAGTGCTGCGGACGCGGGCAATAGCGCCTGCGGCAGTGCGCGTGGCGCGCGTGAAGGAACAGGGCGGAAGCCGTCGGCTTCCGCCCTGTCTGTTCGCGGCGTGCTTTTGCCGCGCTATTTCGTGTGGCGTCCGAGCGTGCAGCCGCCATGCCAGGAGCAGCCGATTTCCGGCGGCACATCGTCCAGGCCGAGGTCGCGCATGGCGTCCTCCAGACGCGAGGCCGCCGTCTCATAGTGGACATACCCGCGCGAGACCGCATCACGCCTGCTCCCGCGCACAAGGATGACGCTTGGGTACGCGCTGATTTCACCCATCAGGGCCGATGCCTCTTCCAGACCGCGTTGCGCGGCCTGTTCCGTTTCCGGCGAGGCCAGGGACGCCTTGAGCGCGTCCGGGGCAATGCGCCAGCGTTGCGCGAGCGCGGCAAGCGAACTGTCGGAAAAAATGTCCTGCCCCTGGCCGTAGAACAGCTCCTCCAGGGCCAGCATCTGATCGAGGGCATGGCCGGGGGCCAGTTGTTTCAGGGCTTCAAGCACCCTGTCCGCCCCCGGGGAGTAAAGGCGCACCTCGCGGCCCGTTTCCACCGCCTGGACGGCGCCCGCCAGAGAACGGCCGGAGGCGTGTTCCACCTCATGCCAGAAATCCGTAAGTCCCGGAGAATGCGCCGCGTCCTCGGCAAGGGTGATGGCGTTGGTCATCAGGTTGCCGCCAAGTACATGGACCGGGAATTCCGGATGCTGCGCGGCGATGCGCTGCATGACGGGCCCGAAGGCATAGCACCAGGGGCAATAGACATCGGCGATATATACAAAATGCGCTGTGCTCATGGTATCCTCGCTGAGGGGTTGGAGGTTGATGCCGCGAAACGGGCGCGGAGCGCGCTGATGCGCTCCCAGGAACGCCTGATCCGTTCTACAGGGATGCTCCCGTCGTCCACCAGGGCGCGCAGGGCGGCAAACGCCTTGTCCGCAAGCCCGTTTTCCCATTCAAGATTGTTGCCGTAAAGGAGAATATCCACGCCGGCGCGCACGGCCAGCAGGATGCTTTCCCTGAGTCCGTAGCGGCCGGCGATGGCCCGCATCTGCAGGTCATCGCTGATGACCACGCCCTGCCAGCCAAGTCCCTGGCGCAGCAGGCCCGCGATCACCATGCGCGAGAGCGTGGCGGGCATGTCCGGGTCAAGCCCGGCGTGGAAAAGATGTCCCGGCATGACCATGCCGGGCCAGCCCGCGCGGAATATCTCCGCATATGGGAGCAGGTCCGTCGCGCCGTCCCAGCACCGGGTAATATCCGGCAGGCCGAGGTGCGAATCTTCCCGGGCGCAGCCCTGGCCGGGAAAATGCTTGAGCACCGGGATGACCCCGCCGCGCGCCAGTCCCTTCCCGAAGGCCAGGGCATGCCGGGCCACGGCGGCGGCATCGGAACTGAAGGCGCGGCCAAGGCGTCCGATGGCGGGATTGAGCGGATTGCTGTCCACATCGGCCACCGGGGCAAGGTCCACATCAATGCCAAGGGAAGCCAGCTCTTCACCAAGCAGGGTCGCGGTTTCCAATGTGTCCGCGACACTGCCCTGCCCGAGGCGCTGCGCGGAGGGCAGATCGTGAAAGCCCTTTTGCGGCTTGAGGCGGCGCACCTGGCCCCCTTCCTGATCCACGGCGATGAAGATCGGTCCCGGCGCGGCTGCCCGCAGGGTGGCCGTCAGGCGCCGTACCTGCTCCGGCGAACGGATATTGCGCTCTCCGCCTGTGGTCATGTCCCGGTCAAAGAGGATGACGTTGCCGACGCGGCCGGCGGCAAGCGCGGCGAGGAAAGGATCGCCGGGTGCCAGCTCCGTCCCCCGGAAACCGCACATGAGCATGGCGCCGAGCATGCGCTCGAGAGGCGGGAAAGGCGCGGGCGTGGCGTCCGGGCCGCGTTCCCCGGCGGCAGCCACCGCGGAAAGACAGAGAAGCAGGAGCAGAGCCGTTGCGCGGAGCTGGCCGGGGCGCCGGAGGGGGCCGCCGGGCGGGGGTGGGTTCAGCATGGCAGCCCCCGGGCGCGGCGCCGCTGCCGCAGCGCCTCCAGCGCCGCGACGGGAATGCGCAGGCCGCCATGCCCGGTGCCGAGCAGTACGCCGGGCTTGTTGTCGCCGTGATAATCCGAGCCGCCGGAGAGCCCCAGGCCGAAGCGTTTGGCAAGTTCCACGCACCGGCGGGTGTCCGCATCCGAATGGCTGCTGTGCCAGGCTTCGATGGCCGCAAGGCCGCAGGCGGCAAGGCGCCGCGTCAGCGCTTCGACATCGGGCGCCGCGGCGGCGTTGAGAAAGGGATGGGCCAGAACGGGAGTGGCCCCCATGTCCGCCAGCAGGCGCACCGCCTCTTCCGGGGAGGGAACCTGTTTGGGCACATAGGCTTTGCCGCTGGCGCCGAGGTAGTCCCGGAAGGCCGCTGCCACGTCGCGCGCATAGCCCTTGGCGGCCAGCACGGCCGCCATGTGGGGGCGGCCCACGCTGCCGGAGGCGCGGGCGCGGACCTCTTCAAGGGTAATGTCAAAGCCGAGGGCGCGGAGGCGGGCCACCATTTCCGCATTGCGTTCATTGCGGCGGCGCCGGACGGCATCGAGCCAGGTGTCGAGCGCCTCCGCCCGCGCGGGTATCCAGAGGCCGAGGATGTGATGCTCTCCGGCCTGGGAGCGCGTGGAAATCTCGCAGCCCCGGATGACGCCGATGCCCAGTTCCCGGCCCGCCTGTTCCGCTTCGGCGAGTCCGGCCAGGGTATCATGATCCGTCAGGGCGATGGCCGCCAGGCCAAGGCCGTGGGCGCGGGCCACCAGTGCGGCGGGGCTGTCCGTGCCGTCCGAGGCGGTCGAGTGGGTATGCAGATCGACGAGCTTCCTGTCCATGTCTTTTTGTATGCCCATGCGCGTGATCCTGGCAAGCGGCCTGTGAAGGCGGAGGCGGCAGGGGGGGCGTCCGGGAGTTGCCGGCATGCCCGTGTCACGGGAAAGTATTTTTGGGCATTATTCTTGCATGAAATCGGGAAAGCGGGGGCGCCCGCTCCCGTCCGGGGAGTTTTGAGTTCCATGCCGAATTTTGGTAAGGAAGGCAGGCGCGCTCACGCGGCCGCGGAGCGGCTTGAACGGCGAACCGCCCTGAAACATCCCGCCCGCCCGCGGCAAGGGTGTTTCCCGTCGTGGCGCCCCGTGGCGGGGCGCGGCGGTCCTGATCCGGAAAGGATGTCTCATGGCGCAGTTATCACAACTTCTGGCTCGCCTGCCCGGGGGCAAGGATGTCCACATGAGCACCATGGGCCATGTGCTCTGGGTGTGCTGGCAGGGGAACCTCTCCCAGGCGGTCAACCAGACGCTGCTCAACTACGGCGGCATGCTCGTGGGCGAGGAGCGTGAGCAGGCCATCTGGTTCTTCTTTACCGATGACGTTTTTCTGGCGCTGGCGCGGCTGCGGATCTGGGGCAATTTCAACGAGCTTGCCGTGGGCATCGAGCTTTTCCCGGGCAGGCTCCAGCTCAGCAGCAAGCGCGAGGCCAGTCTGGCGGTGGATGGCATCCTCTCCGCCCAGGAGATGCACCCCCGCGAAAGTCTGGATATCTGGATACATCCCAAGAGCCGTGAGGGACGCAACGTCCTGCCGGGCATCACCTTTGCGCGCGCCACGGGCAGGCAGGGCATGGCCTCGGTGGACTGGGCCGAGCCTGAGGTGGACGTGCGCATGCCGTATTCCTCCACCCAGGCGTGGTTCGCCGTGCTGCATCCTTTGGGAAGCCCGCTGGACAAGGCGTTCCAGACGGGCTGGAGCAACATGTTCATCAAGCTGGAGGGATTGCTCCAGGAGCTCAAGATCAAGTCCATCGTGCAGGAAGGCTTTGTCATGCTCGCCATGGACAACCTGCTCATGCTCCGCACCTTCATGCGCAAGTATCTGCACACCTTTGACAAGGAGACGCTTGAACCCGGCACCTACTGGCCCTGCGTGTGTGTGGTCGCGGACCGCAACAACCTGAATTTCAACAGCGACCTGCCCAAGAAGATTGGCCTTCAGTGGGACAATCTCATGCCGGATTTCCCCTATCTGAGCTACCGCAATGCCTATCTTCTCGGCGAGGGCTTTTCCGTGCGGGACCTCCGGTATACCGGGGGCCAGACCAGCATGGACAGCTGGTGCAATGTCCTGCTGGATGAAAACAGCATCAGCAGCCGCTCCATTCCGCTGATCATGGCCGGCCAGCTGGCTTCAGGCACTGCCGGCGCGGGCTGTTTCTACTGCGGGTTGCCCAACCATTCGGCGGCGGAATGTCCCACGCGGACGTATTTTCCCTCCCGCGCCGAAACCTGGACGCAGATCGAGGGCATGGACCTGGAGATCATCAATGAGGCGTTCCGCCGCATTGAGACGGTCCTGAGCGGGGAGGGCATCAAGGGCTTTGACGAACTGCTTGACGATCAGGGCCCGGCTGGCACCCTGCTCCAGGCCGTTTTTGACCTCAACGGCCCCTGCCAGTTGCGCAATGTGCCGCGCAACTGGCTCTACCGCATGCGCGAACCGGACCCGGACGAGGACAAGCCCGCGCGTGACGACAGCCCGGCCTGGGATCTGCTGGAAAAGCTCGCGCGCACCAGCGCCGAGGAACTGCCCGAGCTGGACAAGGAAGTCGTCCAGACCATTTCGCGCCATCCGCGTGACCCGCGCCTGCGCATGGTGCGCGCCTTTCTTCAGATCGAGCGCGGCGACGCCGCCCAGGCCCTCAACTTTTTCCGCGAAGCGGCGGGCATGACGCCCTGGCCCGCGCTCCAGGCATGGAATGAATATCTTCAGGGGCGCCTGATGGAGGAACAGGGGCAGTTCGCCCAGGCGAGCACGCTCTATACCCAGGTCTTGCGCGTCATGCCCCAATGGCGTGAAGTGACATACCGCGGTATCATCTGCCGGGTCAAAATGGGCTTTGCGGAACAGATACTTGACCAGGTGGTGGAGCTGGTGGCCGCCGAGCCCGAGTATTTCAACCGCTTTCTCATCGATCCCGCGCTGGAGCGCGGGCGGCTGCTGGTGCTGTCCTCCCTTTTTGACCTCTGGGAAGAGGCCAGAAAGAACGCGGAAAATGAAAAGATCGCCGTGCATGCCATGGAGGAACGGCTCACGGCCTGGTTCCCTGACGACCATCCTGTCCAGGCGCGCCTCGGACAAAAGATCCATGCTCTGGATGCCCTGGGCAAGGTCGACAACTACATGGCCTTTTTCCGCATGGTCCGGCAACGTCCCCAGCTGGAAAAGGAGCTTGAGGAAAGCATCCAGCGTGAGGTCGACGAACTGCGCAACCGCTACAAATCCTATCTTGACGTGCTGGAAGAGATCCGCGACGAAGCCTCGTGGTTTCCCTTTCCTTCGGCGCTGCGCGAATTCAGCGCGGATTTCAACGCCAGCGCGGGCATCATCAACTGGGCCTTTGCAAGCAATTTCAACGAGGCGGAGACATTCAAACGGGCGCAGACCGCCATTCCGAAACTTGACGAGCTGCTCCAGAATCTCAAGGCGCGTCTCAAATTTCTCCGCACCGTGCGCGATGCCACGCTCTTCGGCCTGACCATGCTCCGCACCTTCATGTGGGTGGAGATCATCGGGCTTGTCCTCTGCTTTGTGGGTGTGCCCATCATCGTGTTCTGGGGCGAAAAGATGGGCCTCGGCTGGCTCAAATACCTGCTGGGCGAGAATCAGTGGTCCATCCAGAAGGTGCTGGTCATCATCGTGACCATCCTTGCCGTGGGCGTGGGGGCGCTGCGCACCACCCTGGTCTTTGACCGCAAGCGGGAAAAACTGCTCGAACAGGCCCGGGAACAGCGCCAGAAGGCGCAGCAGACGCGCATCGAAAGCATCCGGAAACAGCGCCTCGCGGAAGCGAAAAAACTGCGCCGCCAGCAGGAGGCCGCGCAACAACTGGAAAACCGGCGCCAGCTCAAGGCGCGGATGCAGGGGTGAACCGCGCGGCGCCGCCGCGCTGCTGAAAGGAGCCCTCCATGCCGACACTCAAGGACTTTGCCCTTTGCCCCATCGACTGGAACCTGACGCCGGAACATGCCGTCACCATGTATCTGGAATGGGGAAACAACGACTGGCATGCCGAATATCCTCCCGTGCGCTCCAGGGAGGATGTTTCCCACTATTTTGTGGTGGACAGCTGGCAGGACCCGCCGGTGATACGGCTGGTGCGCCGCAATTCCGAATCCGCCGAGGACCTCGTCACCGTGCCGCTGCCGCCCGAACTGCTGGCGGGCTGGCGTGAGGCCAACGGCGCCCTGTGCGGCGTGAGCGCGCCCACGCCGGCCATCAAGGCGTGGCTGAAACGGGAACTCGGCCAGGAGTGATAGTGAGGAGCGAACGCGCTACATGCACCACAGGTCCATCCCGGCCCCCATTGCGCCGCAGGGGCGTTCGGTGAACCCGAGTTTTTTGTAAAAACCTTCATTGCCCGCGGTGGCAATGAGGACGATCTTGATTTTCCAGCCGGGACGCCGCTGCGCTTTCACCCATTCAATGGCCCGTTGCGCCAGATTTTTGCCGATTCCCTGCTTCTGACAGGCGGGAAGGACCATGAGGTCTGAAAAATACGCGATGTACCCATGGTCCCATATGATCCTGACGGCACCCATGATAGCCGTTCCCAGGCGGCAGGAGGCAATGAAGGATGAGTGGCGCAGACCCTCGCGGGCCTGCTCCACCGGCAGCTCCGGCCAGCCCACAGCCTTCCGCAACAGGCAATACTCTTCAGCGGAAAGGGTGTCGGCGTATTCATAGTGCTGCATGCTGCCGTTCTCCCGCGCGTGGACTCGCGTTGACGCTTTGCGGGGACGAACGCCTCATGCCCCCCGACGCTTCCGCCGGGCCGTTTCCCCCGCCTGCCTTCAGGCGCCGACCGGTGTTGTTTCGCCCCTGGCTTCCTGAGCGAGGCGCTTTTCCAGAGCGGCCACCTTTCTGCGCAGTTCGCGCGTATGTTTTCTGATGCCGGAATGGTAGAGCCAGATCAGCCCGAGCACAAGCAGGCTGGATTCCACCAGGAAGAAGAATATCCACTGCAAATGCCGCTCCTGACCGGCGGGGCGTTCCCGCTCCAGCCACTTGCGCGCCAGGGCCTGCCGCTCTTCGGGCGTGATCTGGGCAAGCGCGGTGGCAATGACGTTGAACAGTTCGGGGCGGTCCCGGCGCACCGCCACGGCATGCCCGTAGGAGGAGTCCACCTTGCCCGCGGTCTGCATCTGGAGAATGCCGCCGGTCTGTATCTTTTCCAGCAGGTTGAATTCGTAGTCGAGGACGGCGTCCGCTTCGCCGGAGGCCACTTTTTGCAGGGCTTCCAGCGTGGTGGCGACGGGGACGGCGATGATCTCCGGGTGAAATTCCTTGAGAAAGTCGTGCCAGGAATAGTCCCTGACCACGGCCACCTTTTTGCCGGCCAGGGATGAGATGTCCGCCGTGTCAAGGCCGCCGCCGCGCCGTGTCATGATGATGCCCGGTTCCGTGATATACGGCGCGGTGAACAGCATGTATTCGCTGCGCCGTCCCGTCTTGGCCGCGGCCATGAAAATGTCGATCTTGCCCTGACGCGCCAGCTCCTCGGTGGCGGCCCAGTCGCTTGTGGGCAGGGGACGGAAATCCAGCCCCGTCATTTTGGCGAGCAGCCGGAGATAATCCCCGCCGAGGCCGGTATAGCGACCGCGCTCATCAAACATTTCCAGCGGATAGAAATTCGGGTCCACGCCCACGGTGATGACCGGCTTTCCCGCCAGCCAGGCAAGGTCCTCCGGCGCGAGCTTGTCGAGCACGGAGGTTTTTTGTTCAAGCAGTCCGTCGAGCGCGTCCTCCCTGGCGGCAAACGCCTGCGGAAAGAAGGTCTGTATCCCGAGGACGACCTGGATGGCAATGATCAGCAGTCCAAGGCAAAGTAGCAGCAACTGGCGCATGTGCTCTCCACAAAATTCCTGCGTTTGCTGGTTGCGCCCGTGAACGCCCGGCCCCCCGGGGGGGCTGCGGATTGGCGTCAGCGGTCGGTGGCGTTGGCCATCTCTCTGGCCTCGTCCTCTTCCTCTTCATCCTCAGGCTCGAAGAGTACCGGGCAGTTGCTCTTGCCGAACAGCAGGTAGCGCAGGCGCGAATGCGGAATATGCAGCAGTTCGCTGCGCCTGTTGAGGAAGAAGATGCCCCCAAGCCCCACCCAGATGAAGAGCATGATCCACGAGGGCACGCTGATGGCCGCCGGGGAACTGGGGAAGATAAGCAGGAAGAAGCAGACAATGGAAGTGGCCGCGCCGATGACGCAGACCGGCTTGCCCCATCCCGCCTCGGCAAGGCGCGGATGGCGGGTGAGGTACTTGTAGGCCGTCATGCTGGTGAACAGATAGGCCATGGCCGTGCCGATGGCGGACATGTCCACGATCCAGCCCAGGGCCGCGCGGCCGAACCACGGCACCACGAGGCAGAGGGCAAGGGTGAATACCACGCTCTTCCACGGGGTGTTGTAGCGCGGATGCACCGAGGCGAAAAATTCCGGCAGGAACTTGCTCCGCCCCATGCTGAAGAGCAGGCGTGTGGTGGCCATGAAAAAGCCGTTCATGCCCGTGAGGATGCCCGCAAGCACCGGAACGGTGAGGGCGATCCCGCCGAAGCGGCCGAAAACCTGGTCGGCCACCCAGCCCGTGGCCCAGGCGTGGTTCTGCCTGAGCAGCTCCTTGTAGGGGATGTAGCCCGCCACGCACAGCGTTACCAGCGCGTAGAGGACGGCGCCGCAGATGATGGAGAGGAGCATGAGATCCCGCGCCTTGGCCGGGGAAAACTTGAACTCCTCGGCAGTCTGCGGAATGGTGTCGAAGCCCACATAGAGCCATGGGGTGAGCGCCAGCACCACCAGAACGCAGGCGAGCGGCGAACGATCCTCGGCAAAGAGCGGCTCGAAGTTCGAAAGGCAGGCCGAATCCGTGAGAAAGGTGCCGGTGGCGAGCACAAGAACGCCCGCCGTGAGGGCGAGCGCCAGAATGACCTGAATGGTGCTGGCGGCGTTCATGCCCCGGTAGTTCATCCAGCCGAAGAGCAGCAGGATGACGGAAACAAAGGCGAGTTCGCCCGTATTGATGTCCCATCCGGCGACGGAATACAGATACCCCACGTCAAAGACGCCGGGCAGCAGGTAGCGCGTGAGCAGGATGAGCGCCATGGCATTGGCCGCGATGACGCAGATATAGCTGAGCACCAGGGCCCAGCCGCACACAAAGGCCCCCCGCGTGCCGAACCCCGCGTAGGCATAGGCGAAGGCGCCCCCCGCCACCGGGTAGGGCTTGACCAGAAAGCTGTAGCTCAGGGCCACGATGCACTGAAAAAGCGCGCCCACAAAGAAGGCGATGATCGTTCCCATGGGGCCGGCATCCGGCAGGAAACGGATGGCCGGAAGAATGAAGCAGCCCCAGCCCACAATGGCGCCAAGCGCAAGGGCCAGGACTTCAATGGGGTTGAGGGTTTTTTCCAGCTCTTCGCGTTCGTGGCCTTTCACACCATGCTGTGGCGTATCCCCCATGCTCCCTCCCGTATCTGGCGAAGTCGTGCCGCTTAAAGAGCAATCCTTGTGCCAAAATGCACATGGCGCGTCATTCCTTGCTTTGCGGGAACCTGGCGTGCCATGCCCCGGGGAGGGGCGGAAATGCGCCTCCAGTTTTGAGTCGAAACAGACTTATTTGAGGCCCAGACCCCCGGCAAAATACAAGTCTTTTTTGACTCATGTCGCAGAAACGACTTATTTCTGGCTGCGCCGGCCCGGATTTGCCGGCAGGGAAAAACGGCGCGCGCTCTGGCCGGTGTGTCAGCCCAGGCGGATGATCATGGCCCCGGCCATGACGAGAAGGATGGCCGCCAGCCTGAGCGCGGTAAGCCGTTCACCGAGGAAAAGGACGGCCATGATCATGCCGAAGATGACGGAGGTTTCCCGCAGGGCCGCCACAAGGGCGATGGGCGCGAGCGTCATGGCCCAGATGGCGATGCCGTAGGAGCCCAGCCCGCACAGGCCGCCGGAAATGCCGGGCACCGCCCGGCGTCTGAGATAGTGGAGATAGTCGCGCCCGTAGCGGGCAAGGATATAGATATGCAGCGGAAAGATATTGAGGAAGAATATCCAGCAGGTATAGCTCACGCTGTCGCCGGAAAGGCGCGCGCCGTAGCCGTCGGCCAGGGTGTAGCCCATGATGACGAAGGAGGTGCGCAGGGAATAGAATACCCCCTTGAGGCTGCCCTTGTGCGCCAGCTTTTGCTCCAGCGCGAGGGTGAGGATGCCGGAACAGAGCAGGATGACGCCGCCCCAGCCGGCGGGGCCCAGGGGCACGCCCAGCAGGCAGAGGGCCAGGGCCGTGAGCATGGGGGCCGTTCCGCGCATGATGGTGTAGCCCAGGCTCAGGTCCGCCACGCGGTAGGCGGCGGCGATGCAGAGATAGTAGGTGAGGTGGCAGCAGCAGGACAGGGCGAGAAAGCCCCAGGCCGCGCGGTCCGGGAACGGAAGAAAGGGCAGGAGGAGCATGGCGCCCAGTCCGCCGCCCAGGGCGTTCATGGCCGTTTCGTACAGCTTGTTTTCCCCGCCCTTGACGATGATGTTCCATGTGGCGTGGAGAAAGGCCGCGCCCAGCACAAGGAGGATGATTGAACCGGACATGATGCCCTCCGCGTGAAAATGCCGCGAAATCCCGGAGCATGTTGCCGGGGAAACTCTCCGCAAGACAGAGAGGTTCCCTGCGAAACCGCTCTAAGCCCTGTCGCGTTTCTTCCGGGATGCGCCGCAGGCCAGGGCGTAGGCGCCGCTCACGAAAACGGCGCCTCCCGCCACATTGCCCAGCGTCACAAAAACCAGGTTTCGCGCCAGCGCCGGAAGGGCCAGGCTTGCCTCCACGCCCCGGGGCAGCCCGGAGGCCGCCAGCGCGACAGGATCGGCCGCCGCCAGCAGACCCGCGCTCAGGTAGTACATGTTGGCCACGGAATGTTCATAGCCGCTGGCGACAAAGATCCAGATGGGAAAAAAGAGCACGAATGCCTTCTGGGCCGCGTTTTCCGCGCGGGCCGCCAGCCAGATGGCAAGGCAGACAAGCCAGTTGCAGAAAATGCCGAGCGTGAATGCCTCCAGGCAGCCGAGGCCGGCCTTGGCCGAAGCCGTTCTGATGACGGCGGCAGCCACGGTGCCCCCGCCCGAGCAGAAGCTGCCGGAGACATGGAGCATGCCTGACACCACGAGCGCGCCCGCGAAATTGCCCGCATAGACAAGAAGCCAGTTGCGGAGCAATCCCCCGCGCGTGACCAGACCCCGATGGACGGCATCCGGCATGAGGCAGTTGCCGGTGAAGAGCTCGCCGCCGCCCACCACGACCAGGATCAGCCCCACCGGAAAGAGCAGCCCGGCCACGCAGCGGCCCAGGCCATATGTCTCCGGCGCGGCAAGCAGATTGCAGCTCGCCACGGTGGAAGCGAAGCCGGCAAGCGCGATATAGGCGCCGCCCAGCATGGCGAGGATCCAGACCCGGCCCGCGGGAAGGGCGGCCTTGGCCTTCATGGCGTCGGCAATGGCTTCCCGCGTGGAGGAAAGGGAGGGAAGCGCCATGGGCTCAGGCCGTCGGATGTTGCCGGGCCGAGCGGACCGTGTTTTTCATGAGCATGGCAATGGTCATGGGGCCGACCCCTCCCGGGACGGGCGTGATCATCCCCGCCACTTCGGAAGCGGCCGCGAAATCCACATCGCCGGAGAGGATGGGCTTGCCCGTTTTTTCGTTGAAGCCCACGCGGTTGACGCCCACGTCGATGACAACGGCGCCGGGCCTGATCCACTCTGCCTTCACGAGGCCGGGCACACCGGCGGCCGCCACAAGCACGTCGGCCCGGCGGCAGTGCGCGGCGAGGTCCCGCGTGCCTGTGTGCGTCAGTGTCACCGTGGCGTTGCCGCCGGGGCCTTTCTGGCCGAGCAGTACGGCCAGCGGCTTGCCCACGATGTTGGAGCGGCCCACGACCACCACTTCCGCCCCGTCCAGCTCCACGTCCGCGCGCATGAGCATCTCCCGGATGCCCGCAGGTGTGCAGGGAAGAAAGGCCGTGGCGTCGCCCATGAGCAGTTTGCCGAGGTTGACGGGGTGGAACCCGTCCACGTCCTTTTCCGGGGCAATGGCGTGGATGATGCTCCGTTCCTCCATATGCCGGGGCAGGGGAAGCTGGACGAGAATGCCGTGAATGCGCGGGTCGGCATTATGGCGCCTGATGAGCGCGAGCACGTCCTCCTCGCGGGCAGAGGCGGGGAGGGTCTCCTGCACCTCATGAAAACCCAGCGCGTGCGCGGTGGCGACCTTGCGGGTGACATAGCTGACCGAGGCCGGGTCTTCGCCCACCAGGATGGTGGCAAGGCCGGGAACGGTGCCGCGCGCGGCCCGCATGGCCGCCACTTCCTCTTTCAGCTCATCGAGGATGATCCGGCTGAGCGCCGCGCCATCAAGAATTTTTGCCGACATGAACTCGTTTCCGTTGCAAGAAGATACGGGAAGTTCTCAGAATATCCCTTTGACCTTTCCGGTCTCCGTATCCACATCCACCCGGCGGAACGCCGGATTGGAGCCGGTGCCGGGCATGAGGGTGATCTTGCCGGAAACCGGCACCACGAAGCCCGCGCCGCCGTAAATGAGCACATCGCGGATTTTCAGGCGCCAGCCCTTGGGTTCGCCCTTGAGGGCGGGATCGTCGGAGAGGGAAAGGTGGGTCTTAACCATGCACAGGCCAAGCTCGCCGGCGTCATCGCGCTTCTGGATATTTTCCAGTTTGGCCGCGGCCTCGGCGGAAAAGTCCACGCCGTCCGCGCCGTAGATTTCGCGCGCCACCAGCTCGATGCGTTCCCTGAACGGCATCTCCCAGTCATAGAGGGGCTTGAACTCGGTTGTTTCGTTGCAGGCGTCCACCACGGCGTCAGCCAGCTCCAGGGCGCCCTCGCCGCCGAGTTCCCAGTGGCGG
>URHE01000033.1 GCA_900547595.1 uncultured Desulfovibrio sp.
GGCCTTCGCTTTGTCCAATGACGGGTAACAGAAACAAAGAAAAACTCTCCCATGTCCGGAGAATTTACAGAATAGGCGATTGGATGGCGTCCTCATCTGGTTTTATCCCAAATGGGATACACCTGATATGGACCGCCGCCAGGAATGAAGCAGCAGTTTTGGCATATGTGTGGCAATTCCTCGCCACCGCTTCAATTCCAGAAAAGCATTTTCGACGAAATAGCGGGACGATAGATATAGGTATCATAAGCTCTCAGACTTTTATGGCCTTTCCACGATGGAATGACTGGCTGGATGTCATCGTTCCTGAGTGTTCCCGTCAGTATCTTCCTGTCACATCACTTGCCGCCAGAAGACATTCAGCAATTATTTCTTCAACAAGTCCGCAAGCCTGCGGGCAATCCGCAACGGTACCCGCTGTAACAGGCATTCTGACCGGCATGCATGCGCATCCAGGGCCGGATGTATCTTTGCGTTGAACCACCTTTTACGCGTCCCCGCTTCTGTCAGTCACCGTGTGCTCCCGCCGCATGTGACTGAATCCCGCCATGCGTGCACCAATCATCAGCCTCGCAAAATCCGGTTCGGGATGGGGAGTTCGAGGGATATTCCCCAAACGCCCGCCTCCCCCCCCGCGGCAAAAGCGGCGATGCGTCATTTTTCCAGGCCACACGGGCAGGGGACGCGTCTCCCCATGGCGAACAGTGCGAAGTATCCGGAAAATCGCATTAGAGCGTTTTCGCAATGGACTTGCATAACCGCTCTGACGGATGCGGGACCGGAGGCCCGGGCCGTAATACGTCGGCTGGAAACGCCGTACTACGCTGTGCAGAATCCGTCTTGCCCAACAGAAAAGATGTTGGGCACGAGACAAACTTTTTCCATTCTTCCAGCAGGAGAACACTAATGGTTCGTCACCACATGTCAGCTTTCCCGGCGCATCAACTGCCTGGGCAGTCCGGGCGGCACGATGTCCCCGTCATCCTCGACGCCTTTGCCTCAGACATCTACCTGCCGCACGTCAAACTCCGCAAACGAAGCTGGAAGGTGGATGAGCGCATTGCCCGGCAGCATCTTTCCCCGGCATTCGGCGACAGGAGACTTGTCGACATACGACATCACGAAGTGGCGAACTGGCTGAACAGACTGTTCGCCAGCGGGCTTGCTCCAGCCACCTGTAATCGTATTCTGGCGGTCTTTAAGACCATTTGTTCGCTGGCGGAGCAACGCGGTGTCCTCTCTGCCGGGCAATCCCCATGCGCGAAAGTTCCGCCATTCAAAATCCCCACACAGCGGGAACGGTATCTGACGCCTGATGAAGCGCAACGGCTCATGCGGGCGCTGGAAAAAAACGACCGTCTGGAAGCCTTTGCCCTCCGCCTGCTTCTGCTGACCGGAGCGCGGAAGAACGAAATCCTCAAGGCCCGCTGGGAAAATGTTCGCCGGGATCTGCGCCTGCTCATCGTGCCACTGTCCAAGTCCGGCAGGCCGCGCCATATTTTTCTGTCCGAAGCCGCACTGGACGTTCT
This sequence comes from uncultured Desulfovibrio sp., assembly GCA_900547595.1. GTDB lineage: Bacteria > Desulfobacterota > Desulfovibrionia > Desulfovibrionales > Desulfovibrionaceae > Desulfovibrio. The sequence continues at coordinate 1,530 of URHE01000033.1, forward strand.
CCACACCATGTCCCGCACTCCGGGCAATCCGTGGCTGTTCCCCGGCCACGCGCCGGGAAAGCCTCTCAGCGACCTCTATCTGTTCTGGGACAAACTCCGGCGGAAACTGGGGCTTGCCGATGTGCGCATTCACGATTTGCGGCATACCTTCGCCAGTTTTCTCGTGAATGCCGGACATTCATTGTACGAGACGCAAAAGATGCTGGGACACAGCGATCCCCGGACCACCATGCGCTATGCCCATCTTGGCCAGGCATCCTTGCTGGCGGCGGCTGAAACCGTAAGCGCGTTTTTCACTCCGCGCAAACGAAATGGCAGAATGCGGAAAGTTTTCTCATCTCTTGCCAGGAGAAATTCGTATTAACAACGCCTGCCGTGCGCAATGAGGATCGGGGCAATGAGACGTGACGCATACCGTTACAAGCGGACGAGCAGCACATGAAAAGGAGGACAGGGAAATTTCGGTGACTGACTTTTGATGTTTCCACGCGTGCCGGATCGTTTTCAGAGGGCACGGGCCGCTCATCAACAGGCACACTGTCGATGTGTTGTTGAAATCAATATAGGAAACAGCCAATTTGGGCAAGATTTCATTAGCGGCAAAAATTTTCAGGCAGCTCCGGCTTTAATAAAAATCTTATTATTTCACTGGATTGCATTCTGTTTTTAAATTTTTTGACTCTCCCAAAATCGACAGTGTGCCTGACAACATGGAGGGAGCCTTCCAGCCGTGGGGCAGGTGGCTGCATGCCTATTTCAGGACGCCAGATCAGGCAATCCGGAATTCCGCTGATATGAAAAGCGATGCAACTCAAACTTTCAGAGAATTTCAAGTATACTGATTGCACATATATACTGGATATATGTTTATGTATGAAGTAAAAATTTGTCATATATTTAATAATAGTTAGACTCATTACATTGGGAAAAATGCCGTCATGTCCATCATGATCGCAGATAAAACTACATATACGTTGACCAGAAAAAACTGGTCCATCAAATCGTGCGCTCGGAAAACGCTTTTTAATGTCTTTCGTCGAGTGAACAGCAAAAGTTCACGATCTGTGACTGGAAAAATTACGGTTCCGCCATCTTCAGCGCAAATATGTATCCATGGATCGGCAATTCATGTCTGCCTGGGTGTGCTTGTTCTGGGTATCGCCCTGTGCGTCCCCGCACAAAGGGCGTATTCGGCGCATGAGGGTCAGGGGATATATTCACAAACGCTGCATCTTCCCCTTGAAGAATTGCGCGAAGACCTCCAGGGCGGCACGGAGCCGGAACAACGTGCGGATTCCCCCCGCGGGGAAATTCCCCACGGGATTCTGCGCGAAGAAGACGCCGCACTGAAGCGCAGGGCCCGGCTTCTGGGCTCGCGCATGCGAACCCTTTACGGACCGGAAGCGGCCTATCGGAGCGCCTTCATTGACGCCGAGGAAGAAAGCGGAAGCCGCCATACCGTCACCGTTACACTGCCGCTCACAGAAGTCTGGGAAGGAGCGGCCTTCGGGCATTTGAGCTTCTTCTCATTAAAGCGCGGAACCCACAGCGCGGGGCGGGAGTCATTGGACCTGCGCTTCGGCATGAATCCGGGCAGAACCTTCCGCCCGTGGTTTTCGCTCACGCCCTACCAGAATTTTGGCGATGCCGAAGGGGAGGGCCTGGGCATAACGGCTGGAATGTCACGGGCATGGCGAAATGGCGCGCAGCTGTCGGGCGAAGTCTTTGCGTGGCGCCCCTGGGATGAAGGCTATTACACCATTGTTGAAGACGGGAGGAAGCACGGCGCCGCTCTTGCCCTTGCTTTCCCCTTCACGGACAGGCTGACGCTCAACAGTCGCGCGTATTACGAGGAGCTCGAACTTGGCGGCGGCGCAAGAAGCGGAGCGCAGTACGCCGGCAATCGCTATGCAATAAACACCAGAGCCTGTTACCGGCTGCTCCGGCGTGATGGTGCATATATGGGATATGGGTTCCGCGATGACATTTTGTGGAATGAATATCTGGTCGGCTCTGAACTGGGAATTTTCGTGCAGGTGGATTTTCAACGCTATTTCAAGCCTGACGGATTTGATGCGCTCAATCCCGTGCCTGAAGTCTTTGCCCAGGAAGTGGGCCTTTCCCTTCAATACGCTTTTTCACCACATTTGGGGCTGACGGCGGAAGGATTTCTTGGTCGCGACCCGGATCGCGATCTGCAATTTGGCGAGCTTGCCGGAGTGAACGGACGTTTGACAGTGGTGGCGACTCCAAATCTGCGGATATGGGCTGGAGCATCATACATGAAAACAAATACAACGCTTGAAAGTTCTGGCGGAGAGGAAACAACCATCTCGTTTGGCATAAATTACGCTTTTTGATTTGGAGCGACAAAAAAAAGACCTGCTGCGGAGTTATCTGCAAGACGCGCGAACGTATCCCACGACGAAGCTGTTTCGCAATTGCAGGATACTCCTTGTGAAAAATATTCTAGACCGCATGCCGGGCAGTCTCCGGCGCGGTGTCATGACGGGAGACAGTTATGCATCGGGGTCAACTTGCTTGGATTTTGCTCATCATGCTTGGTGCATTTGCCGGAGGCTGCGCAAGCCGCTACGGAACCGACCACTCCGCTGAAACGGAAATTTCCGGCCAAAAAATACCGCTTGCGGTATTGCCGTTCCACAGTGTTTCCGATGCCCGTGGCTCCGGGATGATCGTTTCTGATGTTTTGAGCAATCAACTATACGCGCTTGGCAACTATGCCGTCATACCGCCCGAGCTGGTCGTTGCCCGCCTGGCGGATCGGGAGAGTGAGGCAATATCCCCCGCTGAAGCCGGTTCACTCGTGGGAGCCCCGTATATTTTGACGGGCAGAGTGACAGAATACACCTATAAGGCCGGCGTTGGCGAGACGCCGGTCATTGGCGTGACCGCGCGGCTGATGGATGCTTCGAGCGGCGCCGTTTTGTGGAGCGCCACACGGACCGCCACCGGCGGAGGAAACTGGTTTCAGGAGGACAGCCTCTCGCGTCTGACCGTGATGCTCTGCAAGGATCTCGCCGGTTCCCTGAACAGTTTCCTGCAAAAATACCCATTGCCGGCGCACGCGGCCCCTGCGGCCCCGCAATATCCGGGCTCCGGCATGCGCGGGCCGAGGTAGCCATGCCCTCGCGCCGGTCCCTTGTCCTTTCCGTGCGGACCCGCATCCCGTTGTAGCGCCATGAAATTGCAACGCTGGACTTTTCTCAGGGAACTGATTCCGCTGGTCATCATCCTGATGATCCTTGAATATTCCGTCTTTGAAGGAAAGCTGCTCACCGGAGAGCCTTCTCCCCTCTGGCTGCTCATACTGCTCATCGCGCCCAGGCGCGGCTCCGTCGCCGGATTTGTGTGCGGGCTTGCGGCGGCCGCCATATATTTATGGAGCATGTCCGAACAGGGCTACCTCTGGCAGGATATGCTGCATCGCCAGCCTTCGCTTTTGATAGAACCGGGGCTTTTTCTGCTGTTTGGCGTCTATCTGGGCGCGCTCGGCGAGAGCCAGACCAAAAAAATGGAACATTTCAGGGACAAGGCCATATCTTTGGCCGCGCAGCTGGATTCCAGCGAAATACAGCGGACGGAGCTTGAGCGAAGCCGTATTGCGATGGAAAAACGCATCGCCGGACAAGGCGCAACACTTTTGACCTTGCACGACAGTTTTAAAAGGCTGGACAGGGCAACTTCTGAAGAAGACCTCCTGCTCGTGCTTGAACGCCTGCTGCGCGAGGAAAGCGGGGCCGCGAATTGCGGCATCTGGCGCATTTCCCGGGGACAGCCCCGGCTTGTCTGCGGGCGGTTCAACGGCAGTATTCCGGCGATTGCAGTGGCTGCGGGAAAAAATCACAAGGTGATAAGCGCCGCGGACTGGTCACGCAATAACGAAGAGCTCCCCGGCGCGGACCTGGCCGCGCTTATTCTGGATACCGAATCGGAACGTCTGGTCGTTGCGCTTGCGGGGTGCCCTTTCGTCCGCCTGACGCGGGATCTTGCCCTGCGGATCGGCCTGCTGACGGAACAGGCCGGCCTTGTGCTGGAGGCATTGCGAAACCGGGAAATATTGCGGCGTCAGGCAGCTCTGGATACGGAATCCGGCCTGGTAAGCGAAACCTACCTTCGCCGCAGGGTGAAGGAGGAAACAGCGCTTGCCAGGCGCCACAAGACGCCGCTTTCCCTGCTGGCATGCGCAATCGCCGGCCATCGCGAAAAGGCGCAATCCCGGCTCGAGACCGCGCTTTCCTGTTCGATCCGCGCGTGTATCCGCTTCAGCGACGGGCTTGCCTGGTTCCCGGACGCGCGGGCGTTTGTCATCGTGCTGCCGCAATGCGACGAGCGCGGCGCCGCAATCGTCTTAAAAAAAATTGAATCCAACCTCGACATGCTGGATTTGCGGGATGCGCAGCATCAGACGATCTATGAGCTCGCATGGAGCATCCAGGCGTGCGATGACACGCTGAACGGCGATGCCGTTTTCTCGCGGCTCTTTTCCGGAATGCGCCGGGAGGCGCGCGCATGATCCCGGCCCCGAACGCGCGCGCAACCGGCAGGGAACGCCGCATGCGCAATCTGGGCCGGCTTTTGGGCGCGCTTTCCTTTTGCGCCGCCATTGCCGGTTCGTTCGCCATAGTTGCGCAAAATCTTCCCGGTATCATCGGGACGCATCTCCTGGCCGCCACAACAGGCGGCTGTGCGGGAGCCGTCGCGGACAGGCGCCGGCTCGGCGCGCATTTTTTTCCGTGGATCATGGCATTCCTGATGCCGTTATTTGGGGGAAGCGCGGCGTATTTTCTTCTGGAAACCATGAAAAGACCCCGCTCGGGAAGGCTTCTGGAAGAGTACGCCGCATACCTGAATGACGCCGCCTCCTACAGGGAAAGCGTGCCGGTTCCGGAGCGTTCCGCGCCGGCGGAACTCGTTTCCCTGGGCGATGTGCTGTCCAATCCCGTGTCGGATGCGGAGCAGAGGATCGCCATAGAGTATCTGGCGGAAATGGAAACGCAGGCGGCATTTGAAATTCTGCGGAAAGCGGTGTCATCCGCCGGTCGAGAAGCCTATTTCTTTGCAATGACCGCCATGACGCAGATGGAAGAGAAAATGCTTGCCCAGCTTGGCGAGCTTGAGGACGCCATCAGCAGCAGCGGCGAAAAGCACGCGGATGAAGAACTGCTGTTGAAAACGGCAACAGCGTATATTGACTTCATATATTATCGATTTGCCACCGGCGAAAGGCGTTCGGAATATCTTCACAGGGCGGAAGCGCTGTTGCGGATCGCGCTCGATCGCCCTGCGACTGGTCCCGGAGAGATCAATGAAGCCCTGATCCTGCTGGGAAGAGTCAAGCTCGCGCTGAACGAGGGCGCGAGCGCGGCAAAATGCTTCAGCCGGTATATCGAAAGAAACCCCGCGCGCAGTCTGGGGTATCTCTGGCGCGCTGAAGCCTGGCACACTCTCGGCAACTACGCGCGCCTGCGGGAGGATTGCCGGGCCGCCCGCCAACGGGGGGGCATTCCCCCCAACATGCTGGCGGTTCTGGATTTCTGGCTCCCGGAAACGCCCGGGGAAAAAAACAAAACCCCGGCGCCGGCTGGCCCGCATCTTCCAAACCTCTTCACGGTGGATTTGTGAAAGACGCATTTGTGGAACTTGTCCGCGAGTTGCGGGGCACCGTCCGCGCCCGGCGGCAGGAAAAGCTGCGGGAAGTCGAGCTCGCCTGGAGCGCCGGCGAGCTTGCGGGGTTCCGCCTGTTTGTCATGGGCCTCCATTCGTCGGAAATGGCCGATGTCTGTTATGCGCTGTCGGATGCCCAGGCTGTGCCGTTGCTGGAAATACTGGGAGATTTCGCGGAAAAGGACCCGGAACTGATGGAGATCGCCTTCCGGTCCATGGAAAAAACCTCATCCCTTGCACGAACATTTCTTGCCAAACGACTGATCGCATCCGCAAAACCGGAAGTGCGCGCCAGAACGTGCCGGATGCTGGGAAATTCCGGCGCCCAGGCGGAACCGCTCCTCAGGCAGGCGCTTGCGGACCCCGATGCCGGGGTTCAGCGCGCGGCCATTGACGCCATTTCCCGGGGCGCGTTCAAGCGCCTGGGCCTCAGGATCGTCCCCCTCTTGCGCAGCGGCCACCGGGAAGTGCGCTTCGCGGCCCTGGGGGCGGTCGCGCGTCTGGGCGTGACGTCGCCCTCACTGAATGATGATCTTCTGACCATTCTTCAGGATGGTTCCCAGGATGAACAAACGCGCAGGCTTGCCGCCGGAATTCTGGCCCGCGCGGCAAGCAGGATGGGACGCGCCGTCCTGCTTGAAGCCCTGCGCGCTCCCAGCGCGGAACATGCCTTGCGCGTTGCCGCGGCGGAGTCCCTGAGCGGGTATGACGATCAGGAGGCGATCAAAGCCGTCCTGCGCGCCGTTGATGACCGGGACGCCACTGTCGCCAAAACCGCGCGCATGTCATTGAGCCGGAAACATTCGCAGGCGTTCGCCGATATTCTTGCGCGCAATCTTGGTGACGCGGAGGTGCGGATCGCGGAACTGGCGGCCGAGATGCTCGGCGGCCTGAACGCGCGCCTCGTCAGGCATATCCTGATGGAACGTCTGAAAACCGAACGGCGCATCCCGGTCGTCAGCGCCCTGGCGCAGGCAATGAGCAAGGGGGGCATCCCGGGAACATGGGACGCGCTCATCGCCAAGCAACATGAGGAAAGCATCTGTTCGCCCGCATTTTTCCAGGCATTGGCGGACGTTGCGGAGGAAGACGACCTGCGGGAATTCGCGTCGCTGTTTGACAGCGTTCACGATGCCGAAATCAGGCGCGTGATCATGGACAGACTGGCGCTTTTCGCGCGCACCTCACCCGTTGTCCCGGAGATTGGCTCCCTGGCCGTTCGCGTCCTCAATGAACCGGACACGACACTGCATATTTCAGCCGCCACGATTCTCGCCCATGTTTCCGGCCTTGATGCGCAAACGCGCACACTGGTCTGGGAACGCCTGGCAGGCGCCGGGGAAGACCCGCGGGTCACGCGCGCCGTCACTGAAATGCTGCACAAACGGGGCGGGGTCCTGGCCGACCTCTTTCTGGGCGCTCCGCCTGCGGCGGCGGGTCTTTTGGCACAGGCCGCCACTGAAGCGGCAAGCCTTGGCGAAGGGGGCGCGCAGCTTTTCCGCACCGTGGCCAATTGGGCCAGAAGAGACGCGCCGCGCGCCAGGGATGCGTTGCTCGCCATGGCCCTTCTCGCTCCGTCAGCGCTCATCACGGCCATGGCGAACTGCGCGGACCAGATATTTCTCATTGAGGCATGGAGCGGATTGCCGGCGCAGGAACGCGCATCGAACCGTCCGGATTTTCAGGAGTTTTTTGCGAATGCCTCGCCCGAGGACGCGCTTGCCGGCATCCGGATATTAAAACACCTCCAGGATCTCCGCAGTCTGAACGCCATGGCGGACGTGGCCTTCACGTCCAGGGACCCCGCTGTGCGCGAGGCCGCCCTGGCCCTGACCCGCGAGCTTATCCTGGCCCCCTAGAGCGTTCACGCAATGAAATTGCGCAACGCTCTGGCGGCTGCGGGAGCAGACGCCCGCGCCGCAATAAGATAGAGGCAGCGAAACCTGAGGAAAATATCTGTCGCAGATATTTTCCTCAGCAAAGTGCTCCAGAGATTGGCATGAATTCAGATGTCTGCATAATCACGGAAGGAACCTTTCCGTATGTCATGGGCGGCGTCTCCACCTGGATCGCCCAGATCATTGAATCGATGCCGGACCTGAAGTTCAGCGTCCTGAACATTTCCGCCTCCCGCAAGGCGCAACGCGAGATCAGGTATGATCTTCCCAAGAATCTCGTGGGCATCAGCGACGCCTTTATCTTCGATTCCGCCTTCAGCGGACTGGCAAATCTGGAAAATCTGCAGGATGTCTTCCTTTTTGATTATGCAAGGCCGCGCCAGGGAAAGGAAATCATCAACAGCCGCACGCTGTCCGGGGAAAAGGAAGAAGCGCTCCTGGGCGTGTACCGCGCGTTGAGCACCGGCGGAAGCCTTGAAATGGGCGATATTTCCGCCCTGGTGCGGGATTTTGAGAGCGACGAGGAATTTATTGAAACAATGGCGCACAGCTCTTCCGCCTGGGAGGTGATCAAACGGCTGTATCACGAGATCGGCATTCCGGGGTTGAGCTTTCTGGATTATTTCTGGAGCTTCCGCGCGCAATACATGCCCATTTTTAATGTCCTGCGCGCCTCATTGCCAAAGGCGCGCGTCTATCACGCCGCATGTACCGGCTATGCGGGGCTTCTGGGGGCGCGCGCGGCATACGAATCCGGGCGGCCGCTCATCCTGACGGAACACGGCATCTATTCCCGTGAGCGGCGCATCGAGCTGGCAAAGGCGAACTGGCTCTCCTCCTCCGGCAAAAGCCGCTTTTTGCAGCTCGAACGCTCGCGGAACTGGTTCCGGGAACGCTGGATGGCGCTCTTTCAGTCCCTTTCCCATGCCGCATATGACAGCGCCGCAAAAATTATTTCCCTCTATCGGGGCAACAGCGAGATACAGATCAGCGAGGGCGCCCCGCGGGACAAGGTGGAGATCATTCCCAACGGAATCATTACGGACACCTTCAGGAATATCCCCCGACAGCGGAAAGCGCCGGGGGAACCGCTTCGGGTGGGGTTTGTGGGCCGCGTCGTGAGCATCAAGGACATAAAAACCCTGTTGCGCGCCATGTCGCTGCTGTCCGCCTGGGATGTGCCGTTCCGTGCCACCGTTGTCGGCCCTCTGGACGAGGAACCCGAATATGTCGCGGAATGCCTCGACCTTCTGGAAAAACTCGATCTGCACAACAGGGTCTTTTTTGTGGGGCCGCGCCGCGATCTGGACAAGGTATACGCCGATATGGACGTGCTGGTGCTCACGAGCGCAAGCGAAGGCTTTCCGTATGTCGTTCTGGAAGCCAATTGCGCGGGCCTGCCTGTTGTGGCCACGGATGTGGGCGCGTGCCGGGAAATCCTCACCGGCATCGGCAAGGACGACAGGGCGCTTGGGCCAAGCGGCAGGATTACGCCGGTGGGCAATCCCGAAGCGACCGCCGCCGAACTTGCCCGCTTTGCGCGCGATCCCGACGCGCTTTACGCATATGGCCGGACAGGCAGGGAACGCGCGCTGCGGTATTATGATTTGAAAAAAATCATGGCCCAGTACCGGGATATATACGAAACGTATATTTTTGCGGCGAAAAAATCCCGGCGCGGCCGCACGAATGACGCGCGGACGCTGCCGCAGGGAGGCAACTGATGGCAGGTATCGGTTTCCGCCTTCAGCGCATTCTTGCCGCAAACAGTTACGGCTCCCTTGCCGCGGCCTACGGATATTCGGCAATCATCGCCTCCGGCCCATGGATGCTCTCCATGTTGAGCCTCATGGGCATAGGGGCGTTCATGGCGGCCAATTCCGGCGCGCAGGCCGAGACCGCAAATCCCGCCGATATTTTCGGCACCGTCACCACATATGTGTATGCGGGTTCCATCATTCTTGGCGGCACGATCCATCAGGGGGTATCCCGCTACATTTCCGACCGGCTTTATGCCTCGGAAATGGAAGGGATACTGCCCGCCTTTCTGTATTCCGCCTCGATGGTCATGGTGCTGGGGCTGATGTGCGCCGGGCCATGGTTCGCCTTTTCCGGTTTGCCGGCGGCGGAGGCGTTTTCCGCATTTCTGATGTTTCAGAGCCTGTCGCTGACCTGGCTCGCCATGGTTTTTCTGTCCGCCGCCAAGGGCTACGGCCAGATCGTAGGGGGCTTCTGCGGCGCCAATGCGGTCGGGGTCATTCTGGCCGTTCTTGGCTACAAGTATTTTGCGTTGACCGGGGTGTTCGCCGGCTACAGCCTGGGGCAGTTTTTGCTTGCTGTCTGGCTGAGCTGGCGCATTTTCCGCGAATTCCCCTCCTATAGTCCCTGCGAGCACACGCTCGTCGCCTTTTTATGGAAAAAACGCCGGCTCGCCGCGCTCGGCCTCGTCTTCAACCTCGGCATATGGATCGACAAATTCCTTGTCTGGCACAGCCCCCTGGGGCGCGAGGTCATTGGCTGGTTTCGTTGCGCGGATACCTACGATACCTGCCTCTTTTTCGCCTATCTGACCACCATTCCGGCCATGGCCATATTTCTCCTCCGGGTGGAGACGTCCTTCTACAAAAACTACAGTGTGTATTTCAATGCCATCACATGCGGCGGAGATATTGCAGCCATTGAATATGGCAAGCAAAAAATCGGCGACAGCCTGAAACTCTCCGTGGAGCGCCTTCTGGCCTCACAGGGAAGCATCACCCTCGTTCTCATTGTGCTGGCGCCCTGGTTCGCGGGCTTTCTCGGCCTGTCCTCGGCGGATGTGCCCACGTTGCGCTGGGGACTTCTGGCGGCCTTTCTGCAGGCGCTTCTCCTGTTTCTGCTCATTTTCTTTCTGTATTTTGACTGGCAGGTCCGCGCGCTCCTGCTCTCAACGCTGTTCTGTTGCTGCAATGCAGCCTTTACATGGATAAGCATCCTCCAGGGATACGAATACCTTGGTCTGGGGTATCTTTTTGCCCTGCTGTTCGCGCTCGCGGTCGGAGTCATCATGTTTGACCGCGCTCTGGACCGCCTGGAATTTGAAACATTCGCCAAACAGCAAATGAGCGTTTGAGCATGAACTTTGTGCCTGTTAAAACGCGGGGAGACAATAACATTCAGTATATCCCTCAAGTCATGTGCCTGGTGCTCGCACTTGTGTTAAGCGCCATTTCAGCGTGTGGCGCAGCAAAAACCTCTCCTGGGCACCAGGATATATCGGAAACACAAGATATGCAGAAAAATCTTTACTCCAGACTTTTTGGTTCGGATGAACCCCGCGGTATCACATGGCTTTGCTATTATGGACAGGATCGGGAGGTTCTCGCGCTCCCCGAGTACGATCTGCTCATTCTCGAAGCGGATGCCCTCGGACCCGTCACACGGAATGACAAGGGCAACCGGATGTGCGCGGCCTACATGAGCATCGGCGAAATTTCCCCTAACCGCTGGTTCTGGCCGCTTGTGCAGAACAAGCCCTGGCTCCTTGAAAAAAATCCCGACTGGCCCGACGCGCGCAGGATAGACCCGCGCAGCCCGGAATGGAGCGACCTGCTGGTCAACACCATCGCCCCGGCGCTTCTGGCGGCAGGCTATGACGGTTTTATGCTGGATAATGCCGATATCGGTGAATACCTGGAAAACAGGGCCCCCGAGGCATACGCCGGAGCCCGAGAGGCGGTCGCGAATATCATCAGGCGCTTGCGCCGTCGTTTTCCGGAGGCTGTGCTCATCGCAAACGGCGCTCTTGAAACCGCCGCGGACACTGCCGACTGTCTCGATGCCGTTGTCTGCGAAAGCACATGTTCCAGATGGCGGACCAACGGAGACGGCTCCGTTTCCTATGAGGAGATTTCACCACAGGACCGGGCATGGCTTCGCCCCAGGCTCTTGCGCCTTCGCGGCGCGGGCCTTCCCGTTCTGGCGCTGGAATATGTCGCCCCCGAGGACACGGCCATGCGGCAACGCATTCGGGAGACGGTAAAACACGCGGGGAATCATCCCTATATTGCGGAGCGCCAGTTAATGCGATTCCCTTCAACAACACAGCCCAACAGCTGTTTGCCGGAGGTCGAGTAACGCTCTTTTACAGGATAGATATATGAAAAAATCGTATCTTGGCGCTCTGTTGGCGTTTGTCCTCGTGACAGGCGCAATCGCGTGGTTATCCATGCCCAATGAAACAACATGGGTCGCCATGTATCTGGACAACAAGAAGCTGAGACGCGCTGAAGAATTATTGTCGAAACAGTATCAGCGCGATCCCGCTGATCTTGTGTCAGCGGCAAAGCTTGTCGATACATTGGAAGCACTTGGAGAAAGCCGCCGCGCGAAAGAGATCATTCTGGAGGTTTTGCAGCGTACCCCCGGCAATGTGCAATGGAAACGCAGGCTGGCGATCGTCCAGCTTGCGGAAAACGATCCGTTTGCCGCGGCCCGTACCCTGCCGCCCCATGAACGCGACGGGGAATTTTGGCGCAGTCTTGCCCGGGGCTATCATGGCATTTCCGAGGACGAGCTTGCCGAAACGGCGCTTTTCGCAGGGCATGAGGATGCTGCCGACAAGGCGGAAGCCTGGCGTATCCTGGCGTCGTGGCGCGCGGAGCGCAACGATACGCACGGCGAAAAAGAGGCGCTGGAACAGGCGCTGCGCCATGCTCCCGAGGATGAGGAACTCATTGCCCGGTATTTTCGCAACCGCGCCGCGGCGGGAGATCTGCAGGCCGCGCTCCGGGCCGCGGACAGGCTCCCCCAACCGCTTGGACGCGAGTATCTGGAAGCGCTGTACGAGCTGTATCGCACACATGAGGAGTATCAGGCGGCACAAGGCATCCTGGAGCAACTGCTTGCCCGCGAGGACGCCACAATCGCCGACTCGCTCGCGCTGGTCTCCATACTGTACCGCCAGAATGACCTGGAGCACGCGCGGGCCCTGCTTGAAAAACTGGCGGCGCAGGAGCAGACCTTGCCGGCAGACGCAAGGGAAGCCCTTCGTTCCCAGACCCAGGCGGTCAGATTCGCCCTGCTGCAGGAAGCCGCCAAAGCCGGGGATGAGCGGCCCATATCCAGGGAGATTGCGGAGCTGCGCGCCCTGCCCTCACCTCCGGCGCCAGAAGTCCTGCGCAACCTGATCTACGCATGTCTGCGCCTTTCGGACGTTTATGGCGCCGCCCCTGAAAACCAGACAGGCGGGGCTGCCTTGCGGGGCAATGGGCAAACGGCGAAAGAGCGTTCGCACTTCTGGCTGGATCAGGCAAAAACGCTCTTTGACCGGCACAGGGAAGTATTGCCGGCCGCCGAACCTGCCAACGCCCATCTGGCGGCGGACCTGGCGGAACGGAGCAATGACTGGCGCGCCATGCTGGCTGCGTGGAAGACGGTTGCCAGAAACGGTGAACCAGATGTGCGGACCTTGCTGGGTATCGCCCGCGCCTTGCAACAGCTGCACGAGTATGAGGCAAGCTGGCAACATTTGCGCGAGGCGGAAGCCCTTGCCCGGGATGACGCCGACCTGCTGGCGCTGGCGCTGCAATCCCAGGCCGTGGCCGCCGCCCTGCCGAAGGGGTACCCGCAGCGCGCGGAAAGACAACGCCACGCTGACGCCCTGGCCCGCAAGAGCCTTGCGCAAGGCTGGAACGACGCCCTGGCGTTCAATCTGTTCTTTCGCGCGCTGGAAACACACGACCTGCGCGAGGCGGAAGAACTCCTGGGGGCTCTGGAAGGCAGGGGGCTTGCCACGCCGCGCGAGCATCTGGGCGTGGCCGAAGCGCAGGTGGCAATGGGCCTGCGGCAACCGAAGCGGGAAAAGGGCGCGAGTGGGACATTCGCGACAGTGCCGCCCGGCGCGGAGCGGGAGAGCGCCGCGCGAAATGCGCGCAAGGCGCTGGAATCCGCCGGGCCGGAGATGCTGCCCCGCCTTCTCTGGGTATTTACGGCGCTCAATGACAAGCAGCGGGTCCTGGCCGTCCTGAAACGCATGGAGCAGGCGCAGCTGCCGGAAACGCCCGCCACATTGCGCCAGCTCGCGGACGCCTTCGGGTTTCTTGGCGACCGGAAACGGCAATTCGACCTCATGGAGAAGCGCGCGCAGCTGAGCGGGAAACTGGCCGACTGGAACGACGCCATCGACCTCCGCTATTGGAGTGGCGATCATCAGGGCGCGCTGCGCCTGCTCGATGCGGCGGAAGCCCTCCACCCCCGAAATGTCCAATTGACGGGACGCCGGGTTCTGGCCCTTGTGGATATGGGCCGTTACAGGCAGGCCATGCAGGTTTTCCAGCATGCCCAACGGCAAGACCCGGAAATCGGCAAAAAACTGCCGGCGGAAAGCGTGGCGGCCCTGGCCGTGGCCTGTGACAGGAGCGGCCGCCCCGAACGCGCGCGGCATTTTTTCAGGCTTTCCCTGGCACAGGAACCCGGGAATGCCCGCGCCGTCCTGGGGCTTGCCGACCTGTCGCGCAGGGAGGGCAGGCCCGCGGCGGCCGCGCGCCTTTTGGAAGGATTTCTGGAACGCGATCCGGAAAATCCCTGGGCGCGGGCGGCGCTGGCAGATATGCGTCCGGCCCGGGGAAAACATCACTACGAGCGTATCCGCGCAAGTATCCGGAACGATGCCGATGCCGGGGAAAAAGCGGTTCTGGCTCTGGCGTTACGGAGGACAGGACGGCTCCGGGAGGCGCTTCGCGTCTATTCGGAGCTGACGCGGGATGAGAAACGGACCCCCGCCCTCCTGTGCGACTATGCGCAGGCTCTCATGGAGGCGGACAGACCCGGAGAAGCAAAAAGGATCTTGCAGCAGTCCATGCGGGAATTTCCTGACCATCTCCCCACACGGCAGCTGCTCGCGGCAACATTCATTGGCGAAAAAGACTATGCGCGCGCCGAGGCGTGCCTGCGCAACGCTCTGGGTATCGCGCCGCGCAACCCCGAACTCCTGCGTGAACTTGCCGTTGTGCAGCACGCGCGGAAAAAATTCTGGTCCGCGCAAAAAAGCTGGCGCGATGCGGGCAAACGCTGATTTTCCTGAACAGAAGCAGCGGAAACGGCGGCATGCGGTTTTCGCGCTCCACAAACTGCCTGAAGTCGAGGAACAAGCCATGCCTGACGGTTTTCCCCTGTTTCCCGATGCGCCGGGGCCGTTTTCAGGGCGCCGTTTTGTCCGGAGTCTGGCGTTCAATCATTTCCCGCGCTTCTGAGCATCCCGGTATTATGCGCAAGAAAGCCAGCATCCTCCAATTCCGGCAAGAAAACAGGCAGCCCGAAAACGAACTGGAAGACCTCTTGAAAAAGATGGACAGCCCCGAAAATGCGGCTCCGGAATTTCTTTTCACAACTCCGGACCGCCCGGGTCCGGAGTTTTTTCAGGACGGGGAAGATGAGTATCTCATCTTCCTTGAAGACGACTATGTGCTCATCGACGGCGGCGACGGCGTGATCGATTTCATCGTCGCCAACGAAAAAACCAGTCTGGCCGCCCTTCTTGCCAACGGGGACGCTGCCAATCCCGCAACATACGCAAAAGACGACAGCCTTCCGCTTGTGAGGGATGTGGAGGTCCTGCTGTCCGGCGACATCGGCATTTCCAGAAGGTGCGAGCTGCCGCGGTTGGGGATCCTGGCGCGCGCCGGCAGCCTCCAGCTCGACGCACGCTGGGAGCTGCTGTCCCCCAAATCCGGAACCGGGCCATATTCCACCGAAATATGGATTTGGCGCCAAAAGGAACTCAGGCTCGAAACCACACTCCCGGTCAGGCGGATGCCCGAAAGGAGGGAAACATGGCTCGTCATCCCTTGCGATCCCGATGGGAGCAACCAATGATCTGCAAATGTGTCGCCGGGGCGGGAATACTGATTGCGGCCCTTCTCGCGGCGTCTCCGGCGCCGGGAGAAGATCGCGACATCGTGAACGGCACTGACCGTGATGACGTTATCTTCGGCGATCTCGGCCAATTTCCGGGCGAGGGGCTTCTGGGCGACGGCGGCCTCTCCGCAAGCCTGCGGGCGCTCGACACCAGGGAACTCAGGGAAATCGGCCGCATGCTTGAAGGCAAAAACGGCATCGAAGGACCGGGCGACACTGCCGATGTCATACATGGGGGCGCCGGAGATGACATCATCTTTGGCCAGGGGGGAAACGACGCCATTGACGCAGGCCCGGGGAGAGACATCGTCTTCGCCGGGTCCGGCAATGACTGTATCATGTTTGATCCCGAGGACAGATTCATTGATGGCGGTTCCGGCATCGATGTCCTCGTGGCGGGGCCGGACGCGCCCTCCCTGCGGACGTTGAAAGAAAAAGGGACTGTGTGGAACATCGAGGTTCTGCTGGTTCTGGATGACACGCCCCTCCTGAAACGAGTTCAAGGAATAAGAATCGAGGATGACAAGGTCGTTCTCGACGCAACAGTCTGGAAAACAGACACCGCGAGAACAGGGATCTATGTTTCGCAGGACGGTTCCGCATCGCGGCTCGAAGTCGACTCCGGCGTGGAGATCGTCTGGGGGCTGTGAAGAGGCCTCCAGAACGCCGAACACGGTGGCAGCGGACTTTTGCTGTTGGTTAGAGCATTTTGTGATTGAAAATGCCCATTTTCAATCACTTTGCTGCCTTAATTTCACGTCAATGACGAGGTATGGACGCTGTTTCAGCAGTTGCGACGCAGGCTTCAGCCTCCACAAACCGGGAAATAATAACTCCATCACGTTGAATTCAAAGAAGATTTATCGCGCGCTGGCAGTTCGCCGTGCCGAAACGGCGTGGTGGTATTGGTACCTGCGGATCTATCAACGATTTTTGAAGGTGGGCCATGTGGGTACCTGGATTTTGGTGGACAAAAAGAGCAGGCCAAAACCACGTTTTTCTTCGTGATTTCGGCCTGCTATGAACTATTTTGGACTTTCTGTTGGTGCCGAGGGCGGGACTCGAACCCGCACAGCAATTGCCACTACCCCCTCAAGATAGCGTGTCTACCAGTTCCACCACCTCGGCGTGAGGTAGATACTTAGCCCTGTTTGTCGAACTTGGCAAGCATTTTTTGCGTCCGCGGCAAACTTCCCGGGCTTGCATTGATGCCGGATTTGCGGGTATCACTGTCAGGCGGCGATTTTCCATGCGGGAGCCGGCGACAAAAATGGATGAACGAGTACACCTCTTTTTGCGGGAAGCCGGGCCTGTGTTCTGTCTGGACATCGGCAGCGGCACACAAAAGGCCCTGCTGGCACGCCCCGGTCAGGAATGCGCCAACTGGCCCCGGTGGATACTGCCCTCTCCGGCCCGGCTTGTGGGGCAGCGCATCCGCGAACTGACGCTGCTCAAACACGGTCTCTGGCTCTATGGCGGCATCATGGGCAGCGGCTTTCTGGATGCGTTGCGCGGGCATCTTGCCGCCGGACTGCCCGCCACCGCCACTGAAGCCGCCGCCCGCGCCATTGATGACGATGTGGAGACCGTCCGCGGCCTTGGCGTCACCATCACGGAAACCTGCCCCGCAAACTGCGTGCCCGTTCATCTGGAAGATTTCTCCCCCGGATTCTGGGAAAGCCTGTTCCGGCTTTCCGCCCTGCCCCAGCCCCACATGATCCTGGCCGCCGCGCAGGATAACGGCACATACGCCGCAGACGACCGGCAAAGCCGCATGAAGGGGTGGGATGCCCTGCTCATGGCGGATTCCGACCCGACCCGCTGGATATATTCCCGGGCTCCCGAATCCCTGGACCGCCTGCGGGCGCTCCAGGCGAAAACAGGTGGCCCCGTGGCGGACACCGCCACCTGCGCCATCCTTGGGGCGCTCTGTGACGCGGAGGTATTGGAACGCAGCTTCCGCGAGGGCATCACCATCATCAACGCGGGCAACGAGCATATCCTGGCGGCGCTGGTCTACCGGGGGCGGGTCTGCGGCCTGTATGAGCACCATACAGAACGGCGCGAGCCGCCGCTCCTGCTGGAGGATCTCCGGCAGTTGCGCCTGCGCTGGCTTCCCACGGAGGATGTCCACGCCAGCGGCGGCCACGGTGCTGTATTCGGCGGGCATTGCGAGGCGGCGGGCAGCTTTGCGCCCACCTATCTGCTCGGTCCCCGCAGGGACCTTCTGGCGGGCCATGGCCGCAACATCGCACCATATGGAGACATGCCGCACACAGGCTGTTTCGGCATTCTCCGCGGATGGGCGCAGGCGCGCCCCCACTCCTGACGTGGCGTGCCGCCACATCCAAAGGATGACTGATGGACGTTTTTGATCCTGCCGAACTCTGGAGCCGTGACCACATTGCCGACACACAGCTGACGCGCCTGAAGGGAACTGTCGCCCAGGCGCGACGCTGCGCCTTTTACCGCCAACGGCTGGATGAAGCGGGCATTGACGCGGACGCGATCCACAACCTTGACGACCTTGCGCGCATTCCCTTCACCACCAAGGACGACCTGCGCTCCCAGTATCCCACCGGGCTTTTGTGCGTGCCCCAGGGCGAGATCGTGCGCATGCACTGTTCCAGCGGCACCACCGGTTCGCCGGTGGCCATC
>URHE01000034.1 GCA_900547595.1 uncultured Desulfovibrio sp.
CCTTCCCGCTCGCTATTCACTTGTCAATGAACCACCGCCGCCTTCCGGCAGCGCGACGCGTTTTATGCGCCCTTTGCGCTCCCCTGTCAAGCCCCCGGCAAAAATATTTTTTCACCCGGCTTGTTCTCGGCGCGGAGTGCAAAACTATACACTTGCCCCCCCGCTGTCAAGATTTTTCGCAACTATTTTTGACATTCCCCCCAGAAAGCCCCGGGGGGCGCCACTTTTCCCCAGAAATATGCCGTGGGGCCAGCCGGGCGGCCTCCCCGCTTGCAGCCGGACGGAAAAGGACTATCCTGTCGGCAGAAACGCACACCCCCGGGAGGCCCCATGGCCAGGATGCGCACCACAAAACAGCACTTGAAGCAGCTTCTTCAGGGAGCCCGCTGGCGGGATCATCTGGAAGAAATCGCGGCTGGCGGCATGAGCAGCGTCGGGCCGCTCTTTTCCTTCCTGCTTCTCGGCCCGCGGACCATGCACCGGGCCGCCGCCATCCTCGGCGCCACAGTGGCGCGTCTTGCGCGGGACGAGCCCGAAGCGGCGCGCACCGTCATCCGCCGCTTCATGTGGCACATGAATGAGGAGTCCGGCAATATCGGCTGGGGCATTCCCGACGCCTTTGCGGAATGCCTCGCCGCCAGCCCGTCCCTGGCCGAGACGTACCACCGCATCCTCATTTCCTACATCATGGACCTGGGGCATGACGACAATTTTTGCGACAACGACGTGTTGCGCCGTTCCTGCTTCTGGGCGGTGGGGCGCCTCGCGCAGGCGCGTCCCGACCTGTGCGCCGCGGCGCGCCCCTGGCTGATACGGGGACTGGAGGATGCGGACAGCCTTTGCCGGGGCATGGCGGCCTGGGCGCTGGGCCAGCTGCCGCCGGAGCTCATGGACGCGCCCGCCCTGCGCCGGCTGGCCCAATCGGGCAATGGCGATGTATGCGAAATCTATGAGGATGACCACATCCGCGAAGCGCGCGTGGATGACCTTGCCCGCGCGGCGCTCGCACGGGACAAGGCCCGGGATGGCTAGCCGCCGGCGGCCATGCCCGGAATCGCACCGGGCCGGCGGCACGTCCGCTCAGACGGCGGCATCCAGCAGCAGATTGTCCCGGTGGATCACATCCGGATAGTGCGCATCCCCCAGAATGGCCGCCACTTCATGCCGCTTGAGGCCCATGATCCTGCGCAGGTCGGCGGCGCTGTAGTTGGTCAGGCCAACGCCCAGCGGGCGCCCCTCATGCTCCACACGCACAAGCGCCCCCTTGGGGAACGCGCCTGAAACCTCCCGCACGCCCCCCGGCAAAAGGCTGCTGCCCTCGCGCATGAGCGCGGCTGCCGCGCCCGCGTCCACCATGACGCTGCCCGCCGGGTCGGACTGATAGGCCAGCCAGAACTTGCGGCGCGGGATGGCATGCCGCGCGGGACAGACCCATGTGCCTGACGGCGCGCCCTCATCGTCAACGCCGGAAAGCCCGAAGGCCCGGACCAGGGCATCCGGTTCGCGCCCCCGCAAAATGAGCGTGGGCACCCCCAGTTGCGCCGCCCGGCGCGCCGCCATGAGCTTGGAACGCATGCCGCCGGTGCCCACGGCGGTCTTGGCACCGCACAGGCGCCCCAGATCGAGCCGCGCCACATCCTCGATGCGGGCCAGCACCGGCGCATGGGGGTCCGCCTGCGGATCATGGGCGCAGACCCCTCTGGCCGAAGTCAGGTTGATGAACAGGTCCGCGCCCGCAAGATTGACGAGCAGGCTGGCGAGGCAGTCATTGTCGCCAAACTTGAGTTCACTCACCGAAACGGTGTCGTTTTCATTGACGATGGGCAGGACGCCCCAGCGCAACAGCTCGGCAAAGGTATTGCGGGCATTGAGAAAACGGGGGCGGGAACGCAGGTCGTCCCGTGTGAGGAGCACCTGGGCCGTGGCAATGCCGAACGACCGGAAGGCCCTGTCCCAGGCGCGCATGAGCAGGCCCTGCCCCACTGCCGCGGCCGCCTGACGCGCGGCGAGGTCCCTGCCGCGGGCATTGATGCCTCTGCCGCCAAGAGCCGCCCGCCCCGCCGCCACGGCACCCGACGAAACCAGCACGACGCGACGCGCCGGGACAAGCGGCACAGGCTCCGTCCCCCCCTGACCGCCCTGCGGGACGGCGGCGCGCACAGCCGCCATCTGCGCGGCCAGGGAGGCCAGGACCTCGTGATCGAGGCCGTCGGCGTCCGCCAGGACGGCACTCCCCACCTTGACCACGATGCAGCGCGCCCGCGTCAGGAGCCGGCGGCGCTCCGACGCCCATGCGGCATCCTCCGCGGACGCGGGCGCCGCCGGGGCGGTTCCCCGCGCCTTTTCCATTGGGCCGGACTTCCGGCCCGCGTCATTCATTGGTGTAGACAACTTCGATCTCGGGAAATTCTTCGTCGTCAGATGGCAATTCCGTATGAAAATGCACCAGGGGCTCATGGCGCGCAAGCTCGTCCTTGAGGCGCCAGAGCTCCTCCACCAGCGGCTCAAGGCCGATGCGCTCCTTGGCGGAGATGAAATAGATGCGGCGTTCCTCCCGCGCGGCGCGGGCCATGAGCGCCTGAAGCCGCTCCTCGGAAACCAGGTCGATCTTGTTGATGACCTCTATCTGCCGCCGTTCGGCCAGTTCCGGGTCAAAACGGCGCAGCTCCTCGTTGACGAGCTCGAAACCGGCCCAGGGCTCCGCATCGTCCACATCCTCGATGCTCAGCATGTGGACAAGAAAACGCGTCCGCTCCACATGCTTGAGAAAACGATGCCCCAACCCCAGGCCCGCGTGCGCGCCTTCGATGAGGCCGGGAATATCCGCGATGATCATGCGCTTTTCCGGGTCGACCTCGTCGATCATCACGCCGAGGTTGGGCGTGATGGTGGTGAAGGGATAGTCCGCGATCTTGGGGCGCGCGGCGGAGACACGGGAGATGAAGGTGGACTTCCCCGCGTTGGGCAGGCCGATGAGCCCCACATCCGCAAGTATCTTCAGCTCCAGGCGCAGGGTCACTTCCTCGCCCGGCTCCCCGGGCTGGGCAAAGCGCGGCGCGCGCATGGTGGAGGATTTGAAATGCTCGTTGCCCTTGCCGCCGCGACCGCCCCGCGCCACCAGGACAAGGCTTTCCGGTTCGCTGAGGTCCGCCAGCAGGCGCTCGCCGCCCCCGGCTTCCGCATGGGGGGCGCCCTCTTCACCTTCCGCCGGTTCCTCCGCAGGCACGCCCTCGGCAAAGACGAGCGTGCCCACGGGCAGGCCGAGCACAAGGTCCGCGCCCTTTTTGCCGTCACACTGGCCGCCGCGGCCGGGCTGGCCGTTCTGCGCCTCATAGACGCGCTTGAGCCGGAAGTCATAGAGGGAAAGGAGGCGGCTGTCCGCCCTGAGATAGACCGAACCGCCGTTGCCGCCGTCGCCGCCGTCCGGGCCGCCCTTGGGCACAAACTTCTCGCGCCGGAAGGACATGCAGCCCCGGCCGCCCTTGCCCGCCTTGACGAGTATCCTGGCTTCATCAACAAAACGCATGGCATGCCTCACAATGGGGAAGCGCGGGGCGCACCGTCCGTCCCGCGGGCGCTCCCCGCAACATGCCGTTACTATGCCCGCAAAAACGGCAAAAGGGAAGGGCCGCCACAAGGCGGCGCCTTCCCTCAAAAACCCCCGGGGCCCGGGCAATGGCGGCGTTTGCCGCCACAGCGCGGGGTCAGGCCGCGGGATAGTCCACATGCACGCGCGTCAGGACGCGGCGCTTGCGGACGAACTTTTCAAAACGGACCACGCCGTCCACCTTGGCGAACAGCGTATAATCGCGCCCCATGCCCACATTGAGGCCGGGATACACGACCGTGCCCAGCTGGCGGACAATGATATTGCCCGCGAGCACATGCTGGCCGCCAAACCGCTTCACGCCCCGGCGCTGCCCCGGACTGTCGCGGCCGTTGCGTGACGAGCCGCCCGCTTTCTTGTGAGCCATGGTGCCTCCTCGGCCGCTTTAACCGGCGCTGCCGCTTCCGCCGCGCGGACACGGGGGAAGGAGCGCCGGAATGCCCGGCCTAGCTGTTGATGCTGGTAATGCGAAGGGCGGTGCAGTCCTGCCGGTGCCCGTGCAGGCACTTGGAGTCCTTGCGCCGGCGGCGCTTGAACACCAGCACCTTGGGGCCGCGCCCCTGGGCCACGACTTCCGCCCTGACGGTGGCGCCGGCGAGGTAGGGAGCGCCCACCTTGCAGCCCTCGCCGCCGATCATGAGAACCTTGTCCAGAACGATCTCGGCGCCCGGTTCCACGGCGAGCTTTTCCACCACGATACGGGAACCCTGCTCGACCTGGTACTGCTTTCCGCCGGTTTCGACAATCGCGTACATCTGCAACCTCCAAAAAGGGAAACGCATACTTGCCCCAAGCCACCGAAAATGTCAAGCGCCAACGCGGCAAAGAATGCGCCGCCTTCTTCCGCCTCAGCCGCGCGCGGCCAGATCCATGGCCGCCAGGGCTTCCAGGGCCGCGTCATCCGTATATTCAAAGCGCAGCGGCGTCAGCGTGACATAGCCCTGCGCCAGCAGAGCCCTGTCCGTGCCGGGGCGCACGCTGCTTTCCGGCACATCGCCGGTGAGCCACCAGTAGGGATCGCCGCGCGGATCGTCCCGGCGTTCGTAGATATTGCGCCACACGGCATCCGACTGCGGGCAGACGCGCAGGCCGCGCGCGGCCGCAAGTTCCCCCGCCGGATAATTGAGGTTGAGGACGCGGCGCGGGGCCACACGCCCCCAGTCGATGCGCCCGGCCAGAGCCACGGCGTGCCGGGCGTGCGCCGAAAGGTCCACGCGGCCCGAATGGTCGGCATGGGAAACCGCCATGCTCGGCACGGCATCGTGGGCGCCCTCGGCCGCCGCGCCCACCGTGCCGGAATAGAAGATGTCCGGCCCCACATTGGGGCCGAGGTTGATGCCCGCCATGACGAGGTCCGGCCGCCGCGGCGCGAGCGCGCCCAGCCCGAGCTTGACGCAGTCCGTGGGCGTGCCGTGGACGCCGGTCCCCGAAAATTCAGGTTCTTCAATGGCGCGCGTCCGCAGCGGCTCGAACACGGTGAGCGAATGTCCGACCCCGGACTGCTGGCGGAGGGGCGCCACGGCCAGGACCGTGTGGCCCGCCTCCACCAGGGCGGCATACAGGGCGCGCAGCCCCGGCGCCATGATGCCGTCGTCATTGGTCAGGAGAACGTGCATTTGACAATACCTCGGAAAGAAGGGAATCTCGCGGAAAGGCGGTCCGCAAGGTGTGCGGGCGGAGACTATCTATATGAAAAAAGGCGTTTTCGTCAAAGACATTGTGCCCAATGCCGAGGCTGCCGGGATCTTCGCCGTGGCGGACGCCGCCTTGGCGCAGTCGCGCAACGGCCCCTACTGGCGGCTTGTCCTTGCCGACGCCAGCGGGAGCGTGGAGGCGAAGATATGGAGCCCGCTCAGCGGCGAATTCAACGAAATAGCGCCCGGCACACTGGCGCGGGTGGAGGGGCGCGCCTCGCTCTTCCGCTCGGCGCTCCAGCTCGCCGTGGAGAAATTCCGCCCGCTGGACGCCGCGGAGGCGGCCGCGGTGGACCAGACGGCCTTTCTGCCTTCCAGCCCCTACTCCATCGACGACATGGACGAAGCGCTGCGGGAGCTGTGCCGTCGGGAATTCACGCACAAACCCTGGCGCAGGCTCGTGTCCGCCGTGCTGGACGATGAGGAGCTGGGCCCGAAATTCCGGAGCGCGCCTGCGGCCAAGAACGTCCACCACGCCTATGTCGGGGGGCTGCTGGAGCACACGCTCGGCGTGTTCCGGCTGTGCCGCCGCATGGCGAACCAGTATGCCGAACTTGACCGCCAGACCCTGCTCGCCGGCGCGCTCTTTCACGATTTCGGCAAGATCCGCGAATTCTCCGGCGGCCTGTCCAACGACTATACCGGCGAAGGGCGCCTGCTCGGGCATCTCATGCTCGGCGTGGAAATGCTCGGCCCCTTCCTTGTCCGCTCACGGCTGGAGCCGGGCCTTCAGGAACATCTCAAGCACCTCATCCTCAGCCACCATGGCGAGCTGGAATTCGGCGCGGTGCGCCAGCCGCACACGCCGGAGGCCCTCGCCCTCCACTGCGCGGACAATCTCGATGCCAAGCTCGCCCAGTGCCGCGGCCTCTTCGCCGCTCTGGAGGGCGACAACCCCGCCTGGACGCCCTGGCAAGCCACGCTGGGGCGCCCCATGTATCGTCCGCCGCGCACCCCGGGCGGCCGCGAGGGCGCCCCGAAAGCGCGCAAAACCGCCAAGAGGGAAGAATGTTTGTCACTTTTGAAGGCATAGAAGGCTCGGGCAAGTCCACGGCCCTGCGTCTGCTCGCCGGGCACCTTCAGGCGCGCGGGCACGATCCCGTGCTCACGCGCGAACCGGGCGGCAGCAGCCTTGGCCGCAGCCTCAGGCCCATCCTGCTGGATGCGCGCACGCGCGGGCTCTCCAGCCGGGCGGAGCTGCACCTGTTCCTTGCCGACCGCGCCCAGCATGTGGCCGAAATCATCCGGCCGGCGCTGGAAGCGGGGCAGACGGTGCTCTGCGACCGGTTTTCGGACTCGACCCTCGCCTATCAGGGCTATGGCCGGGGGCATGACGTGGAACGCCTGCGCCGCATCAACGCCCAGGCCACGGGCGGCCTCGCGCCGGACCTCACGCTCCTCCTGGATCTGTCCGTGAGCGAGGGGCTGGAGCGCGCGGGCGAACGCAACCGCATCGAAGGGACCGTTGTTTCCGAAGGCCGCTTTGATGCCGAAAGCCTGGATTTCCACGAGCGCGTCCGGGCGGGCTATCTGGCGCTGGCCCAGGCCGAGCCGGACCGCATCGCCGTCATCGACGCGACGCAGCGGCCCGATGACGTGCTCCTCCAGTGCCTTTCCGCGCTGGAGGCCCGGCTGCCGCACGACGGGCCGGGCATCGTCTGAACGTCACCACAGGAACCACCATGATGACCACCGCACCCGAACTCTACACACTTCAGGTTGCCGACGGGCGGCTGCGCTTTGCGCCGCGCGGGACGGACGCGCCCCTGCCGTCGCCGCTCGCCGTGGTCAGCCGCATGGGCGATCCCGATCTGCTCCAGTGCGTCGTCCTGCGGCGCGAAGGCGCGCCCGGCGGCGTTTTTCGCCTGGAGGACGCCACCGGCCCGCTCCTGGCCGCCGTGGCGGAGGACAATCTGGCCCTTGCCCTGGGCATGGGCCATTTCGGCGAACTGGTCGCCAATGCCCGTTACGGCGTGGATGTGTTCGAAAACCTGGAAGGATCCGATGCGTGAACCGCTGACAGCCGCGCGGACGCTGGGGGTGGTCTTTTTTCCCGCCTTCGACTGGGCCATCTCCCCCACCCATCCGGAGCGGGAGGAGCGCCTGCTCTACACGCGCGACCAGCTTCAGGAAGAAGGTCTGTTCGACATAGCCGGCATCAGCGAGCACCGGCCGGTATTCGCCAGCCACGCGCAACTGGAGCGGGCGCAGTTCTGCCTGCCCTCGGCGGAAGCCGTGAGCACGGAATCGCACCTGGCGGCGGCGGGCGGCGCCATCACGGCGGCGCGCCTGGTCATGGAGGGCAAGACCGACCGGGCCTTCGCCCTGGTGCGGCCTCCGGGGCACCATGCCATGCGCGTGGTCCACGGCAACCGGGGCTTCTGCAATATCAACAACGAAGCCGTCATGGTGGAGTACCTCCGGGACCACTATCCCCATGCCGACGGACGCCCCCTGCGGGTGGCCATTGTGGACACGGACGTCCACCATGGCGACGGCAGTCAGGATATTTTCTGGAACGACCCGCACACGCTCTTCATCTCGCTCCATCAGGACGGCCGCACGCTCTACCCCGGCACCGGCTTCCTTCAGGAATGCGGGGGGCCGGGCGCGCTCGGGCGCACCATCAATATCCCCCTGCCGCCGGAGACCTCGGACGAGGGCTATCTCTACGCCGTGCGCAACGCCGTGCTGCCCATGCTGGACGACTTCAGGCCGGACATCGTCATCAACTCCGCCGGGCAGGACAACCACTTCACCGACCCGCTCGCCAACATGCGCCTCTCCGCCCAGGGCTATGCGGCCCTGACCACGGCGCTGAATCCGGACATCGCCGTTCTGGAAGGCGGCTACGCCATCCGCGGGGCGCTGCCGTATGTCAATCTGGGCATCTGCCTCGCCCTGGCGGACATCCCGGCGGCAAAGGAGATCCGCGAGCCGGGCTGGACCCCCGGCGCCATCCGCCAGCGGCCGGAAGTGGGCGAATATATCGCCCGCCTCTGCGACCAGGTGCTGGACCGCTATTTCCGGCCGCCCGCCACTCCCGCGGAAGGAAAGGAGGAACACGGCTGGTGGACGCGGAAAAAACGCATTTTCTATGATACGGACATGCTCAGCGAACACCAGACGGAAAGCTGGCGCCTGTGCGGCGCCTGCTCCGGCCTTGGCCGCATCGAGACGGAATCGGAGCGTGTGCCCCGCTCCCTCTGCGTGCTCGTGCCGCGCCACGCCTGCCCGGAATGCCGCGCCGAGGGGCCGCGTCTGGCGGAGGCGGCCCGCAGGAGCGGGCGCTATGCCCATGTGCGGCTTCTGGACGGCGATGCCGCCGGCGACGACCGTTCCGTGTTCGCCCGGGCAACGTCATAGAATATTCCCAGCCGGGCTCACACCCCCAACAGCGAACACAGCGAGGCAACCATGGCAGACATTCTCATCATCGGCGCGGGCGGCGTGGGCAGCGTCGTGGCCCACAAGTGCGCGCAGGCGGCGCGGGAAACCGGCGTTTTCGGCAGGATCACGCTTGCCAGCCGCACGCTCTCCCGCTGCGAGGCCGTTGCCGCCAGCGTGCGCGAGCGGCTTGGCGTGGAAATCGCCACGGCCCGCGTGGACGCGGACGATGTGCCCGCCCTCTGCGCCCTCATGCGCGAGGTCAGGCCGGAGATCGTCTGCAATATCGCCCTGCCCTATCAGGACCTGCACATCATGGAAGCCTGTCTGGAGTGCGGGGCGCATTATATGGATACCGCCAACTACGAGCCGCCGGACACGGCGAAATTCGAGTACAAATGGCAGTGGGCCTACAGGGAGCGCTTCCGCGAGGCCGGGCTCACGGCCCTGCTCGGTTCGGGCTTTGACCCCGGCGTGACCAACGTGTTCGCGGCCTGGGCGCTCAAGCATGAACTGGACGAGGTCCATGTGCTCGACATCATCGACTGCAATGCGGGCAGCCACGGCCAGGCCTTCGCCACCAATTTCAATCCGGAGATCAACATCCGCGAGGTCACGGCCCGGGGCCGCTACTGGGAACATGGCGAATGGGTGGAGACCGACCCGCTCTCCTGGTCCATGGACTACGACTTTCCGGACGGCATCGGCAGGAAGAAGTGCTACCTCATGTACCACGAGGAGCTGGAATCCCTGGTGCGCAACCTGCGCGGCATCCGCCGGGCGCGCTTCTGGATGACCTTTTCCGAAAGCTATCTCAACCATCTTGAGGTGCTCGGCAACGTGGGCATGACCCGCATCGACCCGGTGCGCTTCCACGGGCAGGACATCGTGCCCATCCAGTTCCTGGCGGCGCTTTTGCCCGACCCGGCCTCCCTGGGGCCGCTGACCACGGGCCGCACCTGCATCGGCGACGTGCTCCGGGGCACGCGGAACGGCAGCCCCAGGGGCGTTTACGTCTACAATATCTGCGACCACGGCGCCTGCTTCCGCGAAGTGGGCTCCCAGGCCATCTCCTACACCACGGGCGTTCCGGCCATGATCGGCACCAAGCTGATCGCCGAAGGGCTGTGGCGCAGGCCGGGCGTCTGGAACATGGAGGAATTCGATCCCGACCCCTTCATGGCGGATCTCAACCGCTTCGGCCTGCCCTGGAACTGCGTGGAAGTTCCCGCTTCCTGACACGGCGCGCGGGAACGCTCACGTGGACTGCCCCGATCTTCTTCTGGCAGCGGATTCCCCGGCCCCGTCGCCCTGTTTCGTGCTTGACGAAGCCCGGCTCGCGGCCAACGCCGCCATTCTCGACAGCGTGCAGCGCGCCACGGGCGCGAAGATACTGCTCGCCCTCAAGGGCTTTGCGGCCTGGGCGGTCTTTCCCCTGCTCTCGCGCGCGCGGGGCGGTCCGCTCTGGGGCGTGTGCGCGAGTTCGGTGGATGAGGCGCGCCTGGGCCGCGAGGATTTCGGCGGCGAGGTCCACGCCTTCGCCGCCGCATGGAGCGAGGAGGAATTCAGGGAGCTGCTCACGCTCTGTGACCATATCGTTTTCAATTCCGTGGCGCAGTGGCAACGCTTCCGCCCGCTGGCCGAGGCGGCCAATGCCGGTCCCCGCGCCGCGGCTCCCGTGAGTTTGGGCCTGCGCCTCAATCCCGAGCATTCGGAAGGGACCGTCCCCCTCTACGACCCCTGCGCGCCCGGTTCGCGCCTGGGTATCCGGCCCGGGCAGCTTGCCCGGCGGATGGCGCCCGCGGACCTGAGCGGCATTTCCGGGCTGCACTTCCATACACTGTGCGAGCAGGGGGCCGATGCGCTCTCCCGCACGCTGGATGCGGTGGAAGTGCGCTTCGGCCCGTATCTGACCGGGCGCCGCTGGCTCAATTTCGGCGGCGGCCACCATATCACCAGGGACGGGTACGACCTGCCCCTCCTGTGCCGCCTGCTCGACCGCTGGCACGCCCGCTATGGCGCCCAGATATATCTGGAACCCGGCGAGGCCGTGGCCCTGAACGCGGGCTGGCTCACGGCCACGGTGCTGGATGTGGTGGAGGCGGACATGCCCGTCGCCGTGCTTGACGTTTCCGCCGCCTGCCACATGCCGGACGTGCTGGAAATGCCCTACCGGCCCGAGGTCCTGTATCGCGCGGGCGCGACCCCGCCGCGCCGGGCCGCCGCCCCCGGCGCCGACGCCTGGACATGCCGGCTGGCGGGCAAATCCTGCCTGGCCGGGGATGTCATCGGCGAATACGCCTTTGCCGCGCCGCTTGCCGTGGGGCAGCGCCTTGTCTTTGCGGACATGGCCATCTACAGCATGGTCAAGACCACCACCTTCAACGGGCTGCGCCTGCCTTCCATCGGCATCTGCCGCGGCGCGGACGCCCCTCCCGGCGAACGGTTCCGCCTCCTGCGCCGTTTCGGCTATGCGGACTTCCGCGAGCGCCTTTCCTGACGGCGTCCGCCTTGACATCACCACGAAAAATTCGGATGATTTTCCACGTTTCAAACGCGCATATCTGAACCGGCATCCATTTTCATGCCGGCACACCAGCGGAGAATACCATGAGAACCAAAATCGTCGCCACCATCGGGCCCGCTTCCAACAGCAAAGAAAAACTCAAGGCCCTGGCCGAGGCCGGCGTCAGCGTATTCCGCCTCAATTTCTCGCACGGCGGCGCGGCGGATTTCGTCAAGATCATCAACTACATCCGGGAAGTTGAAGCCGAACTCGGCCGCCCCATCACCATCATGCAGGACCTTTCCGGGCCCAAGATCCGCCTTGGCGTGGTTCCGGAAACCACCATCCAGGTGAACAAGGGCATGCGGCTGCTCCTCGGCCCCAGCGCGCGGCGCGTGGAGGAAATGCCCTATCTCCCCTTTGATCACGAGATGATCCTGGAAAGCCTCGAACCGGGCGACCGCATGGTGCTCGCCGACGGCGGCCTCCAGTTCGTGGTGCAGGAGCGGCGCGGCGACGGGCTCGTCCTTCTGGAGGCAGACAACGACGGCATCGTGACCTCGCGCAAGGGGCTGGCCCTGCCGGGCAAGGCCACCAAGGTGCGCGCCCTCACGGACAAGGACAAGAAGGATCTCGCCGACGGTCTGGCCCTCGGCGTGGACGCCGTGGCCATTTCCTATGTGCAGACGGCCGACGACGTGCGCGAGGCCAAGTCGCTCATCGCGGCGTCGGGGCGGCGCGTGCCCGTTGTGGTCAAGCTGGAGCGCCAGAGCGCGGTGGACAACCTCGACGCCATCCTCGCCGAGACGGACATCGTCATGGTCGCCCGCGGCGACCTTGGCGTGGAGTGCCCGCTGCCCAAGCTCCCGGCCCTGCAGAAGCACATCATCAGCGCCTGCAACCAGGCGTCCAAGCCGGTCATCGTGGCCACGCAGATGCTGCTTTCCATGGTCAACAACCCGGCCCCCACCCGCGCCGAAACCACGGACGTGGCCAATGCCGTGCTGGACGGCGCGGATTGCGTCATGCTTTCCGAAGAGACCGCCATGGGCAACTTCCCGGTGGAGACCGTGCAGTACATGCGCAAGATCACCACCGAGGCGGAAAAGCTCCTTCTGGACAACCGCAAGCTGGAAGAGCCGGAAAGCGACAAGGGCATCCCGGAATTTCTCGCCTATTCCGCCTGCCTTCTGGCGGACAAGGCCCACGCGCAGGCCATCGTTTCGCACAGCCTTTCGGGCGGTTCGGCCCGGCAGGTCTCGGCCCGGCGCCCCCCCCAGCCCATCTACGCGCTCACGCCCGACCCCTCCACCATCAAGGCGCTCAACTTCGTGTGGGGCGTCACGCCCGTCTTTGTGGACAAGTCGCACATCGGGCAGACGCACCTTGAGCGCGCGGAGGAATTCATCAACCGCAGCCAGGATTTCAAGGTCAATGACTGCGCGGTGATCACCGCCGGTCAGCTCAAGGACTCCGCAACGCCCCGCGGCACCAACCTTGTCAAGATATACTGGAAGTAGCGCATGGACGACAAAAACGCCACCGGCGCCGTTCCCGGGGACATCAACGAAGAGTATTACCAGATCAGCGCCGAGATCATGGCGAGCTTTCCCCGCTATCGGCCCCCGGTCGATCTCTTCGTCTTCCGGGAGGACATCGCGGTGCTCGCGCCCTATTCCCGCAAGGGCACACGCCTCTCCAACGAACAGGTGGAAGAGGTGGCGGAGCTTTGCGCCAGGGGCAATATCTTTGTCTCCCGCTCGGACCATCACATCTATTCGCGGCACATCGTCCGGCAGCTCGACCTCGTCCTTCAGGACCACAACCTCAAGGAAGCGGAGATCGCCAATATCTGCATCCATGCGCTGTATCTGCGCTACGCGGAATTCTACGAGCAGCCGGTCAAGGCGGTCTTTGACCCGCTCTACCGCGATGTCATGGTGGTCACGGAATATCTCGCCGAGGACCCGCGGCGCATCAACGCCTTCATGCGCCGCCTCTTTCGCAGGTATGAGCCGGCAAAGCACGCGGTCAACACCCTGGCCGTCGGGCTCTGGCTGTGGCTCCAGAACGCGGGCGACTTCCAGCGCAAAAACCTGGACCGCATGGCGCTTGCCCTGTTCGTGCATGACATCGGCATGGGCAAGATGCCGGCCTTCCTCCTGACCAAGAAAGGCCCGCTCAAGCCCGAAGAACGGGAAAAGATCCTCCAGCACCCGCTGCTGAGCGTGAAGATCATGCAGAAAATGGAAGTGGTCTTCGACGATCTGCTCCAGATATGTTTTGAACACCACGAGCGGCTGGACGGTTCGGGCTATCCGCAGCGGATCAGGGGGGGGCAGATACCCGCGACAGCCGCCCTCGCCGCCGTGGCGGACTCGTTCGCGGCCATGGTCACCGAGCGCTGCTACGCCCCGGCCAAGGACCCGAAGGAAGCCGCGCGGGAGCTTGCCACGGACCAGCGCTACAATGTCAGCGTGGCCCGCACCCTGCTTGCCGCCTATGCCAACGACGCCTTCAGCGCCCCGCACGACATGGACGCTTTTGTGGAACAGAAGGACTGACAGCCGTGCGCCCCGACTGAAATGCCCACTCCGGAGGAGGAACCCATGCGCTCCTTGTCCCTCTCCTGCATATTCCTGTTCTGTATCGCGGCGCTGGCCTCCCTGTGGCCGCCGGTGGCGTCGGCGGCGGACAACGATGACGGGCGGCTGCTCAAGATCGTCATCCTGTCGCGCCATGGCGTGCGCGCGCCCACACAGAAAGCCGAGATACTGGCCCAGTGGAGCCGGCGCACCTGGCCGACATGGCCCGTCAGGCGCGGCCAGCTCACGCCGCGCGGCGCCGGTCTTGTCACGGCCATGTGGGGCAGCCTTGGCGCGACCTTCCGCCATGCCGGACTTCTGCCTCAGGAGCAATGTCCGCGCCCCGGCGATGTTTTTGTGCGCGCCGATGTGGACGAACGCACCCGGGCCACCGCCCGCGCGCTGCTGGACGGGCTTGCCCCGGACTGCCATCTCGGCTATGCGGTCACTTCCGATGCCATCGACCCGCTCTTTCACCCCGTCAAGGCGGGACTCTACGCCTTTGATCCCATCAGCGCCGCCACAAATATCCTGAGCATGACCGATGGTGGCCTCGGCCATCTTCAGGACGACCTCGCCACGCCCCTGGCTCTGGTGGGCCGTCTGGCCGCGCCGGTGTCTCCGGAGCTCTGCGCCCGTTTCAGCCTGCCGCCGGACTGCGCCCTTTCGGACATTCCCAATGCCGTCAGCGTCGCCCCGGACGGTCGCAGTGTCGGTCTTGCGGGCAGCCTTGCCATCGCGTCCGGCATGGCCGAGATATTTCTGCTCGAATACGGGGAATGGCCCGGAGCGGCGGCAGGCTGGGGCCAGGTGGATGCCGCGACCCTGCGCCAGGTGCTCCCTGTCCACGCCAGGGTTTTCGATGTGGTCAACCGGGCGCCGCTGGTGGCGTGGGCCCGAGGTTCCTCTCTTCTGGCGGAAATGGGCGCCGCCCTTCAGGGCGCGCATTATGACGAGCGCTGCAACAAGGCCGCGCTGGTGGTCTTTGTGGGGCACGACACCAATATCGCCAATCTGGGCGCCCTGCTCGGCATCAACTGGCACCTTGACGAATACCCCGTCAACGGCATTCCGCCCGCCGCGGCGCTCATGCTTGAACTGTGGGAAAAGAACGGCGCCCGCGAAGTGCGCGTGAATTTCTTCGCGCAGCCGCCGGCGGCCCTGCATGCGCCCCTGGGCGCGGCAACAGCCATGAGCCCCGCCGACCTGCGCGCGCACGCTCCCCGCGCGGCCACAGTGAGCGCCCCCCCGGTGGTGGGGCAGGCCCGCTTTCCGCTGGAGGAATTCAGCGCGCGCGTGGCGCAGGCCATCGCGGGCGCCCCGCTGGCCCCGCGCCAGATCCCGCCCCTGCATTTCGCCCGTGAGGTGGCGAACTAGGCTGTTTCCCCAACCAACACCATACCCCCATGCTCCGGGCTGTCCATGGATGTATGAGCTGCCCTGAAAAGGAGAACCCATATGGCAACCAGCCACTGCCCCCACTGCAAAGAACCCCTGCCGGAATCGGCCAAGATGTGCCCCAGGTGCGGCCAATGGGCCGTGCCCGCCAGCGAGATCGAGAATGTCCCCACCAGGACCTCGCGCTGGCAGAAAATCGTCATCGTGGTTTCCGTCATCATCCTCATCGCCATTGGCCTGAGCTTCAGAGGCGCGGAGGAACGGGAGAACCAGGCCGCCCAGAAGGAACTCGCCGCGCCCCTCGCCTCCCTGGTGACGGCGCAGGCGACGGCCCTGGGCCTTCAGGGCAGCCCCCGGCTCGATCTGAAAATCGCCACCAAGGCTGCCGATGTCTTTGTGAACTTCCCCGCTCCCCTGGGCAGTGACAAGGCCAGGGACTTCGCCCTGTCGGTCTGCGCGGGGCTTGCCAGAACATATGTTGACAAGGGGTACATGCCGCGTGCGCTGGCCGTCCATGTGGGCACGCTCATGTCGGACGGCGCCCTGGCAAGCTACGGCAAGGCCATTTTCAACGGCAATCTCGACCAGCTCGCCTGGGAACCGGCAACGCAGCAGTAGAGCATTTTTCTCCAGCCTTGCGCGCGGACCGTCCGGGGAAAGTTTCCCATGGCGGTCCGCGCGGTCGTTTCAGACAGCCCCGACCGGCTCATGCCGGATGAATGTGCGGACAGCCCTTTACGCCGCCGGGAAAACACGGTATCCCACGGCATGCGAATCCGCGTTTCCTGGAAAAGGCTCCTGCTCTGGAGTTTCCTCCTTCTCGTCCTCTGCGGCCTGCTCGGCGGCGGGGCCGTTGCGGCCCTGTTCTACTGGGCCTCGCGCGACCTGCCCAATATCACCCGCATCGCGGACTACAATCCGCCCCAGGCCACGACCATCCTGGCCCGCAACGGGCAGGTGCTCGGCACCCTGTGCCATGAAAAACGCTATGTCATCAGCCTCAAGGACATGTCGCGCTTCCTGCCCATGGCCTTTCTCGCCGCCGAGGACGACGCCTTCTACCGGCACATGGGCGTGGACCCCATGGCCATCCTGCGCGCGGCGATCAACAATTTCCGCAAGGGACACACCGGCGAGGGCGGCAGCACCATCACCCAGCAGCTCATCAAGCAGCTCCTGCTCACGTCCGAGCGCAGCTACACGCGCAAGATGAAGGAGGCCATTCTCGCCTACCGGCTGGAAAAGGACCTCAGCAAAAACGACATCCTCACCATCTATCTCAACCAGATATATCTGGGCGAACACGCCTATGGCGTGGAAGCGGCGGCGCGCACCTATTTCGGCAAGCACGCGGCGGACATCACCCTTGCCGAGAGCGCGGTCATCGCCGGACTGCCCAAGGCCCCCTCGCGCTACAATCCCTTCCGCTCCCCCAAGGCCGCCAAGGATCGCCAGATGTACGTCCTTGGCCGTCTGCGCGACCTCGCGTGGATCACCCCCGAAGAATATGCCCAGGCCGCCGCCGAACCGCTCGTCTACTGGAGCATGCCCGACGGTATGGGCGGCCCGGCGCTCTGGTATCTGGAAGAGGCGCGGCGCCTGCTCATCGAGTTTTTTACCGAAAGCAACCTCAAGGCCCTTGGCGTGGATACCCGCAAATACGGCGAGGACTACGTCTATGAGGCCGGGCTCACCGTGCGCACGGCCATGGTGCCCGAACAGCAGGATGCGGCGGGCAAGGCCCTGCGGCGCGGTCTGGAAGAACTGGACAAGCGGCAGGGCTGGCGCGGCGTTTCCGGGGCCGATGCCGCCAAGAGCGCGGCATTCCTCAAGGAATCGACCTTCGCGCCGCTGGACCTGGCCGGGGACGCATGGGTGCGCGCCCTGGTGACGGCAGTGGAGGCCGGCAAGGCGGAGGTCGCGCTCGGACAGGGATATACCGGCGTCATTCCGGTGGCCAACATGTCCTGGGCGCGCAAGCCCAATCCCAAGGTGGCGGGCATCTATGCCCCCGCCGTCAAGGATGCGCGCCAGGTGCTCGCGCCGGGCGACCTCATCTGGGTTTCAGCCGCGCCCATGCCCGCGCCGCAGGAACAGGCCGCCCCCGGCGCCGAAAACGGCGCAAAGCGCAGGCAGGCGGCAAAGGGCGCCGCCAAAAATCAGGTGCCCTACGATCCCGGACGGGTCACAAGGACCACGCCCATTCCCCTGCGCCTCCAGCAGGAGCCGCTCGTCCAGGGGGCGCTGGCCTCGCTGGAACCCCGCAGCGGCGATGTGGTGGCCCTCATCGGCGGCTACAGTTTCGGGGAAAGCCATTTCAACCGCGCCACGCAGGCGCGGCGCCAGCCCGGTTCGAGCTTCAAGCCCGTGGTCTATTCCACGGCGCTGGACTTCGGCTTTACGCCGTCCTCCATCGTGCTGGACGCGCCCTTTGTCTATGTGAATCCCTACACCAACGAGGTGTGGCGCCCCTCCAACTACGAACACAACTACAAGGGGGAGCTGCCGCTCTGGCAGGCCCTTGCCCTTTCGCGCAATACCTGCACCGTGCGCGTGGCCCAGCAGGTGGGCATCGCCAATGTCATCCAGCGGGCCAAGGCCCTGGGGCTGGAACCGCATTTTCCGCAGGAACTTTCCGTCAGCCTCGGCGCCGTGGCCGTTTCGCCGCTCAATCTCACCCAGGCATACGCGGCC
Organism: uncultured Desulfovibrio sp.; assembly: GCA_900547595.1. GTDB lineage: Bacteria > Desulfobacterota > Desulfovibrionia > Desulfovibrionales > Desulfovibrionaceae > Desulfovibrio. The sequence goes on from URHE01000034.1 coordinate 17,872, forward strand.
TTTGCCAATCAGGGCATGGGCGTGCGCCCGCGGATCATCACCTCCATCACCGACGCCCGCGGTCGGGAACTCTACCGCCAGGACCCCGAACACTGGCAGGCCCTGACGCCCCAGAACGCCTACATGATGGCGACCCTGCTCAAGAATGTGGTCAATGCCGGCACCGGTTCGCGCGCCAAGATCGACGGACGCTTCATCGCGGGCAAGACCGGCACCACCAACGAGGAGCACGATGCCTGGTTCGTGGGCTTCACGCCCTACCTCGTCACCGGCGTCTATGTGGGATATGACCAGTTGCAGCCCCTGGGCCGTCTGGAACAGGGCGGCAGGACGGCCGCGCCCATCTTCCGCTATTACCGGAGCGTGGTGGAGGACCTGTACGAACCGGAGGACTTCACCATGCCGGACGGCATCGTCATGTCCGGCAACATGGCCTACCGCGCGGATCAGCCCATGGAAGGCGTCTCCGCCACGGACGGCGTGGAGAGCGGGCCGGGTGGCGAGGACACGTCCGAGGGCGGCGAGGACCTCATGCGCCAGATTTTCTAGGGCGTTTCCGCACTGAAATCGCGGAAACGCTCCGCCGAATACGGCAAAGACCTGTTCAGGAAAACCGATGATTCCTTACGGCTCACTCGTCATTTACGTCACGCCCAAGGGGCGTCGCTATCTCAAGCGTCTGGAAACCGGGCAGGACTGGCACAGCAACGACGGCACCCTGCGCGCGGCGGATGTGGCCGCGCTGGACTTCGGCGCCATGGCGGCCACCAGCGAAGGCGTGCCCATCCGCATCGAGGAAGCCACGCTCCACGACCTTCTGCTCGGGCTCAAGCGCCAGACCCAGATCATCTATGCCAAGGACATCGCCTATATCTGCCTGCGGCTCGGCGCCGGGCCGGGGCGTACCATCATCGAGGCGGGCTGCGGCTCGGGCGCGCTCACGCTGGGGCTTTCGTGGTTCTCCGGCCCCACGGGCCATGTGGTGGGCCACGACGCGCGCGAGGAGTTCACCCGCCTTGCGCGCCGCAACCTCGACTGGGCCGGCCTTGGCGGCAATGTGGAGCTGCACTGCCGCGACATCGCCGGGGGCTTCGCGGCCCACGGCGCGGACGCGCTCTTTCTTGATGTGCGCACGCCGTGGGATTATCTCGATCAGGCCGTGGCCGCCGTGCGCCCCGGCGCCACTCTGGGCTTTCTCCTGCCCACGGTCGACCAGGTGAGCAGACTCCTGCTGGGGCTGGAAAACGGCCCCTTTGCCGAGCTGGAAGTCTGCGAGATCCTCATCCGCCGCTGGAAGCCCGTGGCGGACCGTCTGCGCCCGGAAGACCGCATGACCGCGCATACGGGCTTTCTTGTCTTTTGCCGCCAGCAGGAACCCAGCGGGGAATTTGACGCCCTGGGACCGCGCGGCACGCGCGAGCGCAAACAGGAAGCCGCCCGCCAGGCGCGGCGCGAGGCGCTCCTCCGCGCGGAGGAAAGCCTGGAGGAGGCGGGCTGAAAACTGTACGCAATTTCATTGCGAAAGACTATATTATACACACACTTGATGGATGTCCTTCCAGATTCCGTCTGGAGCGGAGCGACAGACGGATGCTGGTGCCGGAAGAATCCTAAAAAAT
>URHE01000035.1 GCA_900547595.1 uncultured Desulfovibrio sp.
GGCGCGGCGGGCGGCGACGACGGCATAGAGCGCGAAGCCCAGGGCGCAGGCCGCGTATTGCGCCAGACCGGCGGCCAGTTTTGGCGCGGCGCTCAGGGGCACATCGCTGAGCGCGTGGAGCAGGGTCAGGCCGAGGGACCAGACGATGAACCCGGCCGGCGCCATGAACGCCAGAAGAAGGTGCTCGGTCCGGGAAAGCCCGGTGCCCGCTGTCCGGGGACGCCGCGCCAGCAGCAGAAGGGCGACCAGCCCGGCCACGGCCACGGGCCAGAGGCTGTCGCCGAACGCGGCCACGGCGTCCGTCCAGTCGCTCCAGACGGCATCCAGCTGCCGCTGCTGCGCCGCCGCGTCAACGCCACGCGCGGAACGGCGCTGCTGGTTGCCGGGCGCCAGAAAGGAGAACAGCGCGGCGCCCAGGCACCAGAACGCCACCGGCAGCGCCGCGCGCAGATGCCCCGGCCCCCGGAGCGTCCGGCCCGGTGAGAGGCCGTGGCGCGCGTCGCGCGCGAACGCCAGGACGCAAAAGATGCCTGTGCCCAGAAGAACGGCCAGGGCGGCATGCTCAAAGACGCCCACGGCAAGGACGCCGAGGAGAATGGCCGCGCGCCGCGCGCCGCGCGCGGCCGGGGCGAGGGCGGAACCGGGGCCGTCCCTGCCCGGCCATGCGGGCGCTTCCCGGTCAAGCGCGGTGCGGAAGCGGCAGAGGGCCCAGAAAAAGAGCAGCGCGGCCGCGGGCTGAAGGCCCATGGTCAGCGCGTCGGTGAGCAGATAGAATGTCCAGAGGTTCTGATGGCAGGCGCAGAGGGCAAGGACGGCAAGGGCGCCAAGGAGCGCGGCGTCCCCGGCGCGGGCGCCCGCCTGGCGCGCCAGCCCGGAGAAGGCCACGCCGTAGAGGGCCATGACGCCGCCGCAGACGAGGCCGTACACCCAGCGCAGTTCGCCCGCCTTGCCGAGGAAAACCGCGAGGAAGTGATAGGTATAGCGGCCGCTCCAGGTGAGCCACTCGCGTCCGACCTCATACAGGCCGCCGGGCAGATCGAAGAGGAACATGGCCCGCGTCACTTCATCGAAGTCGTCGCCACGCGGAAACAGGAAACCCAGGGCATAGACAAAGGGCGCCAGGGCGCAGCACAGGGCCAGCCACACGAGCGCGCGGCAAAACACGGCGCCGCGCGCGCCATGCCGTTTCGCGGGCCGGCCCGCCCCGGCGGACGGCGCGTTTCCCTGCATCGGCATCACAGGCGCACGGCGCGGATCTCGCCCCTGCTCTCGTTGGCCCGCTTGCGGAAGCTCTGGCGCCGGTCCTCGCCGTCGATCAGTCCGGCGAGCCATTCCGCCACATGCAATACGGGCCGCTTGTCGCGCATGGCGAGGAGCGTGCGGCCGATGCCGATCTTGCATGAGGGGCAGCCCACGATGACCGGGCCGTCCTGGCCGTCCGCAAAGGCCCGGGCCAGGCGCGCGCGCTTGCGCTCCCGCAGGAGATTGTAGATTTCCGGCGAGGTCATGGCGCCCATGCCCGATTCACCGCAGCAGCCGGGGCTCATGCCCACCTGCCGGCCGGAAAAGTCCTCCAGCGCGGCCACGAGCTGGCGCTGGCCCTTGATCTTGTGCACGTCGGTCCATTCGCAGTGGCAGGAGGCGTGGTAGAGGGCGCCCCCGGCGGGGGCCTGTCGGGCATCCTCCTGCGGGGGCTCTCCGGAAGCCGCGTCCGGCCCCTGCGGGGGCGCCATCTCCCGGAGCCGCGGCAGGCGCGGCAGGACGAGCTGGGTCACGTCGCGGCGTTCGAGCGTGGGGAAGCTCTCCTCAAGATGGAGGCGCTCCAGACCGTCGCGGCACGAGCCGCAGGCCGTGACCAGCCAGCGGCAGTTGAAGCCCTGGCGGCCGAGGGCGCGGAGCATGGCCGCGAGATACTGGCGGTTCTGGGCGAGATTGTCCTCAAAGGCCGTGTCCATGCCCGCGGCCAGCAGGGGAAAGCCGCAGCAGAGGTGCCGGGGGGGCACAGCCACGGAAATGCCCGCCCTGAGCAGGAGCATGAGGGAGGAAAGCCCGATGCGGTCATAGAAGAGCGCGCCCCCGCAGCCGGGGAAGTAGAGCGCTAGCTCGCGGCCCCGCCCGGGGGCGGCGTCCGGCGCCGCCGTTTCCGCCGTATCTTCCGTATCCGCGGGGACGAAAATGGAACCGCGATGGAGCTTGAGCGCTTCGTAGAGGTTGGTGTAGCCCGTCTTGGGGCCCCGGCCGGAGAAGAGCGGGCTCTGCATGCGCCGCTGCCAGACCTGGGGCACGAAATCCAGAACGCGGTTCTGCATCTTCTGGCCCACGGAGGCGAGCTTGGCGGCCTTGGGCGCGCGCGCCGGGATGTCGCGCACAAGCCAGTTCAGCGCGCGCTCCTTGATGGGGTGGCCGCCCGCGCCCTCGTGGTCGAGCAGGCCGCGCAGGGAGAGCGCCACCTCCCCGGAGGGGATCTTCATGGGGCAGTTGGCCGTGCAGCGGCCGCAGGCCGTGCAGTGCTCCACCAGATCGCGCAGTTCGCGCAGCAGCCGTTCGTCGATGCGGCCGGTATTGATCTGCGAATAATAGACCGCCTCCAGCAGCATGCCGAGCGCCATGTTCTTGTTGCGCGGGTGGTACTGCATGGAGCGCTCGGGATAGGTCATGGCGCAGACGAGCTTGCACTTGCCGCAGCGCGTGCAGACCTGGATGGCCGAAAGCAGGCCGATGAGCGTTTCCTTGTCCGGGAGGCCGCTCTCGCGGATGTCGCGGATGAGGCGGTTGAAGGAGAAGGTGAAGGGCCGGACGGGCAGCTCGCGGTGGACGAGCTTTGCCGGGTTCATGACATCGCGCGGGTCCACGCGCTCCTTGAAGCGGCGCAGGGCCTCCATCTTGTCCGGTCCGAAAAAGGAAATCTTGGTGATGCCGATGCCGTGCTCGCCCGAGACCTCGCCGCCCATCTCCTGACACTCGGCCATGACGCGGGCCGCGGCTTCCTCCGCCTCTTCCAGCATGCGGGCGTCGTTGGAATTCACCGGGATGTTCACATGGCAGTTGCCGTCGCCCGCGTGCATGTGGCTGGCCACGATGATGCGGCCCGCCTCCATCTGGGCGCGGATGGCCTCGATCTTCCTGGCAAGGTGCGGATAGGTTTCGGCAAAGCTTTTGAGATAGCCCTCGGCGCGGGCATAGAGCTCGTTGTCCGACAGTTCCGTGGCCGGAATGTCCCCGGAAGCGGCGCTGGCGGCCTGGGAGAACTCGCGGTTGAACGCCTTGTCCTCCATGGGGAAGCCGGGGAGCCTCGCCACTTCGTGCAGGGCGTTGCGGTAGGCGCGGCCCGCGCATTCCAGGTTGAGCTGTTCGAGGAAGAGCGCGAAATCCGGGATGCGCTCCATGGGGATGACCACGTCCTCGTTGAGCTTGAAGCCCGAGGTGCGCCGCGCGATGACCGAGAGCCGGTGGCGGTCCTCCCAGAAGAGGTCGGCCTCCCGGGCGTCGCGCGCCACGATGATGTCCACGTTTTCCCGGGCTTCGGCCACGCTGACGATGTCGCCCACGCACTTGTCGAGCAGGTAGGGGTCGTCGCCGTCGGCCTGGAGGATGATGACGGAAATGGGCAGACCCTCGAATTTCCGCGACTTGCGCTTGTATTCGATGGCCTGCACATACTTGGCGTTGAACTCCTCCAGCGCCGACAGGTGGGCGTAGTCGCCCTCGGCGCGGATGCGGTTGCGCAGGGCCACGAGGTCGCGCACCACCAGGGCCGCCGGGTGCATGGAGCGGCCGAAAAACTCCAGCACCATGACGCGGGAGTGGCGGGGCCGCTTGTGGATGATGAAACAGGCTTCGGTGATGATGCCGTCCACCCCTTCCTTCTGCATGCCGGGCAGGCCGCCCAGGGCCTTGTTGGTCACGTCCTTGCCCAGGCCCGGCAGGCGGATCTCGTCGCCGCGCAGATGGACCACGTTGCGCACGCCGCCGCTGACGTCCTTGACCGCGAATACCGCCGTTTCGTCGGGCAGTATCTTGTGCCGGGGGTGCTCCTCCCGTTCCACGGTGATGATCTCGCCGGTGGGCGTGACCATTTTCCACCAGAGCAGGTTGTCGAGGGTGGTGCCGTATTCAAAGGCGCTGGGGCCGCCCGCGTTTTCCGACACGTTGCCGCCGATGGACGACGCCTGCTTGGAGGCCGGGTCAACGCTGAAGAGCGCGCCCGCCGCCGCCACGGCGTCGATGACCTGCTGGGTGATGGCGCCCGCCTCGCAGGTGACGGTCATGGCGTCCAGGTCCACGGGGCCGATGCGGGTGAGGCGCGTCATGCTCACCACCACGGCGCGCTTGCGCGCGGGCACCGCCCCGCCGGTCATGCCCGAACCGCCGCCGCGCGGGATGAGCGCGAATTTCATGTCATTGGCGAGCCGCACCAGGGCGGCCACCTGCTCGGCATTGTCCGGCTCCACCACGAGCAGGGGCAGCTCCATGCGCAGGTCCGTGGCGTCGGTGGCGTTTTCCACCAGGGCCGCGGGCTCGCGGCGGATGCACTCCTCGGGGAGGATGTCGGCCACGGCGTCGAGCAGCCGCTCGCGGAAGGCGGCTTCCGCCTCGTAGGCGGACCAGAACATGGTGATGCCCTCGGCAATGGCCGTGGCGTAATAGTGGGCCAGCGCCACGGACTCGCGCTCAAAACTGGCGCGCACGCTCTCGCGCACGAGTTCGGCGTCAATGAAGGGATTGTAGGCGACGAGGAAGAGCTCCTCGGCAATGCTGATGGCGAGGGTGCGGACGGATTCCGGCCATTCGGCGAAATCGTCGGCGTTGATCTTCAGGATGCGGTTGACCACATGGTCAGGCGCGATGGAAATGTGCGGGCCCTTGTGACGCATGGCCGTTCCACCCCTTGGCTGTGGGTGCGCCCGCCTGAATACAGCTATGGATATGACGGGTGCAAACGAATAGTTTACGGCTTCCGCGCGCGGATGGCAAGTGATGGGGCCGGGCGGGCCCTTCCTGTCGTCTGACGGATCTTGCGGGGAGAACGCTGCCGTTCTCTGGATCGTCCCCGCCCTTCAGCGTCTTTTGATGAAATCATGCCTGGACTTCATGATCGAAAGCAGCGCCCGATACTGCCGGGAACTTTCCGTTCCAGCATCTGTCTGTCGCTGCGCTCCGGACGGAACGCGGAATATCCGTCAACCGCACCGGGGAACAGCGCCTTTCAGCATGAGGCTGGAATGGGTGCGGCGAATTCCGGGCGCAGCTTCAGGGCTGCCACATCATTTCCGAAACTGCCCGTGCCGGTGATCCTTATCAGCAGTCTGGCCGCCCGCGCGGCGGCCCCCTCTATCTCGTAATCGCCAAAAATGGCCTTTTGGGCGGCGGGCAACGCCCGCTGGTAAGCACTCCACCAATCCCGGGAATCCATTCTCTCAAGCAGTCTGTCCGTCGCAAGCAGGTCTATGGGCGGGTTGATTTTTGTGAGAATATCGACGCACATGTCTTTCCCTTCATGATTCTCAGGCATCAACAGCGTGTACGAAGCCCATTTGCTGCGCACATACCAGTCCTGGCTGATCGATGGGGTATAATAGGGAATGACTGGCAAACCCAGCATGGTGGAAGAGGTCAATGTTCCCGATCTGTATGAGGCCAGGATAAAATCAGCGGCAAAGCGCAGAAGATTGGGAGCGAAACTGTCATCAGGCCATGGATACGCTCCCGGAATGTCCATGGGTGTAAACTTCTTGATGATCAGATTGACATGCGGGGCGAGTTTTTCCAGCCCCGCCTGCATTTGCCCCGGATGATTGTACCAGCTTTCGAGAAAGGCCACCACCGGCTTTGAGGGATCGAGCTCCCTTTTCAGTTTTTCTTCCAGCCCGGCACGCAAAACGCTTTTATCCAGAAACCGTTTCTCCAGCCAGTCTCCGAAATGATAGGGACCGGTCCATGCGTATTCATTCAGCATGTGCCGGGGAAATGAGGAAAATTTTTTGAAAAGGAGGGGGTTTTTTGACGGCGAAACTTTCCGCGATTCCGGGTATTCGGCTTCGCGCCTGCTCGCGAGCAGATAATAGCGTGCCGCGAGACCTGTGGTTTCCAGTGGCAGATATGTGCTGTGAACAAGGGCGGCAAGTCTGGTTTGGCGCTTTTTTGACCAATCGAACAGCTTTGAGGCGGGGCCGTAGAATTCCGTGCTCATCGCAGCTGCCCGATACTCATCCAGCGCATCCGGGTCAAGCGGCAGGACCGTGTATCCATCATCGGCAAACTTGTCTATCTGCTCCCTGTATTCGGGCTTCAGAGTTGAAAAATCGGTAATTTTACGATTGAGGTGGCCGATATGAATATCAATGAATTCTTTCGGCAGGTTTCGGAGTATGGAGCCAAAATACGCCATTTCATAGGGCGACATATAAAAAGCGCATTCTTTCATCGGCGGAAAGTAGCCCATATTTGACCACATGACCAGCAGCAAAATCTGGCATCCCGCCCCTGTTCCCCAAACCCGGACATGCGCGGCAGGGCTGACACATCCGGAGCATTTTGTTGAGGAAAGCATCTGTCGTGCAGATATTTTCAATCGCAATATGCGCCAACGTCCAACGCCGCCAGGGATAACAGAGCCAAAAAAAAGGCCGGCCGCCGGAAAACGGCGGTCGGCCCGGAAAGGGGCGTTTGCCCGTGCCGCTACTGGCAGCACTCCCCGACCTTGAAGAAGGCCGCGGCGCCCGCGCCGCAGACAGGGCAGGATTCCACCGGGCCCTGGTGCGTGTAGCCGCAGACTTTGCAGACGTAGTAGTCCTCGTTGGAGATTTTGGAGGGATTTTCCATGGCCTTCTTGTACAGGTTGGCGTGGATCTCCTCCACCTTGTTGACGTAACCGAAGTACCTGGCCACGGCGGTCTTGCCCTCGGCCTCGGCGTCCCTGATCATTTCGGGGTACATCTTGGTGTATTCATGCGTCTCGCCGGCAAGAGCGTCCTTGAGGTTCTCGGCGGTGGTGCCGATCTTGCCCGCGTTCTTGAGATGCGTCAGGGCGTGGACGGTCTCGGAGGCGGCGGCGGCGCGGAAGAGCTTGGCGATCTGGGGCATGCCCTCCTGCTCGGCGGCCTTGGCGAAGGCGAGATATTTGCGGTTGGCCTGGGATTCGCCCGCAAAGGCGTCCATCAGGTTCTGGTCGGTCTTGCTCATGAAATTCCTCCTCATGCTTTGTTGATGATTTTTGTAAATGAGAGCGATTCCTGTTTAAGGCAGAGCGCCATCTTTGTAAAGGGGCTTCTTCCCATATCTCCCGTTTTAACGCGGCAGGCGCGCGCCGGGGATGAGCGCGCCGGGGCAGAAGCGCAGGACGCAGCCCGCAAGGCCCAAAAAGGTCAGCGCCTCCACGGCCACGGGCAGCAGCGCGCCTCCCGTGACGCCGAGGCAGGCGCCCAGCAGGGCGGCCAGGGGCAGGCCGAGGAGCGCCGCGCCCCACTGCACGAGGGTCTGCGCGCGCTCCAGGCCCAGCGGCACCAGCACCTGCGCCGCCAGGACCATGTCGCAGGCGAGCAGGGGCGCCAGCGGGAGCATCAGCCGCAGGACGGGCACGGCCCCGGCATAGTCCGGCCCGAGGGCCAGACGGATGAGCCAGGGCGCGGTGAGCCACGCCAGGGCCGCCGCGAGCAGCATGCAGCCCGTGGCCGCGCCCGTGAAAAGCAGGAGGAGGCGCGCCGTGCGGGGCGAGTGCCGGCCGTTCAGGGCGCAGAGTTCCGGGAAGAGCGTCTGGATTGCCGGTTTGAGCAGGCTGACCAGCGCGCGGACGATCTTGTTCACGGCCACGAGCAGGCCCATGTCGGCGGCGCTGAGAAAATAGCCGAGCACAAACTGGCCGCCGCTGGTGGAAAGGACCGGCGCCACGGCGCCGGCAAAGAGCGTGCGCGCGCGGCCCAGGGCCTGCCAGCCGTCCCGGAGGCTCAGGCGCGCCCGCCACGCGCGCATGAGCCCGAGGGAAAGGCCGGTATAGGCAAGCCCCTTGCAGAACGCGGTAAAGAACAGGTAGAGCGGCCAGGCTTCCGGCCGCCGGATACAGAGGAAGGTGAGCGCCAGGGCGCAGAGCGAGGAGCCCACATCCCAGGCGGCCATGCGCCGCATGCCGAAACCCGCGCCCTGAAAAAACCAGACCGGGCTGATGCCCCGGCTGATGCCCATGAGGACGGCAAGGCCGTAGGCCGCGGGATGCTCCGGCGCATGAGGCACCAGCGGCAGCAGGACGAGGCTTGCCGCCATGCAGGCCAGCGCCAGGAGCAGCCTGCCGGAAAAGACCGCGCCCATGAGCCGCGCCAGGGCCTCGCGATCCCCCCGCAGGCGCGCGGCTTCCCGGGCCGCGCCCAAGGGAAAGCCCCAGTCCATGACCAGGGCGACCAGCGGCGGGATGAGGCTCATGTACATGAGCAGGCCGAAGGCGTGCGGCCCGAGCACACGCGCGAGCCAGGGCAGCGCCAGGAGCGGCAGGAGGAGCTGGGCGCCCTGGATGGCGCTGAAGGAGAAAAAGGTGGACAGGTGGGGCAGCGCCAGACGGAGGAGGCGCGCCGCGGGGCGGGGCGCTTTCATGGCAGCGCTCCGCGTGGGGCGCGGGCGTTTTCCGCGCCGGGCCGGAGCGCGGGAACGGAGGCCGGCGGCGGCCATGCCGCCGGGAAGGTGGGCGTCGGGCGTTCCATGGGCCGCATATAGAGGGTTGTTCCGCCGCTGGCAAGCCCTCCGGGTTGCCCGTCAATGGGCAAATGCCTTTACAGCGTGGCGATCCGTGGGCTATGTTGACCAGCCGGTCTTTCTTAACCGTCCCGCGCCGGGCCTGCGGCGCGGGCGCCTCTCGCCCGCCTTTTCGGGCGGCGAACGGAGATATGCCATGGAAGAGTTTTCCCGCATCCAGCGCCTGCCACCCTATGTCTTTGCCGTTGTGGGCGAGCTCAAGATGAAGCTCCGGCGGCAGAATATCGACATCGTGGATTTCAGCATGGGCAATCCGGACATCCCCACGCCGGCCCATGTGGTGGACAAGCTCACGGAGGCGGCGCAAAAGCCGGTCAATCACCGCTACTCGCTCTCCCGCGGCATTCCCAACCTGCGCAAGGCCATCTGCGACCGCTACCGCCGTCTCTACGACGTGGAGCTGGACCCGGACTCGGAAGCCATCGTCACCATGGGCTCCAAGGAGGGGCTGGCCCATCTCTGCCTGGCCATGCTCCAGCCCGGGGACGTGGTGCTCGCGCCCGACCCCACCTATCCCATCCACAAATATGCGCCCATCATCGCCGGGGCGGATGTGCGCAGCGTGCCCATCGGCCATGGCCGCGACTTTTTCGAGGACCTCACCGCCGCCACCCGGCAGGCGTGGCCCAAGCCCAAGCTGCTCTTCCTCTGCTATCCGCACAATCCCACCACGGAAGTGACGGACCTCGAATTCTTCCGCAAGGTGGTGGAATTCGCCAAAGAGAACCAGATATGGGTCATCCATGACCTGGCCTATGCGGACCTGACCTTTGACGGCTACGAGGCCCCGAGCTTTCTTCAGGTGCCGGGCGCAAAGGACGTGGGCGTGGAATTTTCCACCCTTTCCAAGAGCTATTCCATGCCCGGCTGGCGCGTGGGCTTCTGCCTGGGCAATCCCCGGCTCATCCATGCGCTGGCGCGCATCAAGAGCTATCTCGATTACGGCATCTTCCAGCCCATCCAGATCGCCGCCACGGTGGCGCTCAACGGGCCGGACGACTGCGTGGCCCAGGTGCGCGACACCTACCGCGAGCGGCGCGACAAGCTGGTGGAGGGCCTCAACCGCATCGGCTGGGAAACGATGCCGCCCAAGGCCACCATGTTCGTCTGGGCGCGCATCCCCGAGCCGTTCCGCAAGATGGGGTCCGTGGAGTTTTCCAAGCTCCTGCTCACCGAGGCCCATGTGGCGGTTTCGCCGGGGCTGGGCTTCGGCTCCTATGGCGACGAATATGTGCGCTTTGCGCTCATTGAAAACGAACACCGCACCCGGCAGGCCATCAGCAATATCCGGCGTCTGCTTTCGGGCGCGGGGGAGTAAGGTCCGGGGACGATCCCCCGCAACGACAGGAATACCGATGAGCAAGAGCAGCGAAACGCGCCCCCTGGGCGTGGCACTGGCCGGCTTCGGCACGGTGGGCGGCGGCCTGGCGCGCCTGCTGATGGACAATGCGGACATCATCCGCCGGCGCACGGGCAGGGATATGGAGGTCAGGGCCGTTCTCGTGCGCGACGCGCACAAGGCGCGCGAAGTGCCGCTGCCACCCGGGGCGGTGCTCACCACCGACCCGGCCCGGCTGGTCAATGACCCCGGGATCGACGTCCTCGTGGAACTCATGGGCGGCATCGACGCGGCGCGCGGCATCATCAGCGCGGCGCTGGAACACGGCAAGCATGTGGTCACGGCCAACAAGGCCCTGCTGGCCGAGGACGGCCTGGCCCTGTTCCGCCTGGCGCGGCGCAAGCGGCGCATCCTGCGCTACGAGGCGAGCGTGGCCGGCGCCATCCCGGTGGTCCAGGCGCTCAAGGAAAGTCTGGTGGGCAACCGCATCGAGTCGCTCATGGGCATCCTCAACGGCACGAGCAACTATATCCTCTCGGAAATGACCTCCAGCGGCGTGGAGTTTGGCGATGCGCTGCGCCAGGCGCAGGAGCTCGGCTTTGCCGAGGCGGATCCCACGCTCGACATCGACGGCCACGACGCGGCGCACAAGCTTGTCCTGCTCATCCGCCTGGCCTGGGGCGTGGATTATCCCTATGCCGCGCTCGCCGTGCGCGGCATCCGGGGCATGGCCGCGCTGGACATCCGCTTTGCGCGGGAGTTCGGCTACCGCATCAAGCTCATCGGGCAGGCGCGCGTTGCCGCCGGCGGCGCCGCGAAGGACGCGCCCCTGCGGCTGGAGGCGGGGGTATTCCCCGCCCTGGTGCACCATACGTTCCTTCTGGCGCGCGTGGGCGGGGCCTACAATGCCCTGCGCGTGGACGCCAATGCCGCCGGGCCGCTCTTTTTCCACGGGCGCGGCGCGGGCAGCCTGCCCACGGCCGGGGCCGTGCTGGCCGACCTCATGGCCGTGGCCCGCGAGGAACGGCCCAACAACACCGGCTTTGCGGAAAGCGAGCTGGAGCGCGCGGCCATCGTGCCGCCCGAGGACTGGCGCTCGCCCTACTATGTGCGCGTCATGGTGGAGGACACGCCGGGCGTGCTCCGGGACATCTCCGGCTGCATGGCCGCCGAGGGCATCAGCGTGGCCCAGATGATCCAGAAGGCCGGCGACGGGGCCAGCGGCGTGCCGCTCGTCTTTATGACCCACGAAACCACGGCCCGCGCCATGAGCGGCGCCCTGGGCCGCGCCGCGGACGCGGGCCTGTTGCGCGAGCCCGCGGTCTACTATCGGGTGCTGTAGGGATCCCGGCTGGTTCTGCGGGCGTCGCGCGCCCGTATCCGCGGAACGTTTGCGCGATTTCATTGCGAAAGGCGCTGTTATACACTGCGGTTGATGGATATTCCTCAAGTCCGTCTGGAGCGGAGCGACAGACGGGTGCTGGTGCCGGAAGAATCCTAAAAAATAAGATATTTCGGGGCTGGCAAGGAAGAGAAAAATTTTCGCAGGGAGTGTACTCTCGTACTCGACCAAGAAAATTTTTCTCTGACGCAGCCAGCCCTGAAATAGCTGTTTTTGACGGAGAATTTCGGCATTACCCACACAGCACAGGCACTACCAGCCAAAAAGCAGAACAGAACCTTGCGCGACGGCTCTAGCCGGAAATGCGCTCCGCCACCTTGCGGCCCATTTCCGCGCAGCCCACGAGGGTCTTGCCCGGCTCCATGATGTCGGCGGTGCGGAAGCCGTCGGCGAGCACGCGGCGCACGGCGGCCTCCACGCATTCGGCCTCGGCGGCAAGATGCAGGCCAAGCCGCAGGAGCATGGCGCCCGAAAGGATGGTGGCCAGCGGGTTGGCCTTGTCCTGCCCGGCGATGTCCGGCGCGGAGCCGTGGATGGGCTCGAACAGGCCGGGGGCGCCCGCGCCCAGCGAGGCCGAGGGCAGCATGCCCAGCGAGCCCGTGATGACCGAAGCCTCGTCCGAAAGGATGTCGCCGAAGATATTGCCGGTGAGGATGACGTCGAACTGCGAGGGATCGCGCACGAGCTGCATGGCCGCGTTGTCCACATAGAGGTGGGAGAGCTCCACGTCCGGGTAGTCCGCGTGCGTCTCCAGCACCACCTCGCGCCAGAGGCGGGAGGTCTCCAGCACGTTGCTCTTTTCCACGGAGCAGACCTTGTTGCGGCGTCCGCGGGCCGTTTCAAAGGCGACCCTGGCGATGCGGCGGATCTCCTCCTCGTTGTAGAGCATGGTATTGAAACCCGTGCGCAGGCCGTTGCGAATCTCCTGCCCGCGCGGTTCGCCGAAATAGATGTCGCCGGTGAGTTCGCGCACCACGATGAGGTCCAGGCCGCGCGCCGCGATGTCCTCGCGGAGCAGGCAGGCCCCGGCCAGTTCGGGGAAGAGCAGGGCCGGGCGCAGGTTGGCGAAGAGCCCCAGCGCCTTGCGGATGCCGAGCAGACCGCGTTCGGGCCGCTGCCGAGGCGCAAGCCCGTCCCATTTGGGGCCGCCCACCGAGGCGAGGTAGACGGCATCGGCGGCCAGACAGCGCGTCACGGTCTCCTGCGGCAGGGGCTCGCCGCAGGCATCCACGGCGGCGCCGCCGATGAGCGCGTCCGCAAAGGTGAAGTCATGGCCGAACTTCCGGGCCACGGCCTTGAGCGCGGCCACGCCCTGGGCCAGTATCTCCGGGCCGATGCCGTCACCCGGCAAAAGACAGATGCGTGCGTTCATGGCATTTACTCCCCGTGCCGGAGGCGTTCTTTCACATAGCCCACCAGACCGCCGCTGGCGAGGATCCCGCGCATGGATTCCGGCAGGGGCGGGCAGACGATCTCCCCGCCGGTGGTCAGGTCGCGGATGCGGCCCGAAGCGGTGTCGATCTCCAGCTCGTCGCCGTCATTGATGGCGTCCACGGCGTCGCCCACTTCCAGCAGGGGCAGGCCCATGTTGAAGGCGTTGCGGTAGAAGATGCGCGCGAAGCTGTGCCCGACCACCACGGGCATGCCCGCGCCCAGGATGGCCAGGGGGGCGTGCTCGCGCGAGGAGCCGCAGCCGAAGTTGCGCCCGGCCACGAGGATGTCGCCCCTGTGCACGCGGCGCACCCAGTCCGGCTCGATGCCGGCCATGCAGTTTTCGCCGAGCTTCTGCGGGTCGGCGGTGACAAGAAAGCGCGCCGGGATGATGGCGTCCGTATCCACATGTTCGCCCACCTTGTGGGCCCTGCCCTTGTACAGCATGAGTCGGTATCTCCTGTGCCCGTATTACAGGCCGAGCTGCGCGGGGCCGGCCACCCTGCCCGCGATGGCGCTGGCCGCGGCCACCACCGGGCTTGCCAGATAGACGCGGGAATCCAGGCTGCCCATGCGGCCCTTGAAATTGCGGTTGGTGGTGGTCACGGCGGCCTCGCCATCGCCGAGGATGCCCGTATGGCCGCCCAGGCAGGGGCCGCAGGTGCAGGGGCCCACGATGCAGCCTGCGTCCACAAAGACCTCCATGAGGCCCTCCTTCAGGCAGGCTTTCCACACTTCCGGGGTGGAGGGCAGGACGATGCAGCGGACCTTTTTGTCCACCCTGCGTCCGCGCAGCACCTCGGCGGCGTCGCGCATGTCGCTCAGGCGGCCGTTGGTGCAGGAGCCGATGACCACCTGCTGGACGGGCACATCCTTCACTTCCGACACGGGCCGCACATTGGAGGGCAGGTGCGGGCAGGCCACCACGGGCTCAAGGCCCGTCACGTCCAGACGCACGACGGATTCATAGCCCGCGTCCGCGTCGGCGGCCAGCCCGGCGGCAAGGTCCGGCGCCACGGCATGGCCGCGCGCCGCACACCAGGCCAGGGTGACGGCGTCCACCGGGAAGAGGCCCACCTTGGCCCCGGCTTCGATGGCCATGTTGGCCATGGTCAGGCGGCCTTCCACGCCCAGGGCGTCGATGACCGGGCCGCCGAATTCCAGCGCCTTGTACAGCGCGCCGTCCACGCCGATGCGGCCGATGAGCAGGAGCATGAGGTCCTTGGCGCGCAGCCAGCGGGGCATGGCGCCGTCATATTCCACGCGGATGGTGGGTGGCACCTTGAGCCAGGTCTCGCCCAGGGCCATGGCCGCGGCGATGTCGGTGGAGCCCATGCCCGTGGCAAAGGCGCCGATGCCGCCGTAGGTGCAGGTGTGGCTGTCGGCGCCGATGACAAGGTCGCCGGGGCCCACCAGGCCCAGTTCCGGCAGCAGGGTGTGCTCCACGCCGCAGTTGCCGCCCTCGTAGTAGTGGGTGATGCCCTGCTCCTCGGCGAAGCGGCGGCTCACCATGACCTGATTGGCGGAGTCGATGTCCTTCTGCGGCGTGAAATGGTCCATGACCAGGGCGATCCTGTCCCGGTCAAAGACGCGCGCGGCGCCCATGCCCCGGAAGGACTTGATGGCGAGCGGGCCGGTGATGTCATTGGCGAGCACCAGAGAGACGCGGCAGCGGACAATGGCGCCGTCCTCCACCGGTTCGTCCGTATGGCGCTGAAGGATCTTCTGGGCAAGGGTTCTGGGCATGGTCTGTTCCTTTGGCTGCATGATCAATGCGCGGCCCTGCGCGAGCCGCCGCGCGCGGAGGGGCTCCGGCACATGGGTCCGCCCGGTCCCGCACTCCCGCGCGCTCGGGGGCGGTTCAGGAATGCTGCGAATGGAGGCGTTCGCCCTCGGCCTCGCGCTTGGCGAGATTGTTGAGCGCATCCACAAAGGCTCTGGCGCTGGCCACCAGGATGTCGGGGTGATTGCCCCGGCCCACCACGGAGAGGCCGTTCTCGCGCAGGCGCACCGTCACTTCGCCGAGCGCGTCCGTGCCGCCGGTGATGGCGTTGATGGAATACTGCTCCAGCTCCGGCTGGCGGCCCGCCAGGTCGGCGATGACGTTGTAGAGCGCGTCGATGGGCCCGGCGCCGAAGCCCGCGCCGCTCTTTTCCTCCCCGGCCACGTCCATGAGCACGGCGGCCGTGGGCGGCACGCCTCCGGAATCGGAGCTCTGCACGCTCACATGCCTGAGCCGCAGGCGGTCGGGGATGCGGTAGACCTCCTGCTGCACCAGGGCCATGAGATCCTCGTCGTGGAGCTGCTTCTTGCGGTCGGCAAGCTTTTTGACGGCTTCAAAGACCTGGTTGAGCTGCTCGTCGTCCAGCGAGTAGCCCAGGCTCTCGAACTTGCTGCGCACCGCATTGCGGCCGGAATGCTTGCCGATGACAAGATGCGTGGCGCTGCGGCCCACCGCCTGGGGCGTCATGATCTCGTAGGTCTCGCGGTGCTTGAGCATGCCGTCCTGATGGATGCCGGACTCGTGGGCAAAGGCGTTGGCCCCGGTGATGGCCTTGTTGTTGGGAATGGGCTGGCCGATGATGATGGAGAGCAGCCGGCAGGTGGGATAGATCTGCTCGGTCCTGATGCCGTCCCTGAGGCCGTAGTAGTCCTGGCGCACATGCAGGGCCATGGCCACTTCTTCCAGGGCCGCGTTGCCCGCGCGCTCGCCGATGCCGTTGAGCGCCACCTCCGCCTGGCGCGCGCCCGCGCGCAGGGCGGCCAGGGTGTTGGCCACGCCCAGGCCGAGGTCGTCATGGCAGTGGACGCTGAAAACCGCCTTGCCGCTGTTGGGCGTGTGCTCCATCACATGGCGCACCATGGCGGCAAACTCGTCGGGCTGGGCATAGCCCACGGTGTCCGGCAGGTTGATGGTGGTGGCCCCGGCATTGATGGCCGCTTCCACCACGCGGCAGACGAAGTCCGGGTCCGAGCGGGAAAAATCCTCGCAGGAAAACTCCACATTGGGCGTATAGGAGGCGCAGCGCGCCACGGATTCCTTCGCCAGGGCCAGCACTTCCTCCGGCGTCTTGCGCAGCTTGTATTCCATGTGCAGCGCGGAGGTGGCGATGAAGGTGTGGATGCGGGGCTGCTTTGCCGCCTTGACGGCCTCCCAGCAGCGGTCGATATCCTTTTGCGCGCAGCGGGCAAGCCCGGCGATCTGGACGTTCTCCCCGGCCTGGGCGGCGATGGCGCGCACCGCCTCGAAATCTCCGGGGCTGGACGCGGGAAAGCCCGCCTCGATGATGTCCACGCCCAGCACCTCGAGCTGGTGGGCGAGGCGCAGCTTTTCCTGAAAGTTCATGGTCGCGCCCGGCGACTGTTCGCCGTCGCGCAGGGTGGTGTCGAAAAAGTAGACGCGATCAGCCATGGGATGCCTCCGAAACGATGGGATGGGGCGCGGTTTTCGGCCCCGGTGCCGACGCGCCGCCCGCGCGGGGCCGTTCGGACCTGCGGGCGCCGGATGGGCCGCGGGAGTGTTCCGCCGTCTCCGCCCCGTCAGTGGTCCTGCGGTGACAGGGAACGCAGGAGCTTGCGGTCGCGGCGCGGCAGGATGACGAAGGTGTAGGCCAGGCCGCCCGCGATGTAGAGGGCGCAGTAGGCAAAACCGAAAACGCGCGGCACGGAGACCACGAGCGCCAGGAGAAAGAGGAAGGCCAGCATGCTCCGCACCGGGTGCGCGGTGAGGATGTCGTATTCCTTGAAGGAAAAGTAGCGCACGCGGCTGATCATGAGCACGCCCACGGCCACCGCCAGCAGCAGGGCCGCATAGGGCGTGAAGGTGTTCAGCCATGCGGGGAAGAGCGCGGCGAAAAAGATGAACGTCACCACCGTGCAGCCGCCCGCGGGAATGGGCAGCCCCACGAAGAAGCGTTTGCCGGTCACGGCTGTGCTCACGTTGAAGCGCGCCAGGCGCAGCGCGCCGCAGGCAGCATAGATGAAGGCCGCCGCCACGCCCACGCGCCCGAAATTGCAGAGCTGCCAGTGCCAGAGGAGGATGGCCGGGGCCAGGCCGAAGGCCACGAGATCGGCCAGGGAATCGTACTGGACGCCGAATTCGCTCGCCGTATTGGTGAGCCGGGCCACCTTGCCGTCAAGACCGTCCATGAGGGCCGAGACCAGAATGGCCATGCCCGCCTGCTCGAACCTGCCCTGACCCGCCCAGACCATGGAGAGAAAGCCCAGGAACATGCTCAGGGTGGTGAGCATGTTGGGGAGCAGGTAGGCGCTTCTGGCGGGTTTTTTTCGTTCAGTGTCGTCCATGGGATAACCACTGCTGGAAAGGGACGCAACGCCGGAAAGACTCAGGCCCCGTCCCCGCTGCGGCGGGCGATGGGGCTTTCTCCGGCAAAGACCTTGTCGCCAAGCTGTACCGCCGGAACATAGCCTTCGGGCAGGTAAAGGTCAACTCTGGAGCCAAAGCGGATCATGCCCACGCGCTCGCCGCGGGCGAGGGCGTCGCCCGCCTCGGCGCGGCAGACGATGCGCCGGGCCACAAGGCCCGCGATCTGCACCATGGTCCACATCCGGCCATCCGCGTCGGCGAGGCTCCAGCCGCACCGCTCGTTGTCGGTGGAAGCCTTGTCCAGCGAGGCGTTGAAGAACTTGCCCGGCCAGTAGCGCACCTCGTCCACGCGCGCGGCCACGGGCGCGCGGTTCACATGAACGCTCACAAGGTTCATAAAGACGCTGATGCAGAGCCGTTCCCTGCCGCTGAAGGGGTCGGGGCGCGGCTCGATGCGGATGACGCGGCCATCGGCGGGGCTCACGGCAAGGCCCGGCGTCTGGGGGACCACACGCTCGGGATCGCGGAAAAAGTGCAGGCAGAACAGGGTGGCGATCCAGCCGAGAGCGGCGGGGATCCAGCACTGGAACAGGGAGAGGACAAGGGTCGTGAACACGGCGAGGCCGATGCAGGGCCAGCCTTCCGGCGCAATGCCGCAGGATGCGGGACGCATGGCGACTCCTTCTGGACCGCGGGATGCGGCGTAAAATATGGCTTTGCCATTTTTGCGGATTCTTCCGGCACCAGCATCCGTCTGTCGCTCCGCTCCAGACGGACTTGAGGAATACCCATCAACCGCAGTGTATACTGGAATCTGAAAAATGGAAAATACTTCTATGCCGGAACGGCATGAATGGCAAGAGCGGCGGCGCGCCGTCACTGGAGGGGAAAGGCGTCCGGGCCGGGCGGCGAATCCTCCGCGTCGCCGCCGGCATCGTCCGGCGCCCCGGCATCCGGCCGCCATGGGCCGCGCGCCGCGCCGGGCAGCGCGCGCCTGAGCGCCAGCTCCCGTTCCAGCCAGCGGAACAGCGCCTCCAGCCCCTCGCCCGTGCGCGCGGACAGGGGAATGGCCCGGGGAAAGGCGTCGGCCAGTTCCGCGCGCGCCGGGGCCGGCAGGCGGTCCCACTTGTTGAGCGCGAGCACGCGCGGCACCGCGGGCAGTTCCAGCTCTTCCAGGATGCGCTCCACCGAGGCGATCTGCTGGAGCAGGTCGGGATGCGAGGCATCGGCCACATGGATGAGAAAGTCCGCCGCGGCCAGTTCTTCCAGCGTGGCGCGGAAGGCGTCCACCAGTTCGCGCGGCAGGTTGCGGATGAAGCCCACGGTGTCGGAGATGACCACTTCCCGCTCGCCGGGAACGCGCAAGCGCCGCGTGGCCGGGTCAAGGGTGGCGAACAGCCGGTTTTCCGCCAGGACGCGGGAACGTGTCAGGGTATTGAGCAGCGTGGACTTGCCCGCGTTGGTATAGCCCACCAGCGCCGCCAGGGGGATGTCGCGCCGCGCGCGCCGGGCCAGGCCACGCTGGCGGCGGAGTTTTTCCAGCTCGTGGTTCAGGCGCGTCATGCGCTCGCGGACCTTGCGGCGGTCCGTCTCAAGACGGCTTTCGCCGGGGCCGCGCCCGCCCACGCCGCCCATGAGCCTGTCCAGCGCGCGGTTGCGCCCCGCCAGCCGGGGCAGCACATAGCGCAGCTGGGCCAGCTCCACCTGGAGGCGCCCGGCGCGCGAGGCCGCGTGCTGGGCGAAAATATCGAGGATGAGCTGGGTGCGGTCGATGACCTTGCGCTCGGTGATGTCCGCGAGATTGTGTATCTGGGCGGGGGAAAGCTCGCCGTCAAAGACGAGGATGTCCGCATTCTCGCGCAGGGCCGTCACTTCCAGCTCCGCGAGCTTGCCCTTGCCGAGGATGGAATGCGGGTCCGGGCGCGTCACGCGCTGGATGCCGCGGCCGCCCACGGCCAGCCCCGCCGTGCGCGCCAGCTCCGCCAGTTCGGTGAGGTGCTGCTCCTGCACGGGGCGCGGCTCCGCCGCCACGGAAACGAGCAGGGCGCGCCCCGCGCAGGGGGCGGCATCGCCGTCCGCGTC
>URHE01000036.1 GCA_900547595.1 uncultured Desulfovibrio sp.
GGCGATGGGGGGCCGGCTCCCAGCTTCCTGTCCGGTCATGAATGGAAGAGAGCTGTGAAAGGAAAAAAATGAAGAAATCATGCGAAAAATACAGATAATAAAAAATATCATTGTGGAAAAAATTTTTTTAAATCTGTGCATATCGTCCTTGCCACGGAGAAAATCGTTGCCCAGCAAGCGTTTCTCCGGCATGCCGCTTCTTCAAGTTTTATAAAAAAATTTTTTTATTCCAGAATGTTGCAAGTTTTATTCTTTGGGGAAAGCAAAAGGCGCTCCAGCCTGTGACAGAGGCGTGCTCTCCGTTGCCTGTCCCGGGGCCTCGGGCTATATGCCTACCCATGCAAGGCAAATGGGCGGATATTTCTGAAAATCTCAAGAAAATGCTGGATTCTGGCATTTTCAAGGTCTGGATCGCGCCGTTGCGCGCCTCGATAGAAGGCGCGGAACTGCGGCTGACCGTGCCCAGTGCCTATATGGCGGAATGGCTGAAGCGGCATTTGCTGGCGAAGTTCCGCGAAGCGGCCGCGCCTGTGCTTGCCGTGGCTCCCGAGGCCGTCCGGGTGCGGCTGGAGGTGGCGGAAGGCGCCCCTG
The DNA here is from genome assembly GCA_900547595.1 of uncultured Desulfovibrio sp. GTDB lineage: Bacteria > Desulfobacterota > Desulfovibrionia > Desulfovibrionales > Desulfovibrionaceae > Desulfovibrio. Next base: position 592 of record URHE01000036.1, read on the forward strand.
GCCGCCATGCCGCAGGGGGGAGTGCCAGCGCCGGTGAACTCGTGGCCAGCGTTGTGCCCGGCCTGGGGCGCCGCGCCCGCGCGGAAGCCGCCACGCAGATCCCCCTGCCGCAGGCCGCACGGCCGCTGGCGGCTTCCACACGCTTTCCGACAGTCGGCTGGCGCCACAGCTTTGAGGATTTTATCATCGGGCCGAGCAACAGCATGGCTGTGGCCGCCGCGCGGGATATTTGCCGGCAGGGCGGTCAGGTCCACACGCTTTTTGTTGCGGGCGCTTCCGGTCTGGGCAAGACCCACCTCACCCAGTCCGCCGGGCAGGCCATCAGCGGCGAAGGCACAGACCTGCGGATAGCCTACCTGACCGCCGAGGAATTCGCCTCGCGGTTTGTGCAGGCCCTGAAAAGCCAGGACCTGGAGGGCTTCAAGAGCCGTTTGCGGGACCTGGACGTCCTGCTGCTGGAGGATGTGCACTTTTTCCAGCGCAAGAAGGCCATGCAGGAACTGGCGCTTGCGGTCATCAAGAGCCTTCAGGACCGCGGCGGGCGTGTCATCCTGACTTCCTCCTTTGCCCCGCGCGAGCTGCGCGATATGGACCCGCAGCTCGTGTCCCATTTCTGTTCCGGCATCCTCACGAGCATCGGCCGTCCGGACAGGGAGATGCGAGGCCGTATCCTCACGCAGAAGGCAAGGAGTTTTCAGGTCCTGCTGCCGGACGAGGTCCGCGATTTGCTGGCCTCGCGGCTGCATGGCGATGTCCGCCAGCTGGAATCCTGCCTCAACAGCCTGATTTTCAAGGCGCGCCTGCTCAATTGCGGCCTGAATGTGGACCTGGCCATGGAAGTGGTGGGACAGTACGCGGGCATCGAGCAGGGGCTGGACATGGAATCCATCATCCGCCTTGTCTGCGAAAGCTATGGTCTCAGCGAGGCGCAGCTTCGTTCCCGCTCCCGCCGGCAGGAGTGCGTCCAGGGGCGCAATACGGTGTTTTATCTTGTGCGCAAGCATACGGAACTTTCTCTGGAGGACATCGGGAGCGCCTTCAATCGCCGCCATTCCACGGTGTTGCGGAGCATAACCGCCGTGGAACGCGAGCTTGCCCGGGAGACGCGTCTGGGCAGGCAGATCGCCCGCGCCGTCAGCCTCATCGAGCGGAGCGCCGGTTGCGGCGTCCCCCCGCAGGCATAGCGGCGCGGGGGCTCCCCCCCATACCTCCCGACATCCCGGGAAACTCGAAATCCGCGCAAAAAAAGGGACGCCCCGCAGGCGTCCCTTTTTCATGCGTTGGGGAGGGCCGGCCTATTCCGCGGCGCGCGCGGCCTCATGCTCGGCAATGACCTTTTCGGCCACCGGCTGGGGCGCTTCCTCGTAATGATCGAATTCCATGGTGAAGAAGCCCTGGCCGCCCGTCATGGAGCGCAGGTCCGGCGCATAGCGGAGCACTTCGCTCATGGGCACATGGGCCTTGATCTCCGTGAGGCCGCCCTGCGAGTCGGAACCCAGCACCTTGCCGCGCCGCGAGGAAAGGTCGCCGATGACATCGCCCATGCTTTCATCGGGAATGGACACCGTGAGCAGGACGATGGGTTCGAGAAGCACGGGCTTGAGCGTCTCCATGGCCTTTTTGAACGCCAGGGAGCCCGCCACCTTGAAGGCCATTTCCGAAGAGTCCACCGTGTGGTAGCTGCCGTCGTACACCTTGACGCGGAAGTCCACCACCTGGCAGCCCGCGAGAAAGCCCCGGCTGGCGGCCTCCTGAATGCCCTTGTCAATGGCCGGGATATACTGGCGGGGAATGACGCCGCCCACGATGGCGTCCTCAAAGACATAGCCCGAGCCGCGCGGCATGCCCTCCATTTCGATCCAGCAGTCGCCGAACTGGCCGCGGCCGCCGGACTGCTTCTTGTGGCGTCCCTGCACCTGGCACTTGCCGCGCACGGTCTCGCGATAGGGCACCTTGGGCGTCTTGAGCACGATGTCGGTCTTGAAGCGGCGCTTGGCCTTTTCCACGGAAAGCTCGATATGGAGCTGCCCCATGCCGGAAAGCAGAATGTCGCCGGTTTCCTCGTCGCGCCCGAGCTTGAGGGTGATGTCCTCGTCGAGGAGGCGCTGCATGGCCGCATAGACCTTGTCCTCCTCGCCTTTTTCCTTGGGGGCGAGGGCATAGGTGATGAGCTGCGGCGGCAGGTCGGGCACGGCCAGGGCAAAGGGCGCCTTTTCGTCGCAGAGCGTGTCGCCGGTGCGGGTATTCTTGAGTTTGGCCACGGCCACGATGGCGCCGGGCCCCGCCGGCTCCTTGCAGGGCGTCTGGTTTTTGCCCACGAGATACAGCAGGTTGCCGAGGCGTTCCGTTTCGTCGCTGCGCATGTTCCTGAGCGTGGCGTCGCCGTTGATGGTGCCGGAAAGGACGCGCAGCAGGGAGAGCTGGCCCGCGAAGGGATCGGCCAGGGTCTTGAAAACGAAGCAGGCGAGGGGAGCCTCGGGATCGGGCGCGCGTTCCGCGCCGTCCTGCCCGATGAAGGGGGGCCGGTCGAGGGGCGACGGCAGAAGCGCCTCCACCGCGTCCAGAATGCCCCTGCCGCCCTTGTTTTCCAGGGCGGAGCAGGTCAGCACGGGCACCAGTTCGCCATTGCGGACGCCCAGGCGCAGCCCGGCCTGGAGGTCCTCGAGGGAGAGACTGCCTTCTTCAAGATATTTTTCCATGAGGGCTTCATCGCTCTCGGCGATGTTCTCCACCGTGACATCGCGCAGCAGGGCCATGTCATCGGCGAGCGCCTCAGGAACCGCCATTTCCTCAAGAGCGCCGTCGGGGCCGAAGCGCCACGCCTTGCCGGACAGCACCTCGGCCACGCCGGCAAAAACGCCGCCCTCCATGATGGGGAGCTGAAGCGCCACGGGCTTGATGCCAAGCGCGGCCAGGCCGTCAAAGGCCATGTGGAAGTCCGCGCGGTCGCGGTCGAGCTTGTTGATGACGGCGACGGCGGGCAGGTTTTCCGCGCGCACGAGGCTCCAGAATTTTTTGGTCAGCGGGCGCACGCCGTCCACGGCGTCCAGAACGAAGAGCACGCTGTCCACACCCTTGAGCAGGCACTCCATGTCGCCGGTGAAGTTGCCGTCGCCGGGCACATCCACGAGGAAGTGGCGGTTCTTGTTCCAGAGAAACGTCGCCACCGCGGGCTGGATGGAGCCGCGGCGGCGCACTTCTTCCGGTTCGTAGTCAAGGCTGGTGCTGCCGTCCTCGATGGCCCCCATGCGCGTGATGGCGCCGGCATTGAAAAGGAGCATTTCGGCCAGGGATGTTTTGCCGCAGCCGCCGGTGCCGACGAGCGCGTATGTGCGTTGGGTTTCCAAAGGACTTGGCATGGTCTTCTCCCTCTGATAACGGTATGCGGAAAAATGGAGGCCCGTCTCGCTGATTCCGCATCACCATACAGGGATGCCGTAAAAAAGAAAAGAGGGGGCGCCCCGGGAAATGCCCGCCGCCGCCTGCCATTTGCCTTGCGTCTTGCGCGCCATGGCCCTATATTGGAATAATCAGGATGAAATCCGTCCGGCGCGCTGTGCGCCGGTATCCGGTCGTAACGGCCAGCAGCCCCGGGAGGTTCGGTCCATGGCATTTCCAGTCTTGCAACTCGGCGACCTTGTTGCCAGAATTCCCGTCGTCCAGGGGGGCATGGGCGTCGGCATTTCCCTCTCCGGGCTTGCTTCCGCCGTTGCCAATCAGGGGGGGATCGGCGTCATCGCCGGCGCCATGATCGGCATGCGGGAGCCGGATGTGGCCAAAAATCCCATTGAGGCCAATGTCCGCGCGCTCCGCAACGAGATCCGCAAGGCCCGCGAACTCAGCGGCGGCATCATCGGCGTCAATATCATGGTGGCGCTCACCACCTTCAGCCAGATGGTGCGCGAAGCCATCGAAAGCAAGGTGGACATCATCTTCTCCGGGGCGGGCCTGCCGCTCGACATGCCCCGGCACCTGCGCGAACTCTGCGAGGAAAAGAAAGAGGAATTCAAGACCAAGCTCGTGCCCATCGTCTCCTCGGGGCGCGCGGCAACGGTCATTGCCAAGAAGTGGCTGTCCCGGTTCGGCTACCTGCCGGACGCCTATGTGGTCGAAGGTCCCAAGGCCGGCGGCCATCTCGGCTTCAAGCGGGACGAGATCACCGAGCCCCGCCATGCGCTCGAGGTCCTGGTGCCGGAGGTGGTGGAGGCGGTCAAACCGCTGGAGGACGCCCATGGCCGCGCGGTGCCGGTCATTGCGGCGGGCGGTGTCTATACCGGGGCGGACATCAAGAAATTTCTCGATCTCGGCGCGGCGGGCGTGCAGATGGGCACGCGTTTTGTGGCCACCCATGAATGCGATGCCGACGAGCGCTTCAAGCAGTCCTATCTGGCGGCGCGCGAGGAAGATGTGACCATCATCAGCAGCCCGGTGGGCATGCCGGGCCGGGCGCTCACCAATGACTTTATCCGCGCGGCCCGCGACGGCCTGAAAAAGCCGTTCAAATGCATCTTCCACTGTGTGAGCACCTGCCAGCAGGAAAAGACGCCGTACTGCATCGCGCAGGCCCTCATCAGCGCCATGCGCGGCAACCTGGAACGCGGCTTTGCCTTTTGCGGCGAAAACGTCTCCCGGGTGAACAAGATCGTTTCCGTGCGCGAACTCATGGACTCCCTGCAGCGCGAGTTCGACGAGGCCATGGCCTCGCTCGGCAAGGGCGTCCAGAATGTGCAGGCGCGCCTTGCGCGGTCCGCTCCCCGGGAGGAGACGCGCTAGGCATCGGGGCTTGCGGAACGCGCTGCCCGCCGCTGGCTGCCGGGGCGTCGGCGTTTCGGGCTTCGATTGCGGAAAACGTCGGGGCGATCCGCGCAGGGCGGCAGCCGCGCTGCCGCGCGAGGCGCAAGGAGGCCGCAGTGTATGCTCTTGATGTGCAAAATCACGGCGCAACGCTCACGGTGCGTTTGACGGGCGATGTGCTCATGGAGGACGTGGCGTCCTTCAACAAGATCATGCGTGAACACAGCAAGACCCCCGGCATCACCCAACTGGTGCTGGACCTTGGCGGTACGGGCCGCATGGGCGCTTCCGGTCTGGGCGTTCTGGTGAGCCTGAATACCTCCATGCAACGCTACGGGCGCCGTCTTGTCCTGCTGAGTCCGGCTCCGCACATAACGAAACTCTTGCAGCAGGCCGAGATCGAGGGATTTTTCCCCACCTGCGAAAGCGAAGAGGAACTCAGGAATTTCATCCCCGAGGCGTGCGCCCCGGCCCGGTGATTCCCGACGGTGCTCCCGGCCCTTCACGGCGCCTGACAACGCGCCCTTTCATGGACGGTGCCTGTGCGTTACTATCTGCGACACTACTTCAATCCCGATTTCGACTATCTTCGCGCCAAGCCCGGCGGCGGCGCCGGCACGGACGACAGCGCGGACCTTTACAGTCTCGGGTATGTGCAAAATGTCATCGCCGGGCAGATCCTCGCCGAGATGGTTCCCCTTGACGAGGTGACGGAAGAGCCGGATCAGCGTTTCGTGCGCTCCGCAGCGGAGTTTCCCGCAGGCGCCAATACCCATGTGGACCCCGCCTATCCCCGCTATCTCCTGGCGACGGCCAAGGGCTATGTTTTCTATAACGAAGGCAGGATCACGGTCAAAAGCCTGCTCAATGTGCGTCAGGATGTCAGTTTCCACACGGGGAACATCTTTTTTGTGGGCGATATGGCCGTCCACGGCTCGGTGCGTTCCGGGTTTTCCGTCCAGGCCAACAATCTGCGCATCATGGGCATGGTGGAAGGCGGCGTCGTCCGCGCGCGGCGCGACCTCATGGTGGAGGGGGGCGCCAGGGGCGGCTCCGGGCAGCATTGCCTGCTGGATTCGGGCGGCAAGCTCCTTGTGCCGTTTCTGGAAAAGGTGGAGGCGCGGGCCCGCGGCAATATGCTCATCGACAAGTATTGTCTGTACAGCACCGTCTACGCCGGGGCCAACATGGTGGTGCGGGGGCAGATGTACGGCAGCACGGTCAACGCCTACGGCAGCGTCCATGTGGGCGCCCAGCTGGGCAACCGGGCCGCGGTGCCCACCAAGGTCTATCTGGGGTATGACCCCCTGAATATCCGGCATCTGGAAAAGATCGACCAGATGATCGCCACGCTCTCCCAGGCCATCACCCACCTCAAGGCGGTGGCGGGACATCTTCCGCCGGACGCCAGCGAAGCCTCGCGCAAGCTGGCCCGGCTCACGGCCCAGCGCGAGGTCATCATGCGCCGCCGGGCAGAGCTTTGGACGCACCTTTCGCAGGATGAGACCTCCCTGCAGTCCTGCCGGCTCATGGTGGCGGGCACTGTGTATCCCGGGGTGGAGATTTCCATCGGCAGGGCGTTCATGCTGGTGGAGAGGCCGTATGAAAACGTGCTCTTCCGCCTTTGTTTCAATGACATTGTGGTGGAGCCGCTGCCCGCGTCCGCGAAGGCCGCCCGGTGAAGAGCCGGGCGGACGGTGCCGCGGTGCGCTATGAGGTCGTGCCCGCGCCGGATGGGGCGGCCCCGGCGGACATCATCGCCCATGGGCAGGGGCGCACCTTCGCCATGCTCGGCCCCGGGGGCGCCCAGCGGGAACTGGCGGCGGTGGAGACCTTTCTGGCAACCTCCGGCGCCGGAAATTCCGGAAAGCCCGGGCGCGTCCTGCCTGTGCTGCTGGGCGCGGGCCTGGGGCATGCGCTCCGGCGGCTCCTTGACGCCTGGGACGGCCCCGTGGCGGTGGTGGACAAGGAGCGGGAGATTGAGGCCCTCACCGGCACACTGGCCGCCCTTCCCGTGGCGGCGCGGACGCGCGTGCTTCTGGTGGACAGCCCCGACCCCGCTTCCGCTCTGGACCGGCTCACGCGCTGGCAGCTGGAGCATGGCGGCGCGCCCCTCACGCCGCTGCCGCTGGCATTTTATCAGCGTCTGGACAGGGACTATTACGGGGCTGTGCGCGACAGCCTGAACGCCAGCGCGCGCTTTGATTTCTGGAACCGCGCCGTTCAGCCCCGCTTTCGCGACGCCAGGCCCCGCGTTCTCCTGCTGACGAGCAAGTATTTTCTCATGGGGGAGCTGGAGGGCGCCTGCCGCAAGCTCGGCATCGACTACAGGCTCGTCGCGGTGGGCAATGAGTCCGTGGCGCAGGATGCCTTTGTGCGCCAGTTGCTGGAGGCGGTGCTTGCCTTCAGGCCGGATTGCTGCATCACGCTCAATCATATGGGCGTGGATGTGGAGGGCGTGCTCATGGACCTGCTCGGCAGGCTCCAGTTGCCGCTCGCCTCGTGGTTCGTGGACAATCCGCACCTCATCATCCATCTGTATACCCGGTGCGTGAGCCCGTGGACGACCCTGTTCACCTGGGACGCCGACAATGTGGCAAGCCTTGAGGCCGCGGGGTTTGCCCATGTGCGCTATCTGCCCCTGGGCACCGATCCCGAGCGCTTCACGCCCACGCGGCGGTCCGTGCCGGAAGCGTGGAAGGCGGACGTCTCCTTTGTGGGCAATTCCATGCTCTACAAGGTGGGCGGCAGGCTGAAGAACGGGCGTTTTCCCCGGTCGCTGCTCCTGCCGTTCCGGAACGTCTCCCGCGCCTTTGCCGACAGCGAGTTCCGGAGCGTGGCGGACTTTCTCCGCCACTGCTTCCCCGAGGTCCACGCCCGGTATCTCCAGCTGCCCGACAATGAGGCGCGGCTGGCCTATGAGACCGCCATCACCTGGCAGGCGACGCGCCTGTACCGCAATGATTGCGTGCGGCGCCTCCTGCCGTTCCGGCCGCTCATCGTGGGGGACGGCGGCTGGAAGATCGAGTTCCGGCACGAGACCCGGCAGCCCCGCTATCTGGATGCGCTGAGCTACTATTCGCAGCTTCCGGCTTTTTACGGGCATTCGGCCATCAATTTCAACAGCACGAGCAAGCAGATGAAGGGCGCGGTGAACCAGCGCGTTTTTGACGTGCCCGCCGCCGGGGCCTTTGTGCTTACGGACTGGCGCCCGCAAATGGAGCAGCTCTTCACGCCCGATGAAATGGCCTGTTATCGTGAGCCGGAAGAGATCCCCGATCTGGTGCGTCATTATCTGGCGCACCCCGGGGAACGGAACCGGCGTGTGGCGGCGGCGCGGCGCCGGGTGCTCGCCTGCCACACCTGGGCGCACCGGCTCAAGACCCTGCTTGACGACATGCGCGCTGTGTACGGCACGCCGGCGGCGGGCGCGCCCTCCCGGGCGGACGGATGAGCGCCGACCCTGTCCTGATCCTCCAGTTGCGGCGCATGGGGGATCTGATCCTCACCTTTCCCCTTCTGCTGGCCCTGGGACGGCGGTATCCGGGCCATCCGCTCTGGGTGGCGGCGAACCCCCTTTTTTTTCGGGAACTCATGCCGCTGGCGCCGGAGGCCGTGTTTTTTCCGCCGGAACATCTGCCCATACTGGCGCGCCATCGCTACGCCGCGGCCATCAATCTCGACATCCGGCCTGAAGCCGCCGCCTGCATGGCGGCCCTTGAGGCGCCGCTCAAACTTGGTCCCGTGGCGGAGGGGAGCGGGCTGCGCATCCGGGGCTTCTGGCAGTTGTACCGCGCGGCGCTCACACGGAACAACCGCCACAATGCCTTCCATTGGGCGGACCTGCACCGGCTGGATGTGCTGCCGCCCGGCCCGTGGTGGCCCGGGGCAACGCCGGAATCTCCCCCCGCGCCTGCGGGACGGCGGGGAGGGGAGCGGATCGGCCTTGTCCTGGGCGCCAGTGAGGCCGCCAAGCGCCCGGATGCCAGATTCTGGGCGCGGCTGGCCACGCGGCTGGCAAGGGCCGGTCTGGTGCCGCTCCTGCTGGGCGGTTCCGCCGAGCAGGAGCTGGGCGCGGAAGTCGCCCGCCTCGCGCGGTTGCCGCGGGCCAACCTGTGCGGACGTTTCTCCCTGCGCGAGGTGGCTTCCGTCATGCGCGGGCTGGCGCTCTGCGTCACGCCCGACACAGGCCCCATGCATCTGGCGGACTGGCTGGGCGTTCCCGTGCTCAATCTTTCCATGGGGCCGGTGCATGCGCGCGAGACGGGCCCTGTCTCACCGGGGCAGTGGGTGCTCCGCGCCGCCATGAGCTGTGTCGGTTGCTGGAGCTGCCGGCGATCCCGCCTCTTCTGCAAGGCGGCGTTCACGCCGGAGGCCGTGGGCCGGGCGGTCCTTGCCGTTCTGGATCGGCCGCGGGGCGTTCCGGCGGAGGGCGATGCGGCATGGCCCGGCCTGCGGCTGCTGCGTACCGGGCGTGATGATGCGGGGCTGCATACCCTTGCCCCGGTGGGAAATGCCCCGTCAGTGGGGAGCGTGCTGGAAGATTTCTGGCAGGCATCCTTTCTTTGCTTTGCGGAGCGGGAGTTCGCCCCCCTGCTGCGGCGCCGGGCGGAAGCCCTGCTTGCCGCCGCGCCCGCCCTAGGCGAACGGTTGCGCGCGGTTCTGGGCAGGATGCTCACGGGCTGGGCGCGCATGGCCGGGCGCCCGCTTCCCGAAAATTTCTGGGTGGCGCAGCCCCCCATGGCGCGGATATTCGCGGGGCACGCCCAGATGTCGCTCCAGAATGCGGATTTTTCCAAAGCCGCGTGGCAGTGCGCGCTGGAACGGGCGGAACTGCTGCACGGAATCCTGACATGATGTCCTTCCGGATGTTGCAACAGCATCCGGCCATATCCCGCATCATCAACGCGCATGGATACCAGCGCCGTTTTTTCTTCGAGGCTGCATATGCGTCAGTATCCGGCATTTGTGTTCATGCCCGTCCTTGTCCTGCTTGCCTGTTTTTTCCCCGGCGCTGCCGTCGCGCCGGGCGCGCACGCGGCCACGGCGCGGGAACCGGCATACCGCACGGCGACACTGGTCGCCAACCATCCCTGGCAGGAGGGGCTGGACATTCTCCTGCGGCCGGACGAGGCTCGTTGCCGGGCCGCTTATGGTGGCAAATGGCGTGTCAAGTGCGCCACCGCCCTGGGGCGCCCCGGCGACACGGCGACGGGCATCCGGCTTTCTCCCGAGGTGCCGGGCCACTGGCAGTGGCGTGACGGCACCACTCTGCGCTTTGTGCCCGCCGGGGGAGCGGCCATCCGGCCCGGCACGGCGTACCGCGCGGACCTGGACGAACTGTCCACGCCGCCTTCCGTGGTTCTGGACAAACGGCGGCTTTCCCTGACAACGCCGCCGCTGAGCGTGCGCCTTGTTGGCAGCCGCTTCTGGACAGACCCCTCGCCCAGGGCCGGGCATCGTCTTGCGGCGTCGCTGGAGTTCAACTATCCCGTGGGCGCCGCCGCGCCCGACATCACGCTTGACCCTCCCGCCGGGGCGCGTTTCGGGCAGCCGGAAATGGTCTGGAGCCCGGAACGGGACGCGGTCAGTCTTTCCTGGCCCGCGCTCCGGCTCCCGGAACATGGCGGAGAGGCGCGGATCACTGTCAGGGGGCTGGGGCAGTTCGGTTTTGACGAGGGCAAACCGGTAGTCATGCCGCCGTCCACGCGGGCAAACGGAACTGTTTTTCGTCAGAACATTCCGGGCACGGACGGCCTTTTTCGCATCACGGCGGCGCAGGTGGAGGAACGCCTGGATAAAGACCTTGACCGCGGGTATGTGCTCCAGCTCGAAACGTCGCTGTATGCGCGCCCGGAGGAAGTGCGCAAATGTCTTGAGGTCTGGGAACTGCCCGTCTTTGCCTCGCCGGAAGCCGCGCGCCCCTGCGACTGGGAGGCCGCCCCGGCGGTGCCCGCCGAAGCCCTGAAACGCGGGCGCAGGCTGACGCCGGAAGCGCTGGAAAAGGAGGATGTCCCCCTTGCGAAACTGCGTTTCCGTCTGCCCGCCGCCACCTCCGGCAGCTATGTGCTGGTGACGGTGGACAAGGGATGCGTTTCCGCCTCGGGGCATACGCTTGAGCGGCCCTGGCGCGGGGTCTTGCGCGCGCGACCGCGCGAGGCCGCGCTGGGCTTTCTCCAGCCCGGCAATGTGCTGCCGCTTTCCGGCAGGCGCCTTCTGGATATTTACGCGACGGACCTTGATGCCGTTCGCTGGCGCGTCCAGCAGGTGCGCGAACCGTTTCTGGCCCTGATGGCGGCCGGATCCGACATGGCGTTTGAAGTTCCGCTGGGGCGCGCGGGGCTGGATATGGATGTGGTGAGTTCCAGCGAGGAGGGCGAACTTCCTCTGGCGCCTGCCGCGCCCGGAGAGGCGCAGTTCACGGCTCTGGATATCGGGCCGATCCTGGACAGGCGCGGCGCGGACGGAAGCGGCCTCCTGCGTGTGCGGCTTTCCGGGATCCGCCACGGCAAGGAAGTGGCCGCCGCTTCGCGTCTTGTTCTGGCGACGGACCTTGGGCTCATGGTCAAGCGCGCGCCCCTTGGGGCCTATGCCTGTTTTGTCCACTCCCTGTCCGGCGGCACTCCCGTGGACGGCGCCGCGGTCAGCATCATCGGCGCCAATGGGTGTCCCGTGGCCCGTGGCACGACCGACAAACGCGGGCATGTGGCCTTCTCCTCCCTGTCCGGACTCCGCCGCGAGGCGCGTCCGGTGGCCGCCGTGGCGCAGCTGGACGGCGATCTTGCGTGGCTGCCCCTCGAAGATGCCACAAGGGAAGTGAAGTATTCGGAATTTTCCGTGGGCGGCCGCCATTCCGCCCCGGATGGTCTTGACGCGTATGTATTCAGCCAGCGCGGCATCTATCGGCCCGGAGAGACCCTGCACTTCGGCTGCATCACGCGGCGCGCGGACTTTGCCCGTGTTCCCGCCGACCTGCCCCTGCGCGCGGAACTGCGCGACCCGCGTGGCGCGGTCGTCCTGCGGCGCGATTTTCCCGCGGGGGAATACGGCATGGCGCTCCTGGACTGGGCGGCGCCGGAAGGCGCCGCCAGCGGCGTCTATACGCTGGATGTGCGCCCGGCCGGTTCCCGCGAGGTCCTCGGTTCCGCCGCCGTGCGCGTGGAGGAATTCCAGCCGGAAACGCTGCGGCTCCATGTGGGCGTGCCCCCGGTGAAGGGCTGGCTGCCGCTGGCGGACAACGCCGCCGCTGCCGTCTCCGTGGCCTTGCGGAATCTCTACGGCGCCCCCGCTGCCGGCCACAGGATCCGGGCATGTGTGACGCTGGCGCCGGCGGAGTTCCGGTTCAGGGGGTATGAGGAGTATGTATTCACCGATGCCGCCCGCTCCACAGCCCGGCCCCAGGAGCGCCGTCTGCCCGAGGTCGTGACCGGGCAGGACGGCACGGCGGCCCTACCGCTGCCTGCCGACATGCTCGGGGGCGCCTCGGCGCGCGTTGCCGTGGCCGCCGAGGGCTTTGAGGCGGATGGCGGCAGGGCCACGCTGGGCGCGGGGGCCTTTCTTGTCTCCCCGCTGACCTGGATGGTCGGGTATCGTCCGGTGGGCGCGCTGACCAACCTGAACTTCATCCCGCAGGGGCAGAAGGCGGAACTGGAATTTCTCGCGGTCGATCCCGAGCTGCGCCGGGTCGCCGTGGAGGGGCTCGAATTTTCCGTGGCGGCGCGCCGCTATGTCACAAGTCTGGTTTCGGACGGCAACGGCGGCTTCCGGTATGATGAACTGCCCGTGGAGATGACGCCCGCGACGGTGCGGCGGACCATTCCGGAAGGCGGCCTGCGCTTTTCCCTGCCGGTCGATGAAGCCGGGGAATATCTGCTGACCGTGCGCGACGCTTCGGGGGTCGTGCGCGCCTCGGTGCCGTATGCGGTGGCGGGCGAGCGCCTGGAAGCCCCGGATGTCACACCGGCTGCCGCCCGTTTGCGCCTGCGGCTGGACAGGGACCGCTATGCCGCCGGGGAAACCATTGCGCTTTCGCTTTCCTTGCCGTACCCGGGCACGGGCCTGATAACCCTTGAGCGCGAAGGCGTCGCGGCGTTCTCCTGGTTCGAGGCTCCGGCGGGCGACAGGGTGGAACGCATCGTCATTCCCGAAGGATTTGAAGGCCGGGGCTACGTCAATGTCTCCTTCACCCGCTCGTCACGCTCGTCCGCCATCTATATGTCGCCGCACTGCGTTGCCGTGGCTCCGTTCAGCGCGGGCATCAGCGCGCGCGACATGGAGCTTCGGCTCAGCGCGCCGGAGACGGCCCTGCCGGGAACCACGCTGCGCGTGGAGGCCCGCGCCGGAAAGCCGGGCAAGGCCGTGATTTTCGCCGTGGACGAAGGCGTGCTCCAGCTCACGCAATTCGCCGCGCCGTCGCCTCTCGCCGCCCTGCTGGAAGATCGCGCCCTGGAGGTGAAAACGCTTCAGGCGCTTGACCTGCTCATGCCCGACCATGCGCGCCTTGCCATGAGGCGCCCGGCCTTTGGCGGAGGCATGGCGGGCGCGCCCTTTGGCACGCGGTTCCAGAATCCGTTCCGGCGCCGCAACGAGCCGCCCGTGGCCACCTGGTCGGCGCTTGTGGATGTGGGCCCGGAAGCGCGATCCGTGGAGATCCCCCTGCCTGCCTATTATACCGGCGCCGTGCGCATCATGGCCGTGGGCGTGGCCGATGCCGCTGTGGGCTCGGCCACCCTGACGTCCGTTGTGAAAGCGCCCCTGATGCTCACGCCCCGGCTGCCGCTCACCGTGTCGCCGGGGGATGTCTTTGAGGGCGCGCTCATTCTTGCCAATACCGCCGACAGGCCGGCGGAGGCGGCGCTTGCGGCGCGGGCCGACAGGAGCCTGGCCTTTGTGGAGCCTCTGCCGGAGCGGCTCACGGTGGCGCCCGGCGCGGAAGCCGTCGTTCCTTTCCGGATGCGGGCGCTGGAGACGCCGGGAGCGGCGGAAGTGCGGTTTACCGCGCGCAACGGCGATACCCCTGTGGAGCGGAGCGTCTCTCTTTCCGTGCGCCCGGCCACTCCGTTGGCGACGACCCTTCAGGCCGGTGTCCTTGACCGGTCGGCCCTGCTGCCGGAAGGGCGCGCTGTCTATGCCACGGGCGCCGCGAGCGAGCTTGCGGTCTCCCCCCTGCCGCTGCCGCTGGCGCGGGGCTTCGCCGCCTATCTGGAATCCTGGGCATATGGCTGCACCGAGCAACTGGTGAGCCGCGCGTTTGCCGCCCTGCTGCTGCGGCAGTATCCGACAATGCCCGCCGCTGGGGAAAAGGGAACGGCAACCGCCAGGGACCCCATCGGGGATGCCGTCAGCGCCATCCGCAGCCGCTCAGCGGGAACGGGAGGAAACGGCGTCGGCCTGTGGCCGGATGCGCCCGCGGACATGCTGCTCACAGCCTATGCGGTGGATTTTCTGCTCACCCTGCGCGAGACAGGCGCCACCGGGACGGAGGACTTGCTGGAGCCCCTCTGCGATGCCGTGGAACGGGGCTGCGCGCTCAACGAGTCCACACTTGCCGCGGCAAGGGCCGCCGCCTACGGCATATGGGTCCTGACCCGGGAAGGGCGCATCACGACACAGCTTCTGGAAAATCTGCTCATGGCGCTGGAGGAGCGCCAGATTCCCGGCTGGCGGTCGGACATCACGGCCGTTCTGGTGGCCGCGAGCCAGCGCGAGCTGCACATGCGGCCCACCGTGGAACCGGTCAGCCCGGCATACGCGGCGGAGGGCTGGTTTGATGAATTTGCCCAGCAGGCGTTGTATATGACCGTCCTCGCGCGTTCTTTCCCGCAACGGTGCGGCCCGGAGGAAAAAGCCGCCTTTTTTGCGGCCGCGGAACAGGCGCTCAAAAGCGGCCGCTTCGCCACCTTTTCGGCAAGCCAGGGCATTCGGGCGCTCCTCGCGCTCGGCGGGGCCGCGGCGCCGGCCATGGGCGCGACGCGGCTTGCCTGCGCGGAAGGCGGTGAACCTGGCGAAACTGTTGCCCAGGGCGCCCTGCTTCGGCTGGCGGTGCCCCTGTGCCGCCGCTACAGTGTGGAGATGTCGCCGGACGCGCCGCCGCTGTACTGGCAGGTGGCGACCACGGGATTCGGGCGCGCTCTCCCCGCTGAGGCCCGGAGCAGCGGCATTGAAGTCAGCCGCGTCTATCTGGACGCGGCGGGACGCCCCCTCCAGTGGGTCCGCCAGGGCGAGGCGGTGACGGTCAGGATCACGGTCCGCGCCATGGAGGCGCGGCTTGCGGAATGTGTCATCAGCGACCTGCTGCCCGGCGGTTTTGAAATGATCATTGCCGGAAATGGGGAGCGCGCGCCGCTCCCACCCGGCGTGCGGCTTGCGGACCGGCGCGAGGACCGCCTGCTCCTGTTCGCGGACCTCGCCAGTGAACCGCTGGTTTTCACCTATCGCATTCGCGCGGTGAATCGCGGCACCTTCGCCGTTCCGCCCATCCACGCTCAGGCCATGTACGATCAGGCGAAATACGGGCACGGCGCGGCGGGCGTGATCGAGGTGCGGCCATGAGCGGCGGCGCCCATACGGGGCTGCCGTGAGCACCGCTGCGGCGCGTTCTCCCCGTTTCCGGCGTGCCGGAATGCTGCCCGGGCGCCCGGGGCGGTGGCTCCTGTCGGCAGTGGCGGCGGCCCTGGCGGCGCTCCTTCTCGGGTACGTTGTCCTGGGGCTGGTGCCACCGCCGCCCCTGCTTGAAGATGTCCCTTTCGGCCGCGCGGCGCTTGACGCGGAGGGCGGCATCCTCCGGCTGCGTCTTGCGGAGGACGGCAGGTACAGGCTGCGGGTGGGGCTGGATGCCGTGGCTCCCGAAGCCGTGCGCGCGCTGCTCCACTATGAGGACAGGTATTTTTATCTGCATCCGGGGGTCAACCCGTTTTCTCTGGTCCGGGCCGCGGCGCGGACCTGGTTTGGCGGCGCGCGGCGCATGGGCGCCTCAACCATCAGCATGCAGGTGGCGCGATTGCGCCTAGGACTGCGTACCGCCGGCCTTGCGGGCAAGCTGCGCCAGATATGGGCGGCCCTGTTGCTGGAGCGGCACTATACCAAGCAGGAGCTGCTTGAAGCCTATTTCAACCTCGCCCCCTACGGCGGGAATATAGAAGGCATCGAAGCGGCGGCCCGCATCTATTTCGGCAAGGCGGCGGCCCGGTTGAGCGATCTGGAGTGCCACGCCCTGGCGGTGGTGCCGCAGAATCCCGTCCGGCGCGCCCCGGCAGGCGGCAGGGAGTTCCGGCGGGCGCGGGAGCGGCTGGAGCGGGAGCTTGCCGGAATGGGGCCGGAGGCGCCGGTTCCGCCGTTGCGCGTGCGTTCCCCGGCCCGGATGCCGTTCAGGGCGCCGCATCTTGTCATGGAACTTCTGGGGGACGGTCCGGGCGCGGTCAACGGCGATACCGTCAGGACATGCATCCAACCCGGCCTCCAGCGCATGCTGGAGGAGGCCCTGGCCGTCCATGTGGGGCGTCTGCGCCGATACGGCATCGGCAATGCGGCCGCCATCCTCGTTCATGCGCCGACCATGCAGGTCCGTGCCCTGGCCGGTTCGGCGGATTTTTTTTCGGCGGCCATTTCCGGCCAGGTGGACGGCACCCGTGCCAGACGCTCGCCCGGCTCGACGCTCAAGCCCTTCATCTATGCCCTGGCGCTGGAAGAAGGGCGCATCCATCCCATGACCCTTTTGCAGGACAGCCCCCGTTCCTTTGGCGGGTATGATCCGGAAAATTTCGACCGGGGCTTTCGCGGTCCGCTGCCCGCGCGCGAGGCGCTCAACTCCAGCCGCAATCTGCCCGCCATCAGCCTTGCGGAGCAGCTGCGCAGCCCCGGCCTGTACGGATTTTTGCGCAAGGCCGGGGTGCGGCTGGCGCAGGGGCCGGAATACTACGGGCTTGCCCTTGTTCTGGGCGGCGCCGAGGTCTCCGCGCGCGAACTGGCCGCACTGTACGCCATGCTGGCCAATCAGGGCCTGTGGCAGCCGTTGCGGCTGACGCAGGGCGACCGGCGGGAAGCGCCCCGGCGGCTGCTTTCTCCCGAAGCGGCCCATGTGGCATTGCGCATGCTGGAACGCGGGGACCTGACGCTCCCCGGAGCGGGCGGAACCGTTATTCCCGTCCGTTGCAAGACAGGCACCTCCAACGGATTTCGCGATGCCTGGACAGCCGGGGTTTTCGGCGACCATGTGCTCGTGGTCTGGGTGGGAAATTTTGACAACAGCGCCAATCCGCGGCTTGTGGGCGCGGAAACGGCGCTGCCGCTTTTCATGGAGATCGGCCGCGGCGTGGCGGCGCAGCACCCCTTGCGCGACCGGATGCCGGATGCCGAACGGGATCTGAACGTCGTCACGCTTCAGGTTTGTGCCGCCACGGGCGATCTGGATGTTGCACGCTGCGCCGACACGGTGGAGACATTGTTCATCCCCGGCGTGTCGCCCACGCGGGACAGCGGAGTGCTCCGGCCCATCCTGATCGACAGGGCAAGCGGGCTTCGCGCCTGCGATGCGTCGTCCGGCGAGACCACAACGGTCTACTGGGAGTTCTGGTCCACGGAACAACGCCGTCTTTTCGCGCAGGCGGGCATACACAAGCCGCTGCCGCCGGAGTGGCTGCCGGAATGCCGGGGCGCCGGGCGCCGCTGGAGCGGGGGAATGCCGCCGCGCATCCTCTTGCCCAAGAAGCATGTCACCTATTATCATGCCGGCATGGCAGGCGGGCAGGGCATTCCCCTGCAGGCGTCCACGGAGGCGGACGTGAAGCGCATCCACTGGTTCGCGGGCGCCGTCTACCTCGGTGCTTCCGCGCCCGGAGAGGTCCTTTTCTGGCGTCCGCCTGCGGAGATGGGCGCTGTGGAACTGGTGGCCGTGGATGACAGGGGGCGGAGCGTGCGCCAGGTCTGCCGCATCGAACCGCTGCCGTGATGCCGGAGGAGAAGGCTGATGCCATCCAGACGCCATGCCAGGGTCAACCGGAAAACGTGTGTCGCCTGCGGCACCTGTGAAACCGTCTGCCCGCGCCATGCCGCTGTGGTCATGCACGGCTGCTGGGCCGAGATCAGGGCCGGCATGTGCGTCGGCTGCGGGAGATGCGCCGCATCCTGTCCGGCGAACAGCATCGAAATCGTGGAACGGGAAAGGCGGGATGACCATGGACCGGCATTGGTATGACTATTTGTGGCTATGGCCGCTTCTGTATTTCAGCCTGGGGTTTTTCAATATCCTTTTCGCCTGGCTGGGAATGATCGATTTCCTCGTGCCGCTTTTCCTTGCTGTTTTTGGAGGAAACAAGCTGTTTTGCAACCATTTTTGCGGGCGCGGCCAGTTGTGCATGAAAATCGGGCATGACCTGAAATACTCGCGCAACAGACCAACGCCCGCATGGCTGTATTCCCCATGGTTCAGATACGGGTTTCTGGCCTTTTTTCTGGCGGTTTTCGGGAACATGCTCTTCCAGACGTGGCTGGTGGGCGCCGGGGCAAGCTCCCTGCGGCAGGCGGTCAGCCTGTTCTGGACATTCCAGCTCCCCTGGCACTGGGCGTATACGGAAACCTCCGTACCCGCATGGGTGGCCCAGTTCAGTTTCGGCTTTTACAGCATCATGCTTACCTCGTTTCTTCTCGGCCTGATACTGATGGCCCTGTACAAGCCGAGAACGTGGTGCGCCTTCTGCCCCATGGGAACCATGACGCAGGCGATTTGCAAGCTGAAATTGAGAGCGTTTTCGCAATGAACTTGCGTAAACCGCGCTAGGGTCTGGACCTATTATTGTGGCTGCTGACTTGGGATGTGGCAGCTTATGCAATGCCACAATCAT
>URHE01000037.1 GCA_900547595.1 uncultured Desulfovibrio sp.
CCGGCATCGCTCCTGCCGCTCCGCTGCCGGGCGCTCCAGAACCTGTGCTTCGCCCTGGCCGAGAGCGGCGCCGTGGCGGAAAGCGCTGCCGTGGGCGAGGAGGCGGCCCGGCTTGCCGAAGCGCTCTTCGGGCCGCGCTCACCCGAACTTGCGGGCGCGCTGCTGCGGCTCTCCGCGGCTCCCTACCGCGCCCGCGACCTTGCCGCCGCCGAGGCGCTCATCCGGCGCGCCAAAGCCATATGGGAGGCGCAGCCCGGGCCCACGCCCCAGGAAGTGGGCACCTGCCTGAACAATCTCGGCCGCATCCACGAAGAGCGCGGCGACATGGCGGCGGGCATCGCCTTTCACCGGCAGGCGGTGGCCTTTCGCCGCGCCCTGCCCGACCGGGAGGACCTGGCCTTTTCTCTGGGCAATCTTGGCGTTGCGCTCGCACAGGACGGCCAATGGCGCGAGGCGTGCGCGGCGCTGGAGGAAGCTCTGGAACTGTTTGCCGCCCTTGGCAGGGGAAACTGCCGCGAAGCGCGGGGCTATGCGGACAACCTGGCCGTCTGCCGCCGCGCCCTGCATGCGGAAACCGGGGAAATCACAGGAGACGCCCATGAACGACCGTACTGAGCGCGACGCGCTTCTGGATGAGATCATCGAGCGCGAGCTTGCCATGTTTCTGGAAACTCCCAATGAAGGAGGCGTCGCCTCCTGCCAGCAGCGACCGGAAACCTTCCGTGTCATGCGGCGCATGGCCCATGTGACGCACGATGACGACACGCTGCGCTCCTACCTTGAGGACCTGCGCGCGGCGGAGTCCAGCGGCCGCAACTTCATGCTGGAAAAATACGCGCGCATGGACGACAGGCTGCCGCCCCTTTCCGAAAGCCCGCTTCTGGACGAGATCGCCGATGCGGAAAACGCGTTCATGGAAGAGGCGGCGCGCATCCGTCCGGACCGCATCCGGCGCAACAGCTCCGGCATGTTCCGCCGCTATCTGCGCTGCGAGCTGGAGACCCTTTCGCCCCGGACCCTTGAGCTCTATGCCCGGGAAGTCCGCCGCGCAAAGGAGGAAGGCCGCAATCCGGCGCTGGAGCGGCACGACTGGCTGGCCGCCTACCTGGCCTCCGGCCCCCATGCCGGCATGTGACGCTTCGCTGACCAACAGCCCCATTCCGACACACAGCCGCGCGCGGACCGTGCGCGCGCCCTTCCGGCGACCGCCCCCCGCTGCGCCGTTTTTCCCCAGCTCCCGTTGCGGGCGGACGGCGGCGTTCTTCCCCCGCTGAAGAACGCCGCCGTTTTCACTGCCGCCCCGTTTCCGGGGGCGGCTGCCCTGGGCCCTCGCGGTCCCGCGCTCCGTCCGCCGCGCAACGGCTTCCCCGTTTTTCGGCATCAACGCCGCCGCCCGGCCCACAAAAACCGGGCGCCCGTGTGCCGGCGGAAAGTGGGGAGCGCAAATCCATCTATTCGATTTAATCAAACACTATTATTTTTTTTTCAATTTGACAGAACAGCCCTCCCGCCATGATACCATTTTCACAAAACAATGGCCGATCTGGGCAACGGCCGGAAAAATCCCGGCGGCAGCGTCCCCCATGCGGACAGGGGAGGCCGCCGGACTCAGACGCAACGAGGATGCTCGTCATGACGCAGAGTTCCGCTTCCGCAGCGGGCGCCGCGGCGCCCAAAAAGGCCGTTTCGCCGCTGTATCTGGTGCACACGGCCGTCTGCCTGATCATCATGTTCGGGTTTGGCCAGCTCCCGCCCTTCGAGCCGCTCACGCCCCTGGGCATGAACCTCATCGGCATCTTTCTCGGCGTGCTCTACGGCTGGATATTCATCGAGATCGTCTGGCCGAGCCTGCTCGGCCTGCTGGCGCTCATGCTCATCGGCGGCATGAAGCCCGTCCAGCTGCTCAACAAGAGCTTTGGCGACCCCATGGTGCAGATGATGTTCTTCATCTTCGTTTTCTGCGCCACCATCAACTATTACGGCCTTTCGCGCTTCATCTCGCTGTGGTTCATCACGCGCAAGTGCCTGGCCGGGCGCCCGTGGCTGTTCACCTATGTGTTCATGGGCTCCATCTTCATCCTCGGCGCGCTGACCTCGGCCTCGCCGGCGGCCATCATCGGCTGGTCCATCCTCTACGGCGTGTGCGACGCCTGCGGCTACAAGAAGGGCGAGGGCTATCCCACCATGATGGTCTTTGGCATCGTGTTCGCGGCGCAGGTGGGCATGTCCATCATCCCCTTCAAGCAGGTGCCGCTCACCGTGCTCGGCGCCTATGAGAACATGAGCGGCGTGAGCATCGACTACGCCAGCTACATGATCCTCGCCGTCGCCATCTGCGCCCTCTGCTCCGGGGCCTTCATCCTGCTCGGCAAATACATCTTCAGGCCGGACATGAGCAAACTGCTCAGGCTCGAAGCCGAAAAGCTGGATACCGAGGGCAGCCTCAACCTGAACAAGGTGCAGAAAACGGTGCTCGTCTTCCTCTTCCTCCTTGTCCTGCTCCTGCTGGCGCCCAATTTCCTGCCCAAGGGCTTTTTCGTGACAAAGTTCCTGCGCTCCATCGGCAATACGGGCATCGTCATCCTGCTGGTCACTGTCATGGCGGCCATCAAGGTGGACGGCAAGCCCCTGCTCAACTTCAAGGCCATGGTGGATTCGGGCGTGACCTGGGGCATCATCCTCCTGCTCGCCATCGTCCAGCCGCTGGCGGCGGCCATGGCCCATACGGACAGTGGCATCACGGCCTTTCTCATGAACGCCATGGAGCCCATCTTCAGCGGCAGCACGCCCATGACCTTCGCCATCATCATCGGCTTCGTGGCCACGGCCCTGACCCAGGTGATGAACAACGGCGCCACGGGCATCGCGCTCATGCCCATCGTGCTCAGCTACTGCCAGGCGTCGGGCGCCTCGCCGGACCTGGCGCTGATGATGGTCGTCATGGGCTGTCACTTCGCCTTCCTCACGCCGGCGGCCAGCGCCAGCGCGGCCCTGCTGCACGGCAACGAATGGGCCAGCGCCAGCTCCATCTGGCGCACGGCGCCGGTGGTGGTTCTGGTTTCCTGGCTGGCGACGGCCCTGGTGGTCGTCACCCTCGGGGCGGTCGTGTTCTAGCCTTCAGCCGGACGCGCGCGTCCCTTTCCGGGCCGGGCCCTGTGCCCGGCCTTTTCCTTTTTCTCCTCCCGGCATTCCGGGATCTGGCGGGCGCTCTGCCAGACGGTTTCCGCATCCAGCGAGGGGAGCGAAAGGAAAAACCCGCGCAGCGCCTGCATGAGGGCCCCCGCCTGGGGGCTGACGTGCTTGTTGCGGCGCACGAGCAGGCCGTAGAGCCGGTTGGGGAAAAGATGGTCCAGCGGGCGCGCGCCGATCTGCTCCCACTCCGCCCCGAAATTGGTGGCCTGAAGGCACAGCTCGTCCATGATGGTCACGCCAAGCCTGTGCCACACAAAGCGCATGATGAGATGATAGTTGTTGACCCGGATGGCCGCGTTCTTCTGGATGAAATCGCCCATGCCCGAATTCCGGCACCAGCAGCCGAGGTCGTCCGGGTCCTCGTCATTGGCGAAGGCCACATAGGGCAGACGGCGCAAGTCCTCGAGGTCCGGCACCAGGGGGATGTTCCAGGGATTGTCGCGGCGCATGACCAACAGCGGACGCGCCTTGAATACCACGTCCAGCCGGTCGTCCTCGGGCCTGCTGATCACCGGCAGCAGGCCAAAATCCACGCGGGATTCGGCCACCGCCTTGCGCACGTCCGAAGAGAGGCCGCGCTCCACCGCCAGCTCCACGCCGGGATGCTGCCGCAGAAATTCCACGGTGGTGGGTACGGAAAGCGTGGCGATGGGCAGCGTGGCCGCCACAGTGACCGTACCCTTGAGCGCGCCGTCCGCGCTGCCCACCGAGGAGCGCATGCTCTGCAACGCCTCAAAGGTGGTGATGGCCCAGTCCAGGAGTTTTGTCCCCTCCGGCGTGATGCGGAGGGATTTTTTGTAGCGGTCGAAAAGAACGGTGTTCAGCTCCTCTTCCAGTGAGCGGAGCTGGTAGCTGATGGTGGAGGGATTGCGGTGCATGCGCTCGGCGGCGCGGCGCACGCTGCCCGTCTTGGCGACCCAGTAAAACCCGCGCAGCCACTGGAGAAAATCACCATTGAGCTCGTCGATCATGTCCGGGCGCTCCTGTTTGATTTTTTTGTACAATGCGTGATTTTTATTTATTTGACAATACAGGGCCGGCATATGATTTTTCCTTCACAAAGTCCGGACGGCCCCGCTGGGGGGCATGCCCACGCCCGGACGAACGCAGTGTCCGCACACCTTCATCCCAGGATATCGGCATGAGAACGACCAGGCACAGTCTGGGCACGCTCGTGGAAACCGACGTGCTCGTCATCGGCTCCGGGGCATCCGGCTGCGGCGCGGCGCTGGGCGCACGCGACCAGGGCCAGGACGTCGTCATCATCGACAAGGGCAAGCTTGAAAGTTCGGGCTGCATCGGCGGCGGAAACGACCATTACATGGCCGTTCTCGACGAGCCCGGCGAACCCTTCGACACGGCTGACGACCTTGTGAAATTCTACGCCAAGCCGCTCAACGGCTGGACGCGGAACATGCTCGTCAACGGCTGGTACAACCACATGCGCCATTTCCTCGATATCCTCGGCGCGGCGGGCGTGGACTTCGGCCGCAAGAGCGACGGCACCTACGTCCGCACGCAGGGCTTCGGCCAGCCGGGGCGCTGGTGGGTGCATATTTCCAACGGCATGACCATCAAGCGGGTCATGGCGCGTCTGGTGCACGAGAGCGGCGTCCATGTCCTCGACCGCATCATGGCCATGCGCATCCTCACGGATCACGGCAGGGCCTGCGGCTGCCTCGGCTGGAATGTCCGCACCGGCGAATATGTCATCATCCGCGCCAAGACCGTGGTTTCCGCCCAGGGGCGCTCCGCCACGCGCGGGACGGACAACTCCACCCACAACGCCTTCAATGTCTGGATGTATCCGTACAACACCAGCGCGGGCGTTGTCCTCGGCTATCAGGCGGGCGCCGCCGTCACCGAGCTGGACACCTACCAGCGCGCCACCATGCTGCCCAAGGGTTTCGGCTGTCCGGGCATGAACGGCATCAACAGCTCCGGCGCGCACGAGATCAACGCCCTGGGCGAACGCTTCATGGGCAAGTACGACCCCATGATGGAAAACGGCGTGCGCAACAACCAGATCCAGGGCACCTTCCAGGAACAGATGGAAGGCTCCGGCCCCCCGTTCTACATGGACATGCGCCATGTGGACCCGGAGGTGGTGCGGGAGCTCCAGTATGTCCTCATGCCCGGCGACAAGGCCACCTTCGGCGACTGGGCGGACTGCACGGGCACGGACTTCCAGCACAAGCTTCTGGAAGTGGAGATCGGCGAGCTCATCTTCGGCGGCGCCATCGCCGTCAATGACGCGTTCGAGTCCAGCCTGCCCAACCTCTTCAGCGGCAGCGTCTTTCTCTACTGCTCCGGCGCCATGTGCGGCGGCTACGAGGCCGGCCGCCAGGCCGCCATGCGCGCCTCGGGCATGACCGAAGCCGGGCAGGTGGACGAGGACATGGCCCGCGACGTCAAAAACGAGGTATTCGCGCCCATGGCCGAACCCGTGGGCGACCCCGTGAGCTATGAGGAACTGGAACAGGCCACCCGCAATGTCATGGACTACTACATGGGCTTCCGCCGTTCCATGGCGGGCATGGAGCGGGCGCTGGAGAAGATACGCTTCCTCTCCGGGCAGGCGGGGCGGCTGCACGCCACGACCCTGCGCGAGCTCATGCGCTGCCACGAAAGCCGCGACATCCTCGCCGTCTGCGAGCTGGCCATCCAGGCCACCATGGAGCGCAAGGAATCGGGCCGTTGCGTCTACCGCGTGCGCGAGTTTCCGGAGCTCAATCCGGAAATGGCGAAACCGCTCCTCCTCATCCGGGACGGGAACGGCCCCCGCTTCCAGTGGGGCAAGGCGCCGCTGCTGTAATCATTGCCGCAAGGAGTTCATATATGCCTCCCAAGTACAGCCGAGAATTGCGCCAGCCCGTGGCCCACGGGCCGCGCCTGAAGGAACAGTTCCGCACCTCGCCCTGCGAGGCGGCCTGCCCGGCGGGGACCTCCATCCAGAAGATGCAGGCCCTGGCGGAAAAAGGCGAGTTCACCGAAGCCCTGCGCTACCTGCGGGCCAAGAATCCCTTCCCCGGCATCACGGGCCGGGTCTGCCCCCACTTCTGCATGGGCGCCTGCAACCGCAACCATATGGAAGGCTGCGTCAACACCCGCGCCCTTGAACGCGCGTGCGCCGACCTGGCCGAGCGCGGCGCCGTCCTGTTCCGCAACCGGCCCTCCACCGGCAAAAAGGTGGCGGTCATCGGCGGCGGCCCCGCCGGGCTCACCAGCGCCTACTTTCTCGCCCTGCTCGGCCATGCCGTCACGGTATACGAGGCCGAGCCCATGCTCGGCGGCGTGCCGCGCTATGGCGTGCCCAATTTCCGTCTGCCGCGCCATGTGGTGGACCGCGAGGTGGGCCTGGTGCTGGAGACCGGCGTGCGCGCCCATGTGAACACCCGCGTGGGCGTGGACATCAGCATGGACGAGATCCGTGACCGCTTTGACGCCGTCATCATCGCCACGGGCGTGCCCGCCGAGAACAGCCTGCCCATCCCCGGCGCGGACAGCGCCGTGCGCGCGGTGGAATTTCTCCGCGAGGCCGCCATGGGCCGCGCCGCCGGCAAGGTGGGCAAAAAGGTGGTCGTCATGGGCGGCGGCGGCGTGGGCTTTGACTGCGCCTTCACGGCCCGGCGCCTGGGCGCGGAGGAAATCCACGTCATCTGTCTGGAAAAACCCGGCGAGATGCGCGCCCCGGCCGAGGACCTGGAACTGGCCGCCAGAGAGGGCATCCAGATCCACAACTGCTGCACCATGTCCGGCATCCGCACGGACAATGACGCCGTGACCGGCGTGGACTTCTACGAGGTCAAGGAATTCCGCTTCGACGACGCGGGCCGCCCGGTATTCGATCCCGTGCCCGGCGGCAGCCACACCCTTGATTGCGACACGGTCATCTTCGCCGTGGGCATGAAGACCGATCTGGGCTTCCTCGGCGACAACGCGGGCGGCCTCGCGCTCACCCCGCGCCGCTGGATCGTGGTGGACGAACGCCAGGCCACCAGCCGCGAGAAGCACTACGCCGCCGGCGACGTGGCCGCCGGACCGGCCTCCATCGCCGGCGCGGTGGGCAACGGGCGGCGGGCGGCCTTTGCCGTGCACGCCTTCCTCACCGGGGAGGACGCGCGCGTCTGGATCATCAACGAGGAAAACATGCTCGAGCCGCGCGATGACATGGCGGGCCTGACAGACCCCTATGTGGTGCCGTTTGAGGAAATCTACGGCATCAGCCAGTACGCGGCCGCCCAGCCGGAAAAGGAAGCCCTCAACGATTGCGCCAGGCCCTTCGCCGAGCTCAACCTGGGTCTCACGCGCGAGCAGGCCATGACCGAGGCGGCGCGCTGCCTGCACTGCGGCCACTGCAAGGCGTGCGGCACCTGCGTGGACGACTGCCCCGGCTATGTGCTGGAGATGGTGCCATGCGGCGGCGCCGAACGCCCGCAGGTGGAGCACGGGGACGAATGCTGGCATTGCGCCAACTGCCGCACCAGCTGCCCCACCGGCGCCATCGGCTTCGCGTTCCCGCTCAGGATGCAGGTCTAGGCATTTCCCGCGCCGTCAGGGGGACGGCGGGATTGCCGCCGCCGGGATGCGCCCGACCGCGCATTCCCGGAGCGGCGAATGGCGAGAGAAGGTTTTCAACGCCCCGCGGGGGCGCACAAGGGGGATATGATGCTTTCCTGTTTCTGCGCATCACGCAAACTGGTTCTGGGTTTCCTGGCGGCGGCCCTTGCAACGGCCGCCCTGCTCGGCGCGCCGCTCAAGGCCGAAGCCATCGACTTCAAGGCGCACGGCTGGTGGCTGTTCAGCGCCCAGTACGGCCAGAACGGCAACTTCAGCAACAAGGGACACACCGGCTATGACAGCCTGGAGGACGATTTCGAGGCGCGCTCGCGCGTGCGCCTCCAGCTGGATGCCGTGGCTTCCGAAAGCCTGAGCGGCCAGGTCTATTTTGAAATCGGCAAGTTCATCTGGGGCAAGGCCAGCGGCGCCCAGAGCGGCGGCGCGCTGGGCGCGGACTCCAGCAGCGTCATCAAGCTCAAGCGGGCCTTCATCGACTGGATGGTGCCCAACACGGATCTTTCCGTGCGCATGGGCATCCAGGCTTTCCGCTCGCCGTTCTTCGCCCTGGACGGCCCCACGGTGCTCACGGCGGACGGCGCGGGTATCACGGCCAGCTACAAGGTCAACGACAATGTCTCGCTCACCGGCTTCTGGATGCGGCCCTACAACGACAACTATGTTTCCTCCAATGGCCGTCAGGACGGCTTCCTCGACAATGTGGACTTCGGCGGCCTCTTCGTGCCCCTGCGCTTTGACGGCGTCGCCGTGACGCCCTGGGGCATCTACGGCGCCATCGGGCCCAACACCTTCCGCACCGGCAAGGACCCGGCGGCGGGCGAGAACCGCTTCTTCGGCCAGCGCATCAACGGCGTGGACGGCAACTATTTCTCCAGCGGCATGTTCCCGCTCCTAGCCGACAAGAAGGCCATCAACCGCAAGACGCCCAGCGAGTACGGCAACGCCTGGTGGGCGGGCCTCACCGGCGAGCTGACCCTGTGGGACCCCTTCCGCGTCGCCTGGGAATTCACCTACGGCGGCGTGAGCTGGATGGACGACCCCGCCATGGACCGCAAGGGATGGATGGGCGCCCTGCTCTTCGAGTACAAGACGGACTGGGGCGTTCCCGGCATCTACGGCTGGTACGCCTCGGGCGATGACGACGACCTGGGCAACGGCTCCGAGCGCATGCCCTATATCGTCAACGACTTCGGCGTGTCCGGCTTTTCCGACACCTTCGCCGGGCCGGACATCAACGGTCTGGAGCGCGACCGCGTGCTCGCCAACACCCTCATCGGCACCTGGGGCGTCGGCGCGCGCCTGAAGAACGTGAGCTTTCTCCACAATCTCCGGCACACGCTCCATGTGAGCCTGTGGGGCGGCACCAACAGCTCGGGCATCCTGGAGAAGGTCCACGACCGCACCGGCAAGTGGATGTCGCCCAATGTCAACGATTCCACCGGCTTCAAGGTGCCGGTGGGCCGCGACAACATCTACCTCACGGACAAGGACTACGCTCTGGAGATGGGCCTGCTCAACCAGTACAAGATTTACGAGAACCTCTCGGTCAATCTTGAGGCGAGCTATATCCATCTCATGCTGGACAAATCCAATGACACTTGGGGCCTTGCCACCACCGGCGGCGGCAAGCGCGGCATCCGCGACGCCTGGAACGTGAGCGCCCTCTTCATCTATTCCTTCTGACCAGGCATCCCCGCCTCCAGCCTGTGCGGCGCGGGTGGTCTTTCCCCCACGGAAAGCGCCATCCGCGCCGGGAGAAATCACGCATGATCAAGAGCATCGATCCCGAAACCTGCATCGGCTGCGGCGCCTGCGTGCGCATCTGCCCGCTGGACACGCTGCGCATGGGCGAGGACAAGAAGGCGTTCATCGCCTATCCCGAGGACTGCATGACCTGTTTCCTCTGCGAGCGGGCCTGTCCTTCCGGGTCCATCGATGTGGACCCGCTGCGCGAGGTGCTGCCGCCCACCTTTCCCGATGTGCCCGTTGAGCTTGGAGGAGGCCGCGCATGAAAACCCCTGTGAAGATCAACCGCGTTGACACAGACCTGCTCATCCTCGGCGGCGGCTCCGCCGGACTCTGGACGGCGCACCGCTTTGCCGAGCTCATGCCGGGCCGGAAAATCTGCATCGTGGACAAGGGGCCCCAGGACTGGGGCGGCCTCATGGCCATGGCCGGGGGCGATTTCGAGGCCGTCCTGCCGCCCGACACCGTGGACGGCTGGCTGGAAGACCTGGTGTACTACTTTGACGGCCTGTGCGACCAGCCGCTCATGGAGGCGCTGCTCTCGCGCTCGGCCGACCGCATGCGCGACTATGAGCGCTTCGGCTGCGAATTTTTCCATACGCCGGACGGCAGGCTCAAGAGCGTGCCCCAGCGCGGGCTCCCCCACGTCAAGCTCTATCCGGCCCAGGTCAAGGGGCGCGGCGGCGAGCTCATGGCGAGGAGCCTCGTGGCCCGGCTCAAGGATGCCGGCGTCACGCGCATGGGGCGCATCATGCTCACGGACTATCTTGTGCAGGATGGCCGCATCACTGGCGCCGTGGGCTTTCACTGCATCAGCGGCGAAGGCTATATCTTCAAGGCAGGCGCCGTGGTGGCCGCCACAGGCATGGGCGGCTGGAAAACCTCCTACGGCAAGAACACGCCCACCGGCGAGGGCATGCGCATGGCCTTCGAGGCGGGCGCGGAACTGCAGGACCTGGAATTTGCGCGCGTCTGGAACATGCCGCGCCTTTTCGCCTGGGAAGGGCAGACCCATCTCTTCCCGCTGGGCGCGCGCTTTGTGAACCGCCTGGGCGAAAATTTCATGAGCCGCTACTCGCCCGTGCTCGGGGCCAATACGGACCCGCACTTCACCACCATCGGCATGGCGCTGGAAATCCGCGCCGGACGCGGGCCCATCATCTTCGACGTCAGCCCCCTGCGCAACGAGGACATGGTCCTGCTCAAGCCCCAGACAGGCTGGCAGAAGCTCAACTATGAAAAGCTGTGCCGGCTCGGTCTGGACCTGTTCAGGGACAATACCGAGTGGGTGCCGCAGATGACCGTTTCCCACGGGGGCATCCGGGCGGAGATCGACGGCGCCACCGCCGTGAAGGGCCTCTTTGCCGCAGGCACGGCGCGCAGCCTGGAGCCGGGGGTCTATGCGGGCGGTTTCGCCCTCATGACCACCGCCGTCAGCGGGCATATGGCGGGCGAAACCGCCGCCGCATGGCTCAAGGACGCGGACGCCGCCCCGGCCCTGGACGAGGCGCGGGCCGAAGCCCTGCTGGAACGGGCCTTCGCGCCCCTGCGGCCCGCGGATGCGGACAGCCTGACGCCCAAGCAGGTCCTGACAAAAATCCAGGCGGCGGTCTTTCCTTACGATGTCTCCATCGTCAAGAACGGCCCGGCGCTGGAACGGGCGCTGACCGAACTCCGGCGCCTGCGCGCGGAGGAACTGCCGCGCATGGCCGCGGCGGACCCGCACTACCTGCTCAAGCTGCATGAAGTGGAGGCCGTGGCCTTTGTGAGCGAACTCTTCGTGCGCGCCTCGCTGGAGCGCAGGGAGAGCCGGGCCGGGCACTTCCGCGAGGATTTTCCGCGGATGGACCCGGCGGGCCCCGCGTGGCTCTTCGTCCGGCACGGGGCCGATGGCCGGACGGAGTTCGCGCGCGAGCGCGTGCCGCTGGAAAAGTGGCGCGTTCCGCTCACGCGCTGCTATCAGGACAACTTCACCTTTGTGGAACCGAAGGCGGCGGAAACCGCCTAGCCGGGGTTCCCGCAGCCAACACGCGCGGGCCGTCCCTCTCCGGGGCGGCCCGCTTTTTTGCATAAAGCGGCCCTCGCGGCTGCCTCAGCCAGAGCGTTGCGAATTTCCCGTATGGACACAGCCTTTCGGCGCCGGGGGCCTCATGTCCGGATGCCAAGTTTCCGCATCCGGTGTTGCAGGGTGGAGCGGGGCACCCCCAGCAGGCAGGCGGCTCCGCGGGCGCCCGCGATCCTGCCGCCCGCCAGTTTCAGGGCTCTGAGGATATGTTGCTTTTCATTCTCTTCCAACGTGCACAGCCGCTGCTCTTCGGTCGGGGGCTGCGCACTGGCGGCCGCCCCCTGGGGAAGGGAACGGACCACCTCCCGGGCCGCATTGCTTTTGGAGTCCGGCAGATGGAGGAGTTCTTCCACCAGATGCTCATCGATGGCGCCCTCAAGTGAACAGAGCAGGAGCCGGCTCACGACGTTTCGCAATTCCCGGAGATTGCCGGGCCACTCATATTCGGTGAAGAGGCGCAGGATGCTTTTTGACAGGCGGGGCGCGCGCAGGTCCCAGGCCGCGGAAAACTGGCCGATAAAGTATTCCACGAGCAGGGGGATGTCCCGCTTGCGTTTCCTGAGGGGCGGCAGATGCAGGACAACAGGCGCAAGACGATAATACAGGTCCTTCCGGAGAAACCCCTCGGCGAGCGCTTTTTCCACCTCGATATTCGTTGCCGACAGGACGCGTATGTCGACATCGATGGTGCGCGCGTCTCCTACCCGCTCAAAAGAATTTTCTTCCAGAACCTGCAGAAGCTTGCTTTGTATTTCCGGCCCGAGCTCTCCGATCTCGTCCAGAAAAAGCGTGCCATGCTGCGCAAGTTCGATGCGGCCGACCCGTTTGGCAAAGGCGCCGGTGAACGCGCCTTTTGAAAAGCCGAACATTTCACTTTCAAACAGGGTAGGCGCAAGGGACGGGCAATTGACCTTGATGAAATTCTCATTGTGCCGGGCGCTCTTCCTGTGGAGCCATCGCGCCAGCATGCTTTTTCCCGTCCCTGTCTCGCCGAGGATCAGGACGGGGATATGGAGCTTTGCCACGCTTTGGGCCAGGGCCATCACCTTGGACATGTCCTGGGTTTCCAATAACCTGTCGGTTAAATTGTCCTTCGCCGCGATCGCGTTTTCAGAGTCTCTGGCGATCAGGGCCGCCTTCTGGCGCGCCTCCCGTTCCTGATACAGGACAACGGAAAGAAAGATGGTGAGATGGGGCGTGAGCGCCCGCAGAAAGCACAGTATCTCGCCGAGATTGTCCGGCGTGTTGGCAAAGGAGAGATGGAATGTCCCCAAAACTCTCTCGTTGAGGATAAGCGGAATGACGATGGAGGCGTTGAGGCCCGCCTTTACAAGGCGGGAGGCCCCGCCTCCCTGCGCTATGGAGGGCAGGTCCGTGACGATGAGCGGCTCCCTGGTGGTGATGGCCTGCCATGCGAGGGTATTGTGCGCGATGCGGGTGTTGGAAAAAATGTCGGTGCCTTCGCCATCGGCGTTTGTGAAGGAGTTGAGGAACTCCCTGTCCGCATCGTAGAGATAGATGCTGAGCCTGTCGTATGGACAGATTTTTTTGATTTCCCGGGAAAGCAGCTTGAACAGCGTCCGCCGGTTCATTTTTGACGGCACGAGCCTGGTCAGCAACCCGATGATCCGGGGGGCCGCGCCATCCCCGACCGCGGGGAATTCCCCGCTCCGCACTTCCGCCATTGCTCTCACCTCTGCCCAAATAAAGGCACTTTTGCCCTTATGGCTGCAAAACTGCCCAAAATTTCAAGGACCGCGCTTCCCCAAAACCTCCGAGGCATAAAAAATATCATAATCCCGCCAGGTTATTGCGCCGCGCCTGTTTGGCATCCTCATTGCTACCTTCCCCGCTGGATATGCTCTTCCAGCGGGGTGGCTCATGAGCCTTGAGGAAATCGCGATCATCTCCCTGGCCGGGTTCTTTTCCGGCCTGATCAAGACCGGGGTGGGCATCGGCGCGGGAATATTCCTCCTCCCCACCCTCGCGCTGGCCTTTCCCGCCAAGATGGCGTTGGGCATGGGCGCGCCCATGATGCTCGTCTCCGATATTATGGGCTTAAGGTTTTATTGGCGTCAATGGCTCCGCTGGCCCGTGCTGTCGCGCTTGCTCTTTTCCGCCCTGCCCGGCGTCGTGGCGGGGGTGTTTTTGCTTCCACTCATCCCGGGGCAGGCTTTCCGTCTCTGCGTGGGCGTGTTCGGCATGTGCTACGCCCTGTCCAAGCTGTGGAAAAATTTCCCCGTGGGCGTTGTCCTGCGAAAGCTGTTTGTGAGGGACCCCCGCCGCCAGCTCCCTTCACGGCAGCGCCGTGATGTCTATGTGTATGGATTTCTTGGCGGCCTCTCCACTGTCCTGGCGCATGCCGGCGGCCTCGTATGGTCCATATACCTGGTGACTGCCACCTGGGACCGGCGCGTCTTTGTCGGGACGACCATCATCATGTTTTTCATAACGAACATATGCAAAACGATTTCCTATATATATATTGATATATTAACGTTCAATACACTTTTCAATATTTTATTTTCTGTTCCCATGATATTGCTTGGATCATTCATCGGAAATAAATTGAATAAAAAGTGCAATCCTGAAAAATTCAGAAATATTGTGCTTTATTTTATATTCGCGACATCATTTTCTCTCTGTATCTGAGATGTTCGACCCCAATTTTCACGCTCGAGACGCAACATTCTACACGTGGGGCGCCTCATGGAAAAAACAAGATTTTTCGCATTACTGGGAGCACTGACGTTTTTCCTGGTCCTCTCTCTTGCGGGGGAAGCATCGGCGGCAGCGGCGCAAAAAACGATCAACATGACACATGTCTATATCGTTTTTGCCGTTCTTGTCGGCGCGGCCATTCTCTTCTTTACGGAGTGGATCCCCCTCGCGGTCACATCCATCCTTGTGCCGTGCGCCCTGTCGACGTTTGGGGTCATCACGGTGAAGGAAGCGTGGGTCAGCTTTGGCGACACGAGCATTCTGACCATCGTGGGCCTGTTCATGCTCGGCGAGGCGACGTTCGCCACGGGCTTCGCCCAGAAGGTGGCGAGCGCCATCATCAGCAAGGCAGGCTCAAGCGAGAGCAGGCTCCTCCTGTTCTCCATCCTGCTCATCGCCTTTATGTCCGCCTTTCTCAACAATGCCGGCGTCACGGCCATCACGCTGCCCATGCTCATTTCCATAGCGCGCAAGGCCCATATGTCGCCCTCGAGGATACTGCTGCCCACGGCATACGCCGCCAGTTTCGGCGGCTGTCTCTCGCTGGTGGGCCAGGCCCCCTCCATGGTGGCCAACGGCATCCTGGCCCAGATGGCGCCGGAGTATCCCACGTTCGCCTTCTTTGAATTTGCCTGGTACGGCCTGCCGCTGACCCTCATCGGCGCCATCCTGTTCACCCTCTTTCCCAGGTTCCTGATTCCCCCGGCGCGCCCCGACGTGGCTGAATTGCAGGATGTGGAGGTCACTGAGGGCGGCTACCGCATGTGGGCGGCGGGCATCATCTATTTCGGCGTCATCGTTTGCATGGCCACAGGTCTTGTGCCCCTCACGTCCGCGGCCATGCTCGGCGCCATGCTGTGCATCCTGTGCCGCTGCATGACGCTGAAGCAGGCCCAGGCGGGCATCGACTGGACGACGGTCTGGCTTTTTGCCGGCATGCTCTCCATGAGCTTTGCCATGAACAAGTCCGGCGCCGCCACCCTCATCGCCGATTTCGTCGTCAACCTCATTGAGGACCCCTATATCCTTTTCGGCACCCTCATGATCGTCACCGCCATACTGACCAACATCATGTCCAACACGGCCACCACGGCCATCATGGTGCCGCTTGTCATCCCCATCGCGCTGAACATGGGGCTCTCGCCGCTGCCCTTCGTCATGGGCATCGCCATGAACGCGGCGGCCTGCTTCATGACACCCATCGCCACGCCCTCCAACACCCTCGTCCTGCGGCCCGGCAACTACACCTTCTTTGATTACATCAGGTACGGCTTTTTCTGGCAGATCCTCGCCTTTGGCCTTTCGCTCCTGATCATCCCCTTTGTCTGGCCGTTCACCATCAGCTAGACCGCGCCGCCAGCCGCTCGTATATGGGCATAAAAAATGACCGTATATGAGCATTTCTGGAGCAGCAAAAAAGGAAGGACAAATTTATCATTGAATAACAAGATGTTATAAAATCAACCCCGCTGGCATCGTCTTTGCTTTTACGGGGACACAGTACCAGTGGCTGAAAAGACAACTGAGGACGGTTTTATGAACGCGGACTACAAGGTAGATTTGCTCGTTATCGGCATGGGGGCCGCGGCGGAGCTGGCGGCCATCTATGCCCATGATGCCAATCCTGACCTGGACATCCTTATCACCACCAAGGCGCTGAAAGGCAAGGGGGGATGCAGCAGGATGGTCCAGGGCGGCTTCAATGTCGTGCTGGACCCGGGAGACTCGCACGAGAAACATCTGGTGGACACGCTCAAGGGCGGAAAATTCATCAATAATCAGGACCTGGCAAAGGCGCTGGTGGAAAACGCCACGCCAACGGTCAAGGAACTGGAAACAGTGTGCGGCTGCTTCTTCGACAGGCGCCCCGATGGCCATATCCACCAGAAGCCCTTTGCCGGCCAGTGCTTTGACCGCACCGTGCACAAGGGCGACCTGACGGGCATCGAGATCATCAGCCGGACCACGGAACAGATCTTCAAACGGCGCATCCCCGTGCTCGAGGAAACGCGCGCGGTGGAGCTGCTGCTGGATGGGGAAGGCAAGACCGTGACCGGCGCGCTGCTCTTCAATATCCGCACCGGCCAGTTCATCACCGTCGAGGCGGCGGCCACCCTGGTGGCCACTGGCGGCGGCCCCACCCAGTACAGGTTCCATGCGCCGGGGCCGGAGAAGTCCGCCGACGGCATCGCCATGCTGTACCGCGCCGGCGCTCTCATGCGCGACATGGAGATGATCCAGTTCCATCCCACCGGCCTCATCATCCCCGGCAGTGTGGTGGCGGGCTCCCTCCTCGAGGAAGGGCTGCGCGGCGCCGGCGCCCATCTCTACAATGGCGAAGGCGAACGCTACATGTTGCGCTATGCGCCCGATGTGGCCGAACGCGCGACGCGTGACGTGGTAAGCCGCTCCTCCTATCTGGAAATGATGGCCGGCAGGGGATGTCCGGAAGGCGGCGTGCGTATCGACGCGGCTCACCTTGGCGCCGATTTTGTCCTCAAGAACTTCCCGGGCATGGCCGAGCGCTGCGCCCAGTTCAAGTACGACCTCGCACGGGGGCAGGTGCCTGTCTCGCCGGCGGCGCATTTCTTCATGGGCGGCGCCGTCATTGATACGGACTGCAAAGCCTCGCTGGAAAAGCTTTTCGTGGCCGGGGAGGATTCCGGCGGCGTGCATGGCGCGAACCGCCTGGGCGGTAACGGTATCGGCGAGTCCTGTGTGTTCGGGAGGCTGGCGGGGATATCCATCGCCCGTTACCTGTCCGATCCTGAAAACCGCAAAATCGTGCCCACCGCCGCGGGCATGGCGGAAGAGACCCAAAAAAGGCTCCTCGCCCCGTTGTCGCGCAAGGGAGGGCGGTCGCCTTTCGAGAACCGCCGCGACATCCAGGAGACCAACTGGGTGAAGGTGGGCGTCGTGCGCGAGGAAAAGCTGCTGAAGGAGGCCCTGACCGATTTCGCCAGCCTGCGCGCGGATGTGGAAAATGCCAGCGTGAGCGGTGAGCGCGCCTATAACATGATGTTCAACACCCACCTCGACACGTTGAGCATGATGGATGTCTCCACCATGGCCACCATCTCCGCCCTGCAGCGCGACGAAACGCGCGGCGCCCATACCCGCAAGGAATTTCCGGACCAGCGGGACGACTACGGGCTCTTCAACACGTTCATGTGGAAGGGAGCCGACGGGATGCCGGAATTTGAAAAACGCGATGTGGAATTCAAGCACATGAGCGTGGACGAGATCAAGAATTTCCAATGCAAATAGGAAAGGGGAAACCACAATGAGCATGTCTGACCTTGAGTACCGGAAGCCGTTGCAGTGGGGGGAGATCGATCCCTATCGACGCGGGCGCGCCCATGTGGGCATGTGGGCGTGGCTGATCCAGCGTGTCAGCGCCGTCTTTGTCATCCTCCTGCTGGCCTGCCACATCCTCTTTCCCTATAAGCCGTATCTCCAGCTCCTGCTGCTGCTGTGTGTCGCGCTGCATGCGTCCCTCGGCGTCCGCGTGATCCTGCTCGATCTCAATCTGGCCAGGATATCCTCCGCGCGCAGGCTTGTGCCGTGGTGCCTCGGCATCGGACTGGGCATCGCCCTGCTTATCTGGTTTGCCATTTATTAGGAGGACAGCCATGAGCGATCAGCCGATACGGAAAACCGTCAGGATTTTCCGCTACGATCCCCAGGTGGGGGGCGAGGGGCACTTTCTGGACTATGAACTGGAGATACCCAATCCCGACACCACCACCATCCTGGATGTCCTCCTCCGCATCCAGAAGGAGCAGGACCCGACGCTTGCCTTCCGCTATGCCTGCCGCGTCAACATGTGCGGCTCGTGCGGCATGGTGATCAATGGCCGGGAAGGTCTGGCGTGCAAGACCAATGTCTGTGACCTCCCGGCGGGACAACCCATCACCCTTCGTCCGTTGAACCATTTTCCCGTCATCAAGGACCTGGTCGTGGACATGGGGCCCTTTTTCGCCAAGTACGAGGATACGCTGCCCTTCTTCGAGCCGAAGGAAAAACGGGACGAACCCTATATCATCAAGCCCGATGATCAGGCCCGCATCGACATCGGCATGGCCACGGACTGCATTGCCTGCGGCTGCTGCGTTTCCAGCTGCACCCAGGTGGACGGCAATGAGGAGTACAGCGGGCCCGCCTCGCTGAACCGCGCCTTTACCCTCCTGGCGGACAAGCGGGACGGCCTGTTTGAGGAAAGGCTCACCCGGGCTCTGCAAAGCTGTTACAACTGCCGCACGGAGTTCAACTGCACAGAAGTCTGCCCCAAGAATATCAGCGGCACACGCGCCATCAAGTATATCCAGCGCCTCGCCCTGAAGAACCTGAAGTCCCTCAAGCCCCTGGGCCCCCATCCGGCGGAGCTTCGGGAGCAGGAGGGAACCGGGGGCGCGGCGGTCTCCGCCGCGTGCGCGGCCCCGGGCATGACCAGCCACGCCACACCCCCCGGGCAGGCCC
>URHE01000038.1 GCA_900547595.1 uncultured Desulfovibrio sp.
GAATAAGGCGGAAAACCACGCTTTTCCGCCGCTTGTCCCGCTCTGCGGGGAAATGGAGGCAGCGAGACCTGATGAAAATATCTGCAGGACAGATATTTTCATCAGCAAAATGCTCTAAAGGTACGGGCCAAGGCTGTTGAACAGCCAGCCGACAAGGGTAAATATCCCCCACAAATAGCCGATGAAGGCCGCCTGGAGCCTGAACGTCATGATCTGGCGCAGCAGCAGCACTTCCGGAATGCTGGCCGCCACGGCGCTCATGCAGAACGCCAGTGTCGTTCCCAGGGGCAGGCCCTTGAGCAGCAGGCTTTCCATGATCGGCACAATGCCTGTCACATTTGAATACAGGGGGATGCCCACCAGAACGGCAACGGGAACCGACCACCATTGGCCGGCGCCAAGATGTTCCGCAAACCAGTTTTCCGGCACAAAGCCGTGCAGGACCGCGCCGATGCCCACGCCGACAATGACCCATTTCCAGATGCGCTTCACGATGGAGACCATTTCTCCATATGCGAAGGCATGCCGCTGCCGGAGGCTCAGTTTTTGCCCCTGTCCGTTTTCGCTGGCGGCCAGGCGGGCGGGAGCGCTGTTCATGGTTTCCCTGATGAAGGGGTGCAGCCAGCGTTCCGCCCCGATGCCGTCCATGAAGAGGCCGCCGATGATGCCCGCGGCCATGCCCACCGCCACATAGAGCACGGTGAATTTCCAGCCGAGCAGCCCCCACAGCAGCACCACGGCGAGTTCATTGATGAGCGGCGAGGTTATCAGGAACGCCATGGTGATACCCATGGGGATGCGGGCCGTGGTGAAACCGAGAAAGAGCGGAATGCCGGAACAGGAACAGAACGGCGTGACCGCCCCGAACAGCGCGCCGAGAATATAGCCGAGGCCGCGCCGCTTTCCGGCAAGGCAGTCCCGGACCCGTTCAACATTCAGCGAGGCGCGCATCCAGGCAATGGCATAGATCAGCGCCACCAGCAGCAGAAGTATCTTCAGCGTATCGTAGAGAAAAAACTCCAGTGAGGCGGCCAGATGCGCGTCGGGCGCCAGGCCGGGCACAGCGGAAACCAGCCAGTGCGAGACGGGGAGCACGGAGCGGTATGCCAGCAGCCAGAGGGCGCCCAGCGCGAGGAGGGCGGCCAGGTATTTTGCGTTCCAGCCCCCGGGGCGGGCCTCCCCCTCCGGCGGCGGCGTTTTGGCGCGGCAATGGCAGGTGGGTTCCGTGTGCATGGGCAGCCTCTCCTGATGCATTGATGGATGTTGACCCGAGCGGTTTGGTAATGAACGTGCGTAAACGCTCTGGCGGATGCGGGAGCCGTCATCTGCCCGCTTGCCGTTCGTCAGCCGCTCCGCCGGGGCAGGATGCGCCCCGCCGGACTGGCATCCCGAAAACGCTGGCATGCCCCGGGGTTGCCGGAGCAGCAGTTTTCCGTAAGATAGGCGATGACCTCCAGCATCCGCGGAATGTCGGCCCTGTAGCGCATGAACCGGCCTTCACGTTCCACATCCGCAAGCCCGCTCTGCACGAGCGCCTTGAGGTGAAAGGAAAGATTGGTGGAAGGGATGTCGAGCTCCCGGGCGATGTCCCCCTGCACGCAACCGTCCGGCGCGTGCCGGACCAGCAGCCGGAAAATGTCCAGCCGCAGGTCGAACGCCAGTGCCTCAAAAATTTTGCATGCCTGCTGTGTTTGCATGGATTGATAGTTCAACATCAATTGATATATGTCAAGCCCTACGCGACCGCTCCTCAGGAGCGGTAAAATTTTTATAAATAGAAAATGAATTTCAATTTTATTGACAGCGGAAAACATCTGTGCAACATTCTTTTCGCAGGTTTATAGGAATAGTGTTAGTAACACGTTTTTTTATTTATTGACACGGCAGGTGCCCTGTGTCACCGTGCCCGCGGAGAAAGCCCTTGCAGTCCGGGCGGAAAGAGCTTCCGCCCGGGAAGTCCGGAGGAGGAAGCATGAAAGGGATCGGTCGAAAGGCAAAAGCGGCAAAAAAATTTCTCTGCCCCCTGTTTCTGGCGGCGGCCCTGCTGCTGGGGGGCCGGGCGCCGGCGGCGGCCATTGACTTCAAGGTAAGCGGCGAGTGGCTGGTGGGCTTCGGCGCGGGGACGGGCGAGCTGTACAGCAAGTATCGGGAACCCGCCTCGGACCGGAAAACCCGGACCAACAGCAATGACATGTTCGAGGCCAATCAGCGGCTGCGCCTCCAGCTGGATGCCGTGGCCTCGGAGTCCCTGTCCGGCAGCGTGGGCTTCGAGATCGGCGACCAGCGCTGGGGCAAGGCCGAGGACGGGGGCGCGCTCGGCGCGGACGGCACCAATGTCATCAAGCTGAAAAACGCCTACATCGACTGGACCGTGCCGTCCACCGAGCTTTCGTTCCGCATGGGCATCCAGGGCCTGGCGCTGCCCAACGCGGCGGGCGGTTCGGCCATCATGGACGGCGATGTGGCGGGCGTCGTGGCCAGCTACAGGTTTTCGGACGCCGTGAGCCTCACGGCCCTGTGGATGCGGCCGGTCAACGACAACTTTTCGGACGGCTATTTCGACAAAAGCAGCGACCGCGCGGGCTATCTGGACAATATGGACCTCTTCGCCCTGTCCCTGCCCATCACGCTGGACGGCTACGAGATCACCCCGTGGGTGATGTACGGTATGCTGGGCAGGAACGCTCTGCGCGGCCTGGACGCTGTCAATGAGAACGAGCCGTGGGAAACTTCGGACGGTGTCCTCGGCCTCACCGTGCCCGGCCTGACCCCCGGCTTCAACTTCGCCGGCGGCAGCCCGCTGACCACCGCCTCCACCGGCAAAGCCTACGGCAGCATGTTCTGGGCGGGCCTGCCCATCGTCATTTCCGTCCTTGACCCGCTGAACATCGAGATCGACCTCAACTACGGCTATGTGGAGGAAATGGGGCGCTTCGACATCATCAGGCGCGGCAATGCCGGGGACATCGTGCGCGGCAGCACGCAGCGGCAGGGCTGGCTGGCCAAGGCCCTGGTGGAATACAAACTGGAGTGGGGCGTGCCCGGCATTTTGGGCTGGTATGCCTCCGGCGATGACGGCAATGTGAAGAACGGCTCCGAGCGCCTGCCCTCCATCGCGGGCGCGGGCAACTTCACCTCG
This sequence comes from uncultured Desulfovibrio sp., assembly GCA_900547595.1. Taxonomy (GTDB): domain Bacteria; phylum Desulfobacterota; class Desulfovibrionia; order Desulfovibrionales; family Desulfovibrionaceae; genus Desulfovibrio. Next base: position 3,140 of record URHE01000038.1, read on the forward strand.
TTCATCGGCGACGGCAACCTCGCCTGGGGCTCGTTTGACGACAGCTGCGACTGGGCCATGACCTATTCGGGCACCTGGGGCGTCGGCCTCCAGCTGCGCGACATGTCGTTCCTTGAAGACCTCTCGCATACGTTCAGGGTGGCCTACTGGGGCGGCACCAACAGTCCGTCCATGGTCAAATACATGGAGAGCGCGTATTCCTGGCGTGACGGCTACGGCGGCGACGGCCCCTACCTCACCACCAATGACGGGCTGCTGGAGTTCAACCTCGTCAACCAGTGGCGGATGTACGAGAACCTCGAGCTGAACCTTGAGCTCGGCTACATCGTCAACATGCTGGACCAGGACACCTGGCGGAAAGGCGGCTATTACGGCGGCGCGGGCAACGGCTCCTTCGAGAGGCAGGATGCCTGGAAGGCCCAGCTGACGTTCGCGTATTCGTTCTGACAACGCGCCCGGCGCCGAAGCCATCCGAAGGGCGCGCCGCAGGCGCGTTTGCGTTGCCGCGCAAAGCGCGGCTTACGCAAATGGACCGCAACGCGCAGCTGTTTTTGACGGATAATTGCGGCATTGCCCACACAGTACAGCGTCATCAATCAGAAAAGTATCACAAAGCCAACAAAAAAAGGCCACGGGGCGCCCCGTGGCCTTTTCCGCGCTCCGGCTTCCCGTTTCGGGAAGGAGCGCGGCACAAAAACGGACTATTCCGCCGCGAGCTGGATGCGCTCGAAGCCCGTCACCGTGATGGTGTCGTTGACGGCCTTGGCCGCCTCGCGCACCACGTCGGCCACGCTCTTCTTGTCGTCGCGGATATAGGGCTGCTCCAGCAGGCAGACTTCCTTCTGGAATTTCTTCACCGCGCCCTCGGCGATCTTGTCCACGATATTGGCGGGCTTGCCCTCTTCAAGGGCCTTCTGGCGATAGACCTCGCGCTCGCGCTCCACGGCGGCCTGGTCCAGGCTCGACGCATCAAGCGCCATGGGGCTGGTGGCGGCCACCTGCATGGCGAGGTTCTTGGCCAGTTCCTTCACTTCGGGGGTGCCCACGCTGGCGGCCTTGCCGCAGGTGAGGAAAACGAGGACGCCGATCTTGCCGTTGGCGTGGATATACTGGCCCACGGCTTCGGTGTCCGCGGCGGCGCTGTGCCGCGCGAACTTGCCGAGGCGCATGTTTTCGCCCACCGAGGCGATGAGCTGCTTGACCTCATCGCCCACGATGCCGTCCAGGCCGGCGGCGTCGGCGGGGTCATGCTCCAGCACGGCCTGCGCCACGCGCCGGGCCATGGCCTGGAACTGGTCGCCGCGCGCCACGAAGTCCGTCTCGCACATGAGCGAGGCCATGGCCACATGCTTGCCGTCCTGGCTCGTCACGGAAGTCACCAGGCCCTCGCAGGTGGCGCGGTCCGACTTTTTGGCGGCCTTGGCCATGCCCTTCTGGCGCAGCCAGTCCACGGCCTTTTCCATGTCGCCGTTGACTTCCACCAGGGCCTTTTTGCAGTCCATCATGCCTGCGCCGGTCTTTTCGCGCAGTTCCTTGACCATTTGTGCGCTGATCGCCATTGCTTTCTCCACGATTCCGGGCGGCGGTCCATGGCGCGCGCCCGGAGGTCTTGCTGTTCAGGGGCCGCCCGTGCGGCCAAAATCCGCTCTCCGGCTGGTCCGCTCGCGAAAGCGGCGCTAGCTGGCCGCTTCGGTGGCCGCGGCGTCCGCTTCCATGGCGGCGACCGCTTCGGCCGCGGCTTCCTCCATGACCTCTTCGGCCTGGGCCACGGTGCGGTTGTCCTTCATCATGGCCTCGCCCTCAAGGCAGGCTTCGGCAAAGGCGGTCACAAAGAGCTTGATGGCGCGGATGGCGTCGTCGTTGCCGGGGATGATGAAGTCGATATTGTCCGGGTCGCAGTTGGTGTCCGTGACGGCCACGATGGGGATGCCGAGCTTGCGGCATTCCTTGACGGCGATGTCCTCGCGGTTGGGGTCGATGATGAAGGCGAGCTGGGGCAGGCGGTCCATGTTCTTGATGCCGCCGAGGGATTCCTCCAGCTTGTGCATCTCGCGCTCCAGCAGGAGGATCTCCTTTTTCTGGTAGCGGTTGATGGAGCCGTCCGCGAACATGGATTCCAGCTTCTTGAGGCGCTCCACGCTCTTCTGGATGGTGACGAAGTTGGTCAGCGTGCCGCCCATCCAGCGGTTGGTCACATAGAACTGGTGCGCGCGCGAGGCCTCGGCGGCCACGGCCTCCTGGGCCTGGCGCTTGGTGCCGATGAAGAGCACCTTGCCGCCCCTGGCGACGGTGTCCACCATCTTGTCATAGGCGTCGCGGAACAGTTTGACGGTCTGCTGCAGGTCGATGATATGGATGCCGTTGCGCGCGCCGAAGATATAGGGGCGCATCTTGGGGTTCCAGCGCCGGGTCTGGTGCCCGAAGTGCACGCCGGTCTCCAGCATCTGCTTCATGCTGACGTAGGCCATGGGTTCCTCCAGTGGGTTGTGCCTCCACCCCGGCCTTGCGGGCTTTCCACCCCGGGGAGGCCGGATGCGCCGCGCATCCGCCCGGGGACCCCGGAAAGCCGCCGGAGTGTGCGAAATGGGAACGAATCCCATAGCCCAAAAGCGCGCGCCTGGCAAGCGGCATCCGTGGACTTCGGGCGGTGGGGGGACAAAAAAAGGGCCGTCCCGGCGGGCAGGGGCTCCAGCCGGGACGGACGGTTTTTTGGGAGGGAGTGTATGCGTACCGGCGCGGGCGGTCCGCGCCGGCGCGGGGCCTTGGTTAGAACGCGCCGCTGAGGACAAGATCGGTGATCCAGATCCAGAGCGGGCAGAAGCCGATGAAGAGGATGACGCTCAGGGTCAGGGACGAGGTGCCCGTGGCCACATAGGTGTCGTATTCATCGGCGATGATGATGCCCGAGAAGGCCGGCGGCAGGGCGCAGGCCACCACGAGCATCTTGATGTTGAGCGGGTCCATGGCGCAGAGGACGCCGCCGGCCAGGGCCAGGGCGGGCATGACGACGAGCTTGAGGATGGAGCCCAGGATGGCCTGCCAGTTGATGACCACCTTGATGGACGAAAGCGTGATGCCCGCCGAGAACACGGCCATGGAGGCGTTGGCCTTGGCTATGAGGTCAAAGGACGGGCTCGCCCACGCGGGCCACGGAATGCCCACGAGCACCCAAATCACCGCGAGGATCGGCGCCCAGGCCACGGGCTGTTCCAGGGCGTGGATGACGGGCATCCACGCGCTTTCCTTCTTGGAGCTTCCGGCCTTTTCCTTTTCCAGCGAGGCGTTGAGCAGGGAGAGGCCCACCGGGATGCCCACGGCGTTGACCACGATGCCCACGATGGCGACCACCAGGGCCACGGCGGGCGTGGCGCCGAAGATGGGCTCCAGCACGGCGAACCCGAGGAAGCCGATGGTGGGCGAACCGCTGATCAGGGCCGAAACGGCCGCGTCGGCGCCGGTATTGTTCCTGAAACAATACTTGTAGATGAAATACACGGCCATGAAACAGGCCATGATGACCACAAGCGAAACAAGGGAGAGCTTGAGGTCCTTGTAGAGCATGTCGCGGCTGGCCTGGGCGATGGAGACGAAGAGCGCCGCGGGCAGCGCGTAGTCCAGGACCACCTTGTTGAACTTTTTGGAATCGTTGCCGTCAAAGATTCCCTTCTTGCCCGAGATGTAGCCGGCAAGCATGACCACGACGATGGGGACGATGGCGTACAGGATGATATGTGACATGGGATCCCCCCGGGGGATTTGGGATATATGCTCGCGGGCCGGCTCCGGGAGGCGTCCCGGCCCGGCCCGCGATTTCCGCTAGGCGAGCGGATGCTGGAGCGCCTCGGGATTGAGGAAGCCGATGTGGCCGCTTTCCTTGCCGGAATCCGCGGCAAGCTGCACATTGATGAGGCAGGGCTTTCTGGAGGCGATGGCCTCGGTGAGCGCCGCCTTGAGCTCGTCGGGAGTGGTCACATAGTAGCCCTTGCCGCCGAAGGCTTCGCCGATCTTTTCGTAACGGGCGTCAATGTCCAGCGTGGTGGGCGCCGGGTCGCCGTTGTGGGCGAGGTTGACGCCGATGCCGTTGTAGATGCCGCCGTTGTTGAATACCACCACCGTGCAGGGCAGATGGAAGCGGCAGATGGTCGCCATCTCCATGCCGGAGAACCCGAAGGCCGAGTCGCCCTCGATGGCCACCACGCTCTTGCCGGTGGCCACGGCGGCGCCCACCACCGAGCCCATGCCCATGCCCATGATGGCCCAGGTGGCGCAGTCGATGCGGTGCCGGGGCCGGAACATGTTGACCGTGTCGCGGGTGTCGTCGAGCGTATTGGCGCCCTCGTTGACCAGGATGACATCCGGATTGCCCTCGAGGATGGGCTTGATGGTGTTGAGCGCCGTCCAGTGGGTCATGGGCGCGTCCTTGGCGTGGGAGGCCAGGCGCGCCGCGAACTTGGCGTCCTTTTCCTTGGTTTCCGCCTGGAGCTGCGGCACCCAGGCGGGGTCCATGCCGAGCTTGCAGTTGGGGAGCCTGTCGAGCAGGGCCGAGACCGTGCTGTCCAGGTCGCCCACCACGGGCGCGGCAATGGGCCGGTTGCAGTCCATTTCCTGCGGCTCGATGTCAAGCTGGATGAACTTCCCGGCCGGATTCCACTTGCCGTGCCCGCGCGAGAGCAGCCAGTTGAGGCGCGCGCCCACGAGCATGACCACGTCGGCCTGCTCCATGATGGTGGAGCGGCAGGAAAGCGCGCTCAGCGGGTGATCGTCCGGCATGAGGCCCTTGGCCATGGACATGGGGAAGAAGGGAATGCCCGTCTTTTCGATGAGCGCCCTGATCTTGTCGTCGATCTGGGCATAGGCCGCGCCCTTGCCGAGCAGGATGGCCGGGCGCTTCGCGCCGGCAAGCAGGGCGAGCGCGCGGTCGATGGCTTCCGGCGCGGGGAGCTGCTTCGGGCAGGGGTCCACGGGCGTGAAATACCACGGCTCGGCCGTTTTGGCATCCACGATCTGGCCGAGGCACGGCGCGGTGATGTCCAGATAGACGCCGCCGGGCCGCCCGGAAACGGCGGCGCGGTAGGCGCGGGCCACGGCGGTGGGAATATCCTTGGGGTCGTTGACGCGGAAGGCCGCCTTGACGAGCCCCTTGGCCACGTTGAGCTGGTCCAGGTCCTCATAGCCGCCCTGCTGCATGTCCACGGGCGCGCGGTCGCTGGAGCCGGAGATCTGGATCATGGGGTAGCAGTTGACCGTGGCGTTGATGGTGGCCGTGAGGCCGTTGAGAAAGCCCAGGGAGCTCACGGTGAGCAGCAGGCCCGGCGTTTTGGTGAGATAACCGTGCGTGGCCGCGGCCATGCCCGCCTGCTGCTCGAAGCGGAAGCCCACATATCTGATGCCCTGCTGCTGGCAGAGGTAGGCGAAATCCGTCACCGGAATGCCCACAAGGCCGTACATGGTGTCCAGCCCCGCATTCTTGAGCGCCTTTGCCAGGATATACATGCCGGTGACCTGGTCCGGAAAGTGCGGAGCGGTCGCGGAACTTGTCTGAGTCGTCATGATCTGCCCCTGTTGGTGAGATGCTTCGTATGGTGCTGCAACGCCCGGCGGTCGGTTCGCGGGAGGCGGGGGCCGGGCGGCGTCCCCTCCCCGGGGGGAGGGCCCGGGAGGGGCGGGAACCGCGCCCTCCCGGAATATGCCGGCCTACGCCTTTTTGGGCAGCGGCTCGGTGGTGCCGTTGGCCGCGAACTTCGCCACGTCCGCCGCGGTGAAGCCGAGGCTTTCCAGCACTTCCGCGTTATTGCCGCCCAGGGTCGGGCACGGCCCGTAGGTGGGCTGGAAGTTGCTCAGGGTGAAGGGCACGCCCACGGTCACAAAGGTGCCGACCTTGCCGCCGTAGCCGGGCTGGTCGATCTTGACCAGGGTATTGCCGTCATAGAGGGACTCGTCCTCCATGATCTCCTTGGTGGAGAGCACCGGGCCCACGGGCACCGCGAACTTGGCGAGATGCTCGGTGATCTCGTACTTGTCGCGCGTGGCGGTCCATTCACCGATGCGCTTGTAGATGGCCTGCTTGTTCCTGTCGCGCGCGTCCGCGGTGTTGAAGTCGGGGTTGGTGAGCCAGTCCTGGAAGCCCATGCCTTCGCAGAACTTTTCAAAGCTCTTGGCGTCGCGCTGGATGATGATGTAGACGCAGTCGTTGGGATCGGTAGCGAAGTTCTTGCACTTGTAGGTCCAGCCGAGCACGCCGGAGCCTTCCTGGTTGCCGGAGCGCGGCACATAGTCGCCGAACTTCTGGTTCGGATACTGCGGGAACTGGCTCAGATAGCCGATGCGGTCAAGGGTGAGCTGGTCGCGCGTCTTGATGCGGCAGAGGTTGAGGCAGGCATTGTGCATGGACTGGTAGACGAAGCAGCCCTCGCCCGTGTGCTGCCGCTGGACGAGTGCGGCCAGAAGGCCAATGGCCAGATGCATGCCGGTATTGGAGTCGCCCAAGGCCGCGCCGCTCTGGGTGGGGATATTGTCCGGGCCTTCCCACCAGCCGGTGGTGGAGGCCGCGCCCGCCGTCACCTGCGCCACGGGCTCGTAGGCCTTGAGGTGGGCGTATTTGGAGGTGGGCGGAAAGCCCTTGAGCGAGCCGTAGATGCACCTGGGGTTGAGCTTGTGGACCACATCCCAGGAGAAGCCCAGCTTGTCCATGGCGCCGGGATGCAGGTTTTCCACAAAGATGTCGCACCCCTTGATGAGGCGGGTGAGGATTTCCTTGCCGTCGGGCGTGGCCGCGTCCAGGCTGAGCGATTTTTTGTTGGAATTCAGTTGCAGGAAGTAATAGCTCGGGCAGTCAGGGTCGAACTGGAGTTCCTTGCGGGTGGCGTCGCCGTGGCCGGGCCGCTCGATCTTGATGACCTCGGCGCCGAGCCACGCCAGAAGCTGTGTGCAGGAAGGGCCGGACTGGACAGCGGTGAAATCGACGATCTTGATGCCTTGCAAAGGGGCGGTGTTCATATATTTTCCCTCTCAAAAAAGAGTTGTGCAGGAAGGTGAGGCCACACCGGGTACAGCATAAACCTTGCCAGCGCGGGGAAAGGCGCGTGTGGAGCGGAACCGGCGCCCCGGCTGGAGGAAGGGGGAGGTGAAAGGCAGGGGATTTTGGCAAAAACTTGATCACAACCCTGTAAAAAAACTGCGCATCTGTCTAAAAACTATGCAGGATGCCAGCCAGGCGGGGCACGCCGCGCAAAATGCCCCGCCACGCCGCGGAAACGAAAACGGCGCCCGCGGGAGCGGACGCCGCAGAGGGCAGGGATGGAAAGCGCGGACGCTCAGTCCTTCTTGTGCTTGCGCTGACCGCGATGGAGTCCGTTGTCGTGCTTGTTGCCCTTGCTGTACTTCGGCGGGTGCCCGCGCCAGTGGTCGCGGTCGCGGTCATGGGGCGAACTGCCGTAGCCGAGGATGCTGGGGTCCACATCATAGATGCTGGGGTCCACATCATAGCGGTGTGCGATCTCGCCCCAGCCGCAGCCGCTCTCCCGCAGGTGACGGATGCGCGACTCGCTTGTGCCCGTGGCGCGGGAGAGGGCCCGCACGCGCGCCTGTTCCAGACGCCATTCGTGGTCGTGCCAGTCGCGTTCGTAGCGGGAGTAGTCCCGGCCGCCGTTGAAGGCGTCCAGAAAGACCTCATTGGCTCTGTCCGCCGCGCGGCTCACGTCCGCCAGGCTCTCCAGGGCCTCGGAGACCGGGGCCAGATCCCCGGCGGCGGCGCGGACCGGGGCGCCAAGGGCGAGGGCGCACAGCGCAAGGGTCAGGAGGGGATGCCGGAGCGAGTGGGTGGCTGGCGTTCGCATGATGTATCTCCTCTGGCGAAAGAAGTCGTCCTGAGTGTCAGGGAATTTTTACGGTCAGTAGCGTTCGGGCATGAAGTGCGGCGGCGGGGCGTTTTCCGGCGCTTCAGTGAGTTTTTGGTGCAAGGCGCGCGCCAGGGCGCGCAGGTCCGCCAGCTGCCGCTCCATGGCGTCCATCTGGGCCTGCTGCGCCGTGAGGGCGGCATCCAGCTCCCGGAGCCGCTCCTCCTGAAAAAAGGCGGTCTCCTCCAGGCGCGCCAGGCGCGCGTCCAGGGCTTCGGAAAGGCCGCCGGATCCGGCGGCTGCGGGTGTGGGACGGGACGGCATGGTCAGTTCCTTTCCGGACGGCGCGGGGACGGCGCCCGCGCGGGGTTCCGGGCGCGTTCCGGCGCGGCCCGTTCCGCCTTCCGGGTGCCGGTGCGGCCCATGAGAATGCCGTGCTGCCGCAGGCGGGCGGCATCGCTCCGGGCGACGACGATGGGTTCGCCGGATTCGTCCCTGCCGCAGTAGAACATGGCCGTGGCCACCGTTCCGGGCGTGGGGATGAAGCATTGCGTCTGGCGCGGGTTCCAGCCCCTGCGTTCCAGCCAGGCCGCGAGGGCGCGCATGTCATCGTCGGTGCAGCCGGGGTAGGCGCTCATCAGATAGGGGATCACATACTGCTCGCGTCCCGCCTCGCGGCTGGCGCGGGCAAAGACCTCAAGAAAGGCGTCCAGCGCCGCCATGCCCGGCTTGCGCATGCGCTCGAGCACCGCGGGCTGGCAGTGTTCGGGCGCCACCTTGAGCTGGCCGCCGGTGAACTCGGCGGCATAGGCCGCCAGGGCCGCCGGCTCCCGCAGGGCAAGGTCGGGGCGCACACCGCTCGCCACGCGCACCCGCGAGACGCCGGGCAGGGCGGCCACGGCGCGCAGCAGGGCCACATGGCGGCGTTGCGGCGTGATGAAGGAGGGGCACGGCGAGGGGACGCAGCAGCTCTTGCGGCGGCAGCGCGCCCGGCCTGGGGCGGCCTCCAGCGCGCACTGCGCCTGCCACATGTTGGCGGTGGGGCCGCCCACGTCGGAAATGGCCACGCCATGGCCGCCGCGCCGCGTCGTCCTGCCCGCATGGGCGCGCGCAAGGCCCGCGGCCTCCGCGAGGATGGACTCCCGCGAACGCGAGCTGACGCGCCGCCCCTGGTGCAGGGCGATGGAGCAAAAGGCGCAGCCGCCGCCGCAGCCCCGGTGGCTCGTGATGCTCGTGGCCAGCATTTCCGCCGCCGGGATGGCCTCGCCATAGGCCGGATGGGCCGTGCGCCGGAAGGGCAGGCTGTGGAGCTCGTCCATCTCCTCCGTGGCGAGCGGCGCGGCCGGCGGCGCAAAGACCATGCAGCGGGCATCCACGGGCTGGAAGGCCCAGGCATCGCCCTGGTGGACATGGCGCTCCATGAGCTGGGCCAGCCGGAGCAACTGGCCGGCGTCCGCGCAAATGTCCGCATGGGAGGGAAAGCGCAGGAGCGGCCCCTGCGCCAGCGCCTCCCGCAGGGCGGCGTCCTGGGGATTCGGCTTTCCGTCCGCGTCCATGCGTTCGCACCATGCCGTGCCGGGGATGCCCTTCAGGAGCGCGGCTCCCTGCGCGGCGGGGGCGTCGGCGCCCTGTCCGGCGGCGCGTTCCAGCCGTTGCGCGCAGGCCAGGATGGCGCGTTCGCCCATGCCCCAGACGAGCAGGTCCGCCTTGGCATCCAGCAGCAGGGGGCGGCGCAGGGCATCGGTCCAGAAATCATAATGCGTGGCCCGGCGCAGGGATGCCTCGATACCGCCCAGAACGAGCGGCAGGCCGGGAAAGGCGCGCCGGGCGAGGTTGGCGTACACCAGACAGGCGCGGTTGGGGCGCTTGCCCGCGCGGCCCCCCGGCGTATAGGCGTCGTCATGGCGTTTTTTGCGAAAGGCCGTGTAGTGGGCGAGCATGGAATCCAGCGCGCCCGCGCTGATGCCCGCGAACAGCCGGGGCCGCCCCATGGCGAGCAGGTCGTCGGGAACGTCCCAGCGGGGCTGGCACACGAGGCCCGTGCGAAAGCCCCGGCTCACGAGCCAGCGGCCAAGCAGGGCGCAGCCAAAGGCCGGATGATCCACATAGGCATCGCCGCTGATGAGCAGGACGTCAAGGCCGTCCCAGCCCAGCGCGTCCAGCTCGGCGGCGCTCATGGGCAGAAAGTCCGGCTGGGCGAGGCTCCCCGGAACTCCGGGCGTGGGGGCGCCGCAACGGGAGGGCGTGCCGTGACGGCTTCGGGCAATGGCGGGCTGCTCCCGGCGAACAGGCGCATGCTCCCGTTTTTCAGCTTCCCGCGCGTCCCCGAATGGCGCATCCGGGGACGGCGGGAAGTGGAAGTCGGGGAACGGGCGCCGCTCAGTTGCCACTGGGCGGACGCATGAGGGGCAGATCCGCGCTGTCCGGCGGCGGAATCATGGGATCGCCGGGCATATTGTTCATGCGCGGGGCGCGGTCGGGGGTGCCGCCCATGCCGCCCCCCATGCCGTCGGGCCGCATGCCCGCCGCATGGCCCTGCATGAAGGTGGCCCATTCGGCGCGTTCGATGCCGCCGTCCCCGTTGCTGTCGATGACGACGAAGGCGCGTTCGGACATGCCGGGATAGGCGGCGCGAAATTCCTCCAGCACCACCCGGCCGTCCCCGTCCTTGTCCATGGCGGCGAAGCGGTCGTCAGGCGCGGCGTGGCGCGGCGCGTGGCCGGGCGCGGCGGCCCGGTGATCCGGCATGTGGGCGCCGGGGGCGGCCAGCCCTTCTCCGGAAGGGAAGAACAGCAGAAAACCGGCCAGGATGCCGAAAACGGCCAGCCGGAACAGACCGCCCGGAGCGCGGAAGCGGCGCCGCGCGGGCGGCATGGTGCAGGGTATATGTGTGCGAGGCATGGGAGTCTCCTTGTCTTGGCCGCGTCCGGGACGGCGCGGCTCAGATGGGCGCGGGGCTTTGGCATGGCGCCCCGCGCCATGCTCCGACTATGCGGCAAATCGCCGCCGCTGTCCAGCGCGCGCCGGAGAGGGCTTGAGGGCGCCGGGGCTTTGCGCTAGCATCTCCCGGAACGGTATCCGGGAGCCGAATCCCTTTTTCTGTCGAAGGCCGCCGCGGACATGGGGTCCGGGCGTTTTCCGGCGTGGAGGCGGCATGTATGTGATCACCGGCGGCGCCGGTTTCCTGGGGAGCGCGCTCCTCTGGCAGCTGAACACGCGGGGCCTTGATGAAATCGTGGTGGTGGACAATCTCGCCACCGGCCCCAAGTGGCGCAATCTGGTCAAGCGCAGCTATGTGGACTATCTGCACAGGGATGTCTTTCTCGACCTTGTGCGCCGGGATGCCCTGCCCTGGAAGCTGGACGCCCTGATCCACCTCGGGGCCTGCTCCTCCACCACCGAGCGGAACGCGGACTTCCTGATGGAAAACAACTTCCATTACAGTCGCGATGTCTGCCGCCATGCGCTCGACAGGGGCGCGCGCGTCATCAATGCCAGTTCCGCCGCCACCTACGGCGACGGTTCGCTGGGTTTCAGCGACGATCCGGCCCTTGTCCCGCGCCTGCGGCCCCTGAACATGTATGGCTATTCCAAGCAGCTCCTCGACCTCTGGCTCCAGCGCGAGCGTCTGGAGGACGCGGTGGCGAGCCTGAAGTTTTTCAATGTGTACGGGCCCAATGAGTACCACAAGGGCGACATGGCGAGCGTCGTCTTCAAGGCCCATGGCCGCATCCGCGAGAGCGGACGCATGGCGCTCTTCCGTTCGGAGGACCCGGCAATGCCCGACGGCGAACAGAAGCGCGATTTCGTCTATGTGAAGGACTGCGTCCGGCTCATGGCGTGGCTGCTGGAGCATCCGGGCGTCAACGGCATCCGCAACGTGGGCACGGGCGAGGCGCGCAGCTTCAACGATCTTGTGCGGGCCGTGTTCGCGGCCCTGGAGCGCAAGCCCGCCATCGACTATGTGGACATGCCCGCCACCCTGCGGGGCAAATATCAGGCATTCACCAGGGCGGACATGGGCTGGCTGGCCCGCGCGGGCTGCCCGTTGCGCTTCACGCCGCTGGAGGCGGGCGTGGAAGACTATGTGCGCGGCTATCTGGAACGGGATGACAGATTTTTGTAGCGTATGGGCCGGTCATGGTGTGCGAGCCTAATCTTTTGTGCGCCATGGCCGATAGAGCAGGCAATGGAGCCCGGCGGGCGGTGTTCTTATGGCAGGTCTGCCGGGGCAGACCCGGCAGCGCCGCGCGGGAACTGGCAGGAACGCTGCCCGATTGCCGGGGCGGCAGGAAATGAAGGCATGGGAGGCTGGTAATGAGTATAGGCAAGAAAATCGGCGGGGGATTTTGTGCCGTAATCTTTTTGACGATGGTCCTGGGTTTTGTGGCCATCCGCGGCATGAGCGAGGGCACCGAGGTTTCGGAAAACATCGCCAACGACCGCATGCCCCGGCTCATCAACTGGATGGATCTCCAGAACGATCTGCTCAACGCGGCCTATTACGCGCGCGCCTATTTTGAAAACAGCGACGCAGCCAACATCAAGCAGACCTTTGACTACCTCAAGCTGTACAAGGAAAAGCTGGCCGCGCTCAAGCAGATCAACAGCGTCATCCATTTCGAGAACACGGCCAAGGCCCTTGAGAGGGCGGAAAAGAACATCGTCATCTATGAGGACCTGATCCGCAAGAACCAGGCCCTCAACGAGCGCGCCGAGGCGCTGGTGGTCAAAATGATGAGCAGCGGCAATGAGGCGCTCGCCAAGATCGCCGTGCTCATCAAGACCATGGGCGAGACCCAGCGCGGCTTCATCCAGGCCGGCAACAGCAGCGCGGCCACGCAGTATTCGCAGAACCTCGTCGACGCGGCCACCATGTACACCGATGCGAGCACCGTGTTCAGGGAACTGCTCGCGGCCGAGCGCAACAGCGACGTGGCCCTGTTCGCGGAGATCCAGCAGCGCCTGCCCGGCATCAGCAAGAAGTCCCAGGCCATTGCCGGTAACCTGCTGCGCCAGGAATGCCGCGACCTCTTTGCCGAGACCATGAAGGAATACAACGAGTTCTCGCGCGAGGCCGACGAACTGGCCACCGTGCAGCGCGACCTCGCCGAGGCGGGCAAGACGCGCTACGCGCAGTTCCGCACCATGTTCGCCAACGCCACCGGCATGGTGGAGCTGACCACCAAGAACACCAATCAGGTGGTCACGGACGCGGCCAGCAGCCTTTCGGCCTCCACCACGGTGGTCACCATCATGCTCATCATCGTGCTCGTGCTCGGCGTCATCGTGTCCATCACCATCACGCGCATGATCGTCAAGCCGCTCGCCACCACCCAGGTCTTCGCCCAGGACGTGGCCGCCGGCCACATGGAGAAGGAGCTTGACGTCCACACCACGGACGAGACCGGCAAGCTCGCCGACGCCCTGCGCTCCATGGTGGCCGCGCTCAAGCAGAACATCTCCGAGGCCAATGCCAAGTCCGAGCAGGCCGCCAAGGCCACCGAAGAGGCCAAGGCCGCCATGGCCCGCGCCGAAGAGGCCGCCCGCAAGGCCGAGAACGCCAAGCGCGAAGGCATGCTCGCCGCCGCCGGCCAGCTCGAGGGCATGGTGGAGATCATCTCCTCCGCGTCCACGGAACTGTCCGCCCAGATCGAACAGTCCGACCACGGCGCTTCCGAATCCGCCCAGCGTCTCCAGGAAGCCGCCACGGCCATGAACGAGATGAACGCCACCGTGCAGGAAGTGGCCCGCAACGCCGGTTCCGCCTCCACCGCCTCCACGGATACCAAGGCCAAGGCCGAGGCCGGCGAGCATGTGGTGCAGCAGGTCGTCCAGAGCATCGGCGAAGTGCACGAAGTCTCGCTCCAGCTCAAGGAAGACATGGTCCAGCTCAACGAGCGCGCCCAGGACATCAGCCGCATCATGGGCGTCATTTCGGACATCGCCGACCAGACCAACCTGCTCGCGCTCAACGCGGCCATTGAAGCGGCCCGCGCGGGTGAGGCCGGCCGCGGGTTCGCCGTGGTGGCCGATGAAGTCCGCAAGCTCGCGGAAAAGACCATGGCCTCCACGCAGGATGTCAGCAACGCCATCCGCGCCATCCAGGAAAGCACGGACAAGAGCATGGGCGCCGTGGACAACGCGGTGCAGCGCATCAGCGAAGCCACCTCGCTCGCCAATCAGTCCGGCACGGCGCTGGAAGAGATCGTCGCCACGGTGGAAGCCACGTCCGACCAGGTGCAGGCCATTGCCGCCGCCAGCGAGGAACAGTCCGCCGCCAGCGAAGAGATCAACCGCTCCATCATCGAGGTCAACGACATGTCCCGCCTGACCGCCGAGGCCATGGCCGGGGCCAATCAGGCCGTGGCCGATCTTGCCAGCCAGGCCAACAAGCTGAACAACCTCATTCAGGAAATGAAGAACGCCTAGGCGTTGGAAACAGCGAACACACAAGCAGGGGGCGCGTCCGCGGGGACGCGCCCTCTTTGCGTTATGGCGCCCCGGCGGGCGGCTTCAGGCGGCGGACCACCGCTTTGTGCATGGACAGTGGCGCGCGGGTGGGGTATAAAATTTTTTACGATACGGCTCGCCGTTCCGGCGCCGGGCGGGAGCAACGTTTGCCCAGCCGGGAACCAACGCCGTGAACCAGCCCTGAGGGGGTTCTCCATGTGTTCGCATGCCGCGCTGTTGCAGCATCTCGTCATTGCCGTTCTTGCGCTCGCCGCGCCGTTTGTGGCGGTCGGGCCCGCGCGGGGGGAAGATAACGGGGCCACGGCCCGGGGCCTGTTCACCATGCTGCCGCCCAGCATTTTTGAAACAACGGCGGAAGGGCTTTCCGAAGCGGACAAGCAGCGGCTGCTTGCCGAAGGGCGCACCGAGTTCTGGGAAATCGCGGGCGAAACCGCTGATGTCCTCGTGTTTGCCAGCCTGCCGTTCCGTGACCGGGCCGTGGGGTTGCGCCTGTTCCGCAATACGGAGGACGGCTCCACCGAGGTGGCGGTGGGCACGCTCGGCGAACCCATCTGCACCGTGGAGCTCTGGCGCCTGGACACGTCGGGGCGCGTGGTGCCCATTGACACGCCGCCGGAGCCGGATGCGCGGGAATTTCTCGGCAAGGGGCAGAAACTGCCGGGAAATGTCGCGCCCACGGTGCTCATCTGCCTGGGCCTTGGCGGCCTCAAGGCGGTGCCGGTTTTCTGGGGCAGCAAGGGGCGGGTGGATGTGCCCCTGCGCAATGACGTGTCGTTTCAGTGGACGGGAAAGGACTTCGAGAAGCGCGTGACCGCCCGGGAGGAGGTACCCCGGTGATTTTTGGCCGCTTGCGGGTGGTCCGGAAAAAAGTGGAAAAAATATTTGACATGGGCGCCCGCTCCGGCTATGTTCTTCAGGCCGTGGGGCTGTAGCTCAGTTGGGAGAGCGCTTGAATGGCATTCAAGAGGCCGTCAGTTCAATT
>URHE01000039.1 GCA_900547595.1 uncultured Desulfovibrio sp.
CGCCGCAGCCGGGTGGGGCCGCGCATCTTGCCGGGCCGGTCATTCCGCTGCACGAGATGGAGCGGATCATGATCGCCAAGGGGCTGGAAGCCACATCGGGCAACCGCACCCAGGCCGCGGAGCTGCTGGGCATTTCCGTGCGCACCCTGCGGAACAAGCTCAATGAGTACCGCGCCCAGGGGCACGCCATCGACTAGCGCGGGCCTGCCGCGCTTCCTCCTTCCCTAGCAGCGAGAACGCCATGACAGCCCTCACGCAATGGGTCACTGATTTCAACAGCTTTCTCTGGGGCACGCTCTTCCTCATTCCGCTTCTGTGCGGCACGGGCCTGTTCTATACCCTGCGCCTGCGGTTCGTGCAGGTGCGCAAGTTCGGCCTGGCCCTGCGCTATCTCATGGGCGGCGCCAGCCTCTTCGGGCGCCGGGCGGACAAGAGCGGCATGAGCTCCTTCCAGGCCCTGGCCACGGCCATCGCCGCCCAGGTGGGCACGGGCAATGTGGCGGGCACGGCCACGGCCATGGTGCTCGGGGGGCCGGGGGCGCTCTTCTGGCTCTGGCTGGCGGCCTTTTTCGGCATGGCGACCATCTTTGCCGAGGCCGTCCTGGCCCAGGTCTACAAGACCACCGACAGCGAGGGCCATGTGGTGGGCGGCCCGGCCTGGTACATCACGCGCGGCATGGGCGCCAGATACCGGCCGCTCGCCGTCTTTTTCTCCATTGCCATCATCGTGGCCCTGGGCTTCATCGGCAACATGGTGCAGTCCAACACCATCGCCGAGGCGTTCAACAGCGCGCTGGGCGTGAACAAGCTCCTTGTGGGCGCCGTGGTGGCGGCGCTGGCGGCCCTGGTCTTTTTCGGCGGCCTGGGGCGCATCGCCAGCGTGACGGAAAAGCTCGTGCCCACCATGGCCATCCTCTACATCGCGGGCGGCATCTATGTGCTCGTCAGCCATGCCGGCGCCATCCTGCCGTCCTTCGGCCTCATTTTCGCCGCGGCCTTTGACCCGCAGGCCGTTTTCGGCGGCGCGGCGGGCATCAGCATCCGCGAGGCCATGCGCTACGGCGTGGCGCGCGGCCTCTTCGCCAACGAGGCCGGCATGGGCTCCACCCCGCACGCCCATGCCGTGGCAAGAGTGGAACATCCCTGCCAGCAGGGGCTGGTGGCCATCTTCGGCGTTTTCACCACCTTTGTGATCATCACCTTCACGGCCATGGTCATCCTGGTTTCCGGCATCTTTGTGCCCGGCGCAGGGCAGGCCACGGGCATCCGCCTCACCCAGGCCGCCTATGCCGTGGACATGGGGAGCTTCGGCGGCATCTTCGTGGCCGTGTGCCTCTTCTTTTTCGCCTTTTCCACCATTGTGGGCTGGTACTTCTTCGGCGCGCAGAACGTGCGCTTCCTCTGCAATGGCCGGGGGGTGGGCGTCTACCGCATCCTGGCCGTGGCGTTCGTGGCCGCGGGCTCCTGCCTTCAGGTGGACCTGGTCTGGCAGCTCGCCGATCTCTTCAACGGGCTCATGGTCATCCCCAACCTCATCGCGCTCTGGGCGCTGCACAAGGTGGTGGCGCGCCATCTGGACGAGTTCGAGCGCCTGCTGGACGGCGCGGTGAAGCATCTTCCCGGCGGGGAGGGGTAGCTCCGTCCGGGCTCCGCCGCCGGAGCCGTGCCGTCAAATGGCGCATGGCGCGCCATGCGCGTTCATGCGCCGCGCGCGGCGAAGCCCTGCGCTGCCGGTTCATATGTCCTGGTATCCGGACATATCTGCCCAGATATGTCCATAATTTCAGACATGCCTCCATTGTCACGCGGGAGCCGCCGTTCCACGCTCCGGGAAATTCTCCTGCAAAGCTGCATGGCTGCCGGAGCGGCGGGGAAAAGGCGCTTCCGGCACGCTATTTGCTCTTTCCGGCACCAATGCTTCTGGTTCCCCGGCGGAATGTGGTCATGCGGCGTCGCCGCAATCCGGGGTGTTCAGCCACTTTCTTACCCAACGCGAAAGCGAGGAGCGATCATGCCCAAAATGACTCCCAGCGAGGCCATGGCCGAAGTCCTGGTGGAGGAAGGCGTCACCCATGTGAGCGGCATTCTTGGTTCCGCCTACATGGATCTGCTCGACCTCTTCCCGGCTGCCGGTATCGACTTCATCTCCGTGCGCCACGAGCAGACCGCCGGCCACATGGAAGATGCCTACACCCGCATGAAGGGCAAGGCCGGTGTGGTCATCGGCCAGAACGGCCCCGGCATCACCAACTATGTGACCGCCGTGGCCACCGCCAACATGGCCCACACGCCCATGATCGTCATCTCCCCGAGCGCCGGTTCCGCCTCCGTGGGCTGGGACGGCTTCCAGGAATGCGACACCTGGGACATCTTCAAGCCCATCACCAAGCTTTCCCTGCGCGTGCCCCATCCCAGCCGCGCCGGCGACGTGCTCCGCACGGCCTTCCGCGCCGCCTATGCCATGCGCGGTCCGGTGCTCGTGGACATCCCGCGCGACTACTTCTACGGCGAGATCAACGAGGAGATCCTCAAGCCCTCCCAGTACCGCGTGGCCCCCGGCGGCATCGGCAATCCGGAAATGTTCAAGCACGCCGTCGAAGTGCTGAAGAGCGCCAAGAACCCGGTCATCGTCTCCGGTCGCGGCGTTGTCGACGCCAACTGCGTGGACGTGGTGGCCCAGCTTGCCAAGCATCTCGCTGCGCCCGTGGCGTGCAGCTACCTGCACAACGACGCCTTCCCGGCGGACAATCCGCTCTGGGCCGGCCCCATCGGCTACATGGGCTCCCATGCGGCCATGCGCCTCATGGAGAAGGCCGACGTCATCCTGGCCATCGGCAGCCGCCTGTCCTACTTCGGCACCCTGCCCCAGGACGGCATCAACTACTTCCCCAAGACGGCCAAGATCGTCCAGATCGACATCAACCCCATGCACATCGCCAAGACCCACCCCATCACCGTGGGCCTGTGCGCCGACGCCAGGGACGCTTCCGTGGAACTGCTCAAGCAGCTCAAGGAAGCCATGCCGGAGCGTGACAACGCGCCCGTCATCGCCAAGGTCAAGGCCGAGCTCGATGCCTGGCAGAAGGAGATCGACGCCATTGCCGCCGAGCCCACCCTCGAGGGCCGCATGCATCCCCGCAAGGCCCTGGAAGTGGTCGGCAAGTTCGTCTATGACAACGATGCCATCGTCACCACCGACATCGGCAACACCTCCTCCACGGCCAACAGCTACCTGCGGTTCCGCAACCCCAAGCGCGACATCGCCACGCTGACCTTCGGCAACACCGGGTTCGCCTATCAGGCCGCCCTTGGCGCCCAGCTCTACTGCAAGGAAGCCAAGATGGACAACCCCGTGCTGTCCATCGCCGGCGACGGCGCGTGGGGCATGAGCCTCTTTGAAGTGCCCACCGCCTGCCAGTTCGACCTGCCGGTCATCGCCACCGTGTACAACAACGGTGCCTGGTGCGCCGAGAAGAAGAACCAGGTGGACTTCTACAACAACCGCTTCGTGGGCGCGGACATCTGGTCCAAGTCCTACGCGGACATCGCCCGCGCCATGGGCGCCGACGGCTACACCGTCAACACCCAGGCCGACCTCGCCGACGCCCTGAACACGGCCCGCAAGAACCGCCGTCCGGCCGTCATCGAAGTCATGACCGACGGCACCCGCCTTGCGCCGCCCTTCCGCCGCGACGCCCTGGCGCTGCCCACCCGCTATCTGCCCAAGTACGAAAAGCTGGACAAGAAGTACTTCCCCAAATAGGGAACCGGCTGTGAACATGCGGGCCGCCGCTTTGGCGGTGGCCCGCCGCAGGAAGAGGCGGGCCGCCTGCGGGTGGGCCGCCTCTTTCCTTAGCAAAATGCTCCAAGGAGCCCGCAGATGGAAAGCAACCCCTTTGTGCGCCGTGGCCGCCCGTATACCGGGCCTGTGCAGGCCGTCATCCTCGACTGGGCCGGAACGGCGGTGGACCATGGCTGCCGCGGGCCTGTGGCGGTGTTCACGCGCGCCTTCGGGCGTTTTGGCCTGGACCCGGAAACCGCCGAGGTGCGCGCCCCCATGGGGCGGGAAAAACGCGAGCATGTGGCGGCCATGCTGGCCATGCCGCGTCTTGCCGCCCTCTGGCGGGAACGGCGCGGCCACGCGCCGGATGATGCCGATGTGGACGCGGTGTTCGCTGCCGTGACCGAGCTCATGCCCGGAACCTTGGCCGACTATGCCGAGCCGGTGCCCGGCTGCGTGGAGGCCATGGCCCGCTTGCGCGAAATGGGGATAAAGATCGGCTCCTGCACGGGCTACAGCCGCTCCATGATGGAAAACCTGCTGCCGCGCGCCGCCGCCGCGGGCTATGCGCCCGATTGCGTGGTCCCGGCCGACGAGGTGCCCGCGGGGCGTCCCTGGCCGTGGATGTGCCAGATCAACTGCATGCGTCTGGGCGTTCACCCGCAGGAAGCCGTCATCAAGGTGGGCGACACCGTGGCCGACATCGAGGAGGGCCTCAATGCCGGCCACTGGAGCGTAGCCGTCACGCGCACGAGCAACGCGCTCGGGCTCACGGCGGAAGAGGCCGCGGCCATGCCCGCCCCGGAGCTTGCCCGGCGGGAAGAGGCCCTGGGCCGCAGCTTCCGCGAGGCCGGGGCGCATTATGTGATCTCCTCGGTGGCGGACCTGCCGGAGCTGGTGGAGACCATCGCCGGACGCCTGCGCCGGGGAGAACGCCCCTGGGCGTAGCGCGTTTTCGCAATGAACGTGCGCGCACGCTCCCGCGGATGCGGGAGCACACGCCCGCACCGTAATAAGGCGGAAAATCACGCTTTTCCGCCGCTTGTCCCGTTCTGCGGGGAAATGGCGGTAGCCGTTAGTAGGCTCTGCCTGCTTACGGATAGCGACAGCGATTTCGTTGACTGGCTGTCGCGATAGCCAATTGCTGTCTCCATCCGTAGCTTCCTGCGTCGCAACGGCTGGAGCCAGGCAGCGAAACCTGATGGAAATATCTGTCTTGCAGATATTTTCATCAGTAAAATGCTCTGGTGTCTACTTGCAAAAGTAGACACTACAAAACCCGTAAGGGTTTTGCGGCGGCCTGGCCGGGTTCGTTCGCGAAAAACCACGCTTTTTCGCGAACGATCCTGCAAAAATCCTTCAGAATTTTGCGCAGAATTTTTGCAATTAGACACTAGATAGTGTCGTCAATTTGCTTTTAATTTTGCAATGGTCTGCTATCCTCCCAGAAACGGAGGGAGCCTATGCAAGCCGCACATCGCCGTCACGACATATCCGACAGGGTTGGGAGCTTTTGGAACCGCATCTGCCTGGGCGCGAAGGTACTTCTGGTGTGACCGCCCGTGACAGTCGGCGCTTTTTGTAGTGTCTACTTTTGCAATCAGACTCCAGGAGCCGTGCCCGCGCGGCGCGGCTTTTCAGATGGTTTGGCGGCTATTCTCTCTTGAATGACAGCGTTTTTCATATCTGGAGGGAAATGCCCGTGCCTCCGGGAGCCAGGGCCGTGGGCATGACGCCGCGCTGGGCCATGGCGGCATAGCTTTCCGCCGCGCGCGCCAGGGCATGGGCGTTTGTCCCGCGCGCATCGGCTTCGGGCGTTTCCGTCGCCCATGCCGAAGGGGAGGCCATGGCGCGCCGGGGCGCCGGGTTTTCCGCGGCGTCCGCGCGTTCCGACGCTCCGGCGCCGTCCACCGCGCCCGTGGCGTCCTCGTCCGCCTCCTCCCGTTTCTCGCGGGTCGCGCGCGCTTCCTGCGCCGATGCTTTGGCGGCCACGGCCCGGTCCTGCGCCGAGGGCTCGCCGGGGGCCAGGGCCGCGCGCCGCACCTGGCGCGCCTTGGCGGCTCCGGCCTCGGGATCGTCCGGCACGGAGGAAACATCAATGGAAACATGGCCGCCAATGGCGTACTGCCGCCCGTCCGGCCCCTGCTGGTAGGTATAGCTCGGGCCGCCGGAGACATACTGGCCGCCCGCGGCCATGTGCGCCTGCTCATGGGCGCGCACCTCGGCGTCGCGCTGTTTGAGCTTGCGCAACTGGGCCTGGGCCTCCGGGCTCAGGCGCAGGGAATCGGACGTGGCGGTTCCGCCGGCGGCATCCGTGGCCTGCCTGGCGCCGCTCTCCTCCGGGCCGTTGCCCCTGGGGTTGTTTTTGGCGAGGGCTTCCGCGCCGGTCGCATCGTCCCTGCCCCGGCGCCCGTAGTCGCCCAGACCCGGCAGTCCGGCGGGAGCCGCAAACGCCCGGCCCGGAGCGCGGGTGGCCCCAGCTGTGGCCCCAGCGGTGGCCCCCGCAATGGAGTTGACCGGCCCGACGGGGCGGGCGCTGATGCTGTGCAGGGCGTCGATCATCGGGGCATATATCCTGTGCGGCGAGTGTTCAAAAGGGGTGGCGGTCCGGAAGGGAGAGCCCATCCTTACTTCTCAATCGGCGGCTTCCGGAAAAACTTGAGGGCCGAACCCGGATCGGCGGAAAAAACCGGCGGACAGCGCCGGAGCCCCTGTTCCACGCGGCGACGGGGGGCTGGAGGTCATGCCCTCCGGGCGCGGAGTCGGTGCAAAAGTCTTGCGCCTGTTGACCCCGTGGTTCCATGGGTGTATCGTTGCGGACAAATGGCGATGGCCTGGTCTGGGCCGCTGGCGACGCGGGGGCACGCGCGTCTGGTCGCCATGCACTTTTTTGCCAGGAGGCGACTATGCGTATTGCCGTGGGTCTGGGCAAACAGAGCGGAGAGGAGCGTTTGGAACGCCAGGGCGTGAGCCGCCGCGACTTCATGAAATTCTGCACCGCCGTGGCCGTCACCATGGGCATGGGCCCGGCCTTCGCCGATGACGTGGCCGCAGCTCTCACCGGGCGCCGTCCCAACGTGGTCTATCTCCACACCGCCGAATGCACGGGCTGCTCCGAGGCGCTCTTGCGGATGTACAAGCCCTATATCGACAGCCTCATCCTCGACACCATTTCCCTGGATTATCAGGAGACCATCATGGCCGCCGCCGGTCATGCGGCGGAAGAGGCCCTCGAGGAGGCCGTCAATTCGCCGCAGGGCTTCATCTGCATGGTGGAAGGCGCCATCCCCACGGGAATGGACGGCAAGTACGGCTATGTGGGCGGCAAGACCATGTACGATATTTGCAAGGATATCCTGCCCAAATCCAAGCTCAATCTCGCCATCGGCACCTGCGCCTGCTACGGCGGCATCCAGGCGGCGAAGCCCAATCCCACCGAGGCCGTGGGCGTGGGCGAAGCCTATGCGGACATGGGCGTCAAGGTCATCAACATCGCGGGCTGCCCGCCCAATCCCATCAATATGGTGGGCACCATCGTGGCCTATCTCAACGGCATCGACATCCAGCTCGACGAGCTTGGGCGCCCGCTCATGTTCTACGGGCAGACCGTCCATGACCGTTGCGAGCGGCGCAAGCACTTTGACGCGGGCGAGTTCGCCCCCTCCTTCAATTCCGAAGAGGCGCGCAAGGGCTGGTGTCTGTATGACCTGGGCTGCAAGGGCCCGCAAACCTACAACAACTGCCCGGCGGTGCTGTTCAACCAGACCAACTGGCCCGTGGGCGCCGGCAGTCCCTGCATCGGTTGCAGCGAACCGGGTTTCTGGGACGATATGACGCCATTCTACAAGAACTAGGGGGAAACCATGAGCCAGGTCATCAAAGCGCCCCAGAGCACCTATACCGGTCCGGTCGTGGTCGATCCGCTGACCCGCATCGAGGGGCACCTCCGCGTCGAGGCGGAGGTGGAAAACGGCAAGATCAAGGAAGCCCGCTGCGTGGGCACCCTGTTCCGCGGGCTGGAGATCATCCTCAAGGGGCGCAACCCCTTTGACGCGCCCCATTTCACCCAGCGCACCTGCGGCGTCTGCACCTACACCCATGCGCTGGCCTCCACCCGCGCACTGGAAGACGCCATCAACAAGCCCATTCCGGCCAACGCCACCTTCATCCGCAACCTTGTCCTCGGCATGCTCTTCCTCCACGACCATCTCGTGCATTTCTACGCCCTGCACGCCCTGGATTTCGTGGATGTGGTCAACGCCCTGCAGGGCGACCCGGTCAAGGCCGCGCAAATCGCCACCTCCATCTCCAACCGCAAGGTCACGGCCGACGATTACCGCGCCGTTCAGGCCAAGCTCAAAGCCTTTGTGGACAGCGGCCAGCTCGGCCCCTTCACCAATGCCTATTTCCTCGGCAGCCATCCCGCCTATACGCTGAGCCCGGAGCTCAACCTCATCGGCACGGCGGACTACCTGGCGGCCCTGCGCGTTCAGGTCAAGGCCGCGCGCGCCATGGCCGTTTTCGGCGCCAAGAACCCGCACACCCAGTTCACCGTGGGCGGCGGCGTGACCTGCTATGACGCGCTCACCCCCGAACGCATCAAGGAATTCACCGACCTGTACAGGGAAACGCGGGCCTTCATCGAGGACTACTACATCCCCGATCTCCTCGCCATCGGCGGCCAGTACAAGGAGTGCGCCACCTACGGCGGCACGCGCAACTTCATGGCCTTTGGCGAATTTCCCGATCCGGGCGGCGAGCGCGACCTCCAGAAGCGCTGGCTCAGGCCCGGCATCATCCTTGACCGCAAGATCGGCAAGGTGCGGGGCATGGACCCCGACAAGATCGCCGAAGGCGTGCGCCACAGCTGGTATGAGGGCGACAAGGCGCTCCATCCCTATGAAGGGGAGACCGTGCCGCACTTCACGAGCATGGGCGACAAGGACAAGTATTCCTGGCTCAAGGCGCCGCGCTATGACGGCATCGCCATGGAGACCGGGCCCCTCGCCCAGGTGCTGGTGGCCTACGGCCAGGAGCACAGGGCCATCAAGCCGCTGGTGGACAAGGTGCTCTCCACGCTCCAGATCGGGCCGGAAGCGCTCTTCTCCACGCTTGGCCGCACGGCCGCGCGCGGCATCGAAACGCTTGCCATCGCCCAGCAGATCGAGACCTGGATCAAGCAATACGAAAACAATATCGTCACCGACAAGCAGATCGTGGAGAACTACGAAGCCCCCAAGAACGCCAGGGGCGTCGGCTTTGTCAATGCGCCGCGCGGCGGCCTCTCCCACTGGCTCGTGACCGATGACGAGGCGCGCATCGCCAACTTCCAGCTGGTGGTGCCCACCACCTGGAACCTCAGCCCGCGCGACGCCAAGGACATCCCCAGCGCCGGTGAAGAGGCCCTTGTGGGCACGCCCGTGGCCGATCCCGCGCGTCCGGTGGAGATACTGCGCGTCATCCACTCCTTTGACCCCTGCATCGCCTGCGCGGTGCATGTCATTGACGGGCAGACCAACCAGGTCCACAAGTTCAAGGTCCTGTAGGATGCCCGCGGCTGCGGCGAACGCCGGGCCGCGATGGGGCATGATTGATCGGGGCGGGCGCAGGCCCGCCCTTTCCGTATCCCGGGGCGCCCGGCGGCGCCCCGTTCGGCGCCGTGGGCGTGGGGAAAGTGGGTGTATGGAAACGCCGCGCGTGCTCCTGCTGGGTGTGGGGAATATCCTTCTGAGTGACGAGGGTTTCGGCGTGGCCGCCGTGGGGCGGCTTGAACGCGACTATGTGTGGCCGGACACGGTGCGCCTGCTCGACGGCGCCACCCAGGGCCTCATGCTCATGCCCGACATCATGGACTGCGACCTGCTGGTGGTGCTGGATGTGGTGCTCGGCCCGGAGGCGCCGGGCACGATCTATCTTCTGGAGGGTGAGGACCTGCGCCGCAGCCTGAGCTTCAGGGATTCCATGCACCAGACCGATCTTGAGGATACCCTGGTGAGCTGCGACCTGGCCGGGCACAGGCCCAGGGCCGTGGTTTTCGGCATCCAGCCCAAGGACTGGCAGACCCTTTCCCCGGCGTTGACGCCGGAGCTCGAAGCACGGTTGCCGGAGTTCTGCGCCAAGGTGGTGGCGGAACTGGAGCGGCGGGGCATCAGGGCGACGCCGCGGGCGCGTTCCTGAACGAAGCGGCCATCTGACGGGGAGGCATGCGGACGGCCCGCGCCATCGGCGGCCAGGCCGGGGAACAGGCGCAAAGGACCAGGGGAGATGTCCTGATGACCCACAGCAACGTGCTCAAAACCAATCTGCTGGTGAGCGGCATCATGCTCATCGGCTTTATCCTGACCGCATTTTTCAGCCATCAGGCCAACTACCGCGCCTCGCTGAACGCCATCGAGCAGATTTCCTCCCTCACGGCGGACGGCATCTACTACCAGCTTTCCTCCCTCCTGACGCGGCCCGTGAACATTGCCCAGACCATGGCGCAGGACAGCCTTCTCGTCGAGCACCTCACGCGCGAACCGGCGCGCCTTGAGAATGCGGCGTATGTGCGCACCATTCAGACCTATCTCGCGGCATATCGGGAAATGGATCATTTTGATTCGGTCTTTCTGGTTTCCACCGCGACGGGGCGCTATTACAGCGCCAACGGCGTCGACAGGGTGCTGACCAGAGCGGACCCCGAAAACGGCTGGTATTATAAGTTTCTGGAATCCCGTGAAGCGTATTCGCTGAATGTTGACAATGATGAGGTGGCGGGCGCGGAAAATGCCATTGCCGTTTTTGTCAATTGCAAAATCTTCGATAGCGCGGGAAACGTTGTGGGGATCGTCGGTATCGGCATACATACGGACTACCTGAAGCGTATCCTCCAGGAGTATGAGGAAAAATATGGTGTTGAGGTTTTTCTTCTGGACCGGAATGGCAATATCCAGGTGTCGCTCAGTCATACCGGCGATGAGGAGAAACAGTGGTTCAAGACCTATGGCATGGAGCAGATACAGAACAGTATCCTCAATACGCGCAATAGCGAAACGAATTTCGGGGTCTGGGCATCGTCCCCTCTTGAGGGGCAGGAGTCGTGGTATGTCGTTGCGCGGTACATGCCGGAACTTTCCTGGTATCTGCTCGTCGAGCAGAATACTTCGCAGCTTGTCAAAAACATCAAATCGCAGCTGGTCAAATCACTTGTCGTCATCCTGCTGATCATTGCAAGCGTGCTTGCCATCATCACCGTCGTCATCAGGAATTTTAACAGGAAGATCACCAATGTCATTGAACAACGTCTGGTGCTTTTCAGAAGGGCAACAGAGCAGCTCTATGACAATATCTATGAATGGAATATAACTGCGAATCGGTGTATAGGAAAAAATACGGAACAGTACTTTTCCAGCATCGGCGCGGAAGGCTTTTCCTACGATGAAGGCCTGCGGGTCATTGCGGAAAAGCAGATCCATCCTGAATTCAGGGCGGGATATGTCGATCTGTTCAACTCCAAAAACGTGTTGCGTGAATTTCGTCAGGGAAACCAGCGCCTGAGCTGTGACCTCATGATCGCGCAGGACGGCAAGACCTGGCACTGGATGCGGATCGACGCCCATGTGTTTTCGTCTCCCGATGATGGCTCCGTGCATATGTTCACCTACAGGAAGAACATTGATGCGGAAAAGCGGAAGGAGGCCCTGGCGAACCTTGATGAAATGACCGGCTGTTATACCAAGAAAGCCACGGAACGCATGATCGACCGCGCGCTCATGCGGCATCCCGGCGCGGCCTATGCCTTTTTCATCTTTGATATTGACAATTTCAAGCAGGCCAACGACAGCTTTGGACACGCGTTCGGGGACCTCTGCATCAGGCAGTTTTCCGCCAACATCAGGAAGCATTTCCGGGAGCATGACATTGTGGGGCGCATCGGCGGCGATGAGTTTGTCGCCTTTATCCCCGTTCCCGATGCCGCATGGGCGGAAGAAAAGGCCAGGGAACTGGTCAGGGCCCTGAATTTCGTGTGCAGCGACGGAACAGTGCAGTGGAAGCTTTCGGCAAGTATCGGCGTCGCCCTCACTCCCGCTGCCGGAAGCCGCTTTATTGACGTGTATCAGAACGCGGATAAGGCATTATACGAGAGCAAGCAGGGCGGGAAGAATGCGTTCACCATCAACCGGGGCTAGCCAGTGAACGTTTCACCGTGCCCGGCCTCCGGAGGCAGATTCTCTTCCGTCCAGAGGGTGAAGCCGGCTTCACGCAGCAGGCGCGCCCACAGACCGTCGCCGGGCCGGAGGCTGCGGCTGAAGGTGCCGTCGTAGACCTGGCCCACGCCGCAGGACGGAGAGCGGGACTTGAGAATGGCTTCGCGGCAGCCCACGGCAAGGGCGGCCCTGAAGGCGCGTTCCGCCCCCCGCGCAAAGGCCGCGGTCAGATCGCGCCCATCGCGGGAAAGGACCCGGAGGGCGTGCTCCGGGCCGGAGGCGCATTGTTCGCACGGCGGGCGCGGCACGGGCAGGCCGGACAGGCTTTCGGGGCAGAGGGGAACGGCCAGACCGGCTTCCACCAGACGCACCACCCGCGGACAGGGATTGCTGCCGCCATCGTAGCGGCAGGCAAGACCGGCCAGACAGCCGCTTACCACATAGCGTGGCCGGGGGGCCGCCATGGGGGCGCCTGTGGCCGCGCCGGCGCCGGGCAGGGCGTCAGTTGGCGGACCCATGCGCCTGTTCAGCGGTCTTGCGGTCATCAAGGCGGCGTTGCATGCGCGTCGCCATGCCTTCGCGCACGGCCTTGCGCGTGGCTTCTTCGGATTCCTGGGTGACAGGCACATCCGTATAGTAGATGGCGCCGCTATGGATATTGTATTCTTCCTGGACGGCGTCATAGCGTTGCCAGGCGGGCGAAAGCGAAAACAGCCACGGCCCGGCCACGGCGAAGAAAAACCACAGCACGCCCAGACAGCAGCAGAATTTGAGCAGTTTGCGAAGAACCGGCGGCATGGCGTCCCAAAAAAAGCCGCCGCGGCTGTGGCCGCGGCGGCTTTTGCAGTTGTGCGGAGCGCTAGATGCGCGCCGTGATTTCCGGGAAGACCTTGTAGAACATGATCCAGGCCATGAGCAAGGTCAGGCAGAGGTTGAGGGACTGACCGCAGACATAGAGGATGACCGGCTTGCCGCCCTTGAAGTACTTGGCAAGGGCGCGGAAGTCGGTGGTCAGGCCGATGGAGATGAAGGCCAGGCAGAAGAACCAGCCGCGCAGCGGATTGGCGACCTTGTTGACGCCGTTGTCCACGAGCATCTTGGCGAAGTCGCCGCCGAGGTTGGCGCTGATGATGGACATGATGATGGAGACCGCCAGGAAGCCGATGACGAACTTGGGGAAGCGGTTCCAGATTTCGCCAGCGCCCACGGTCTCGCCGCTGTGATCCACCTTGGTGGTGAAGTAGATGGCCACGCAGAAGGCGGTCACGCCGATGAGGACGTTCTGGATCATCTTGACCGTGGCGGCCACCTGGAGGGCCTTGGGACCGATCCACGCGCCGGCGGCGGCCACGGCGCCCGTGGCGTCGACCGTGCCGCCGATCCACGCGCCGCCCAGGATCTCAGGCATGCCCACAGCCTTGATGAAGGCCGGCATGGCGATCATCATGATGGCGGTGAAGGTCATGGAGAGGCCGAGGGAGAGGGTGAGCTCTTCCTTCTTGGCGCGGGCGGCGGCCGCCGTGGCGATGGCCGCGGAGGTGCCGCACACGGACATGTCAGCCGAGATGACGATGTTCAGGGTGCGGGAGGGCATCTTGAGCACCTTCTGGCCGAAGATGTAGGTGCTGATGAGCACGATGGGCGTCACCACCCAGGCCACGAAGATGCCGGGGATGCCGATGGCCATGATCTTGTGGAAGAGCACGTCGGCGCCAAGGAGGACCAAGCCGATCTTGATGTAGTATTCGACCTGGGCGCCGTCCTTGAGCCATTTGGGCGTGCCGATGGTATTGGCGATGATCATGCCGAGGGCGATGGACCAGATTTCGGCGTTGGCGCCGTAGCGGCGCATGGTCACCTGGTTGCCGAGGATGTTGGCGATGATGCAGAGGATGTACACGCCAAGGAAGGCCAGGAAGAACCTGACCGGGTTGAAGCCCATGACGGTGGCGCCGATGGTGACGAGCACGCCGAGGCACAGGCCAAGGACGATGAGCGTGGGAATGCGGTTGAAGGGCTTGACGAGCTTCTTGGAAGCGTCGGCGGTGGCCTTCTTGGCGGCCTGCCACTGGGTGATGGCGGCGGTGGCGGCCTCGTTCAGCGGGGCCTCCTGAAAGCCGGCCTCGGCCGCGGCGGCCTGGGCGGCCTTGGCGGCGTCAAGCGCGGCGGCCTCGGCGGCCTTGGCGGCGTCCACCTTGGGCTGCGTGGCGGCATTCATCGTGTCGGCGTCGGCCTTGCTCAGGACCAGCGCCTGCACGGGATTGGAGTTCCAGCGCGCGGGCGTCTTGATATAGTTGATGAGCGCGGCCACGGCGGGGAGCTTCTGGCCCTGGAGCCCTTTCTGGGCGGCGGAAGCCTCATACCACTCGATGGTCTTGAACGGTTTGGCGGCTTCGGCCTTGAGTGTGGCCGCGTACTGGTCGTACTTGGCCTCCAGGCCCTGGCGACCGCCGAAGACAAGAAACGCCGCCACGGCGATCAGGAAGAGGCCGATCCAGATGGCCCAGTAGTCTTCCTTCTTCCAGAGATCGGAGAATTGCGATTTGCTCCGATCAACAACGATGTCTGAGTTTTCCTGAGACATCCCATTCCCTCCTGTGAAAATCCTGTTTACGGCCCGGCATCGGCACCGGGGACCTGCCTTCAACCATCAGCCCCACACATCCTTCCCGGCGGATGGTGTTTTGAGGCGCTGAAGATACACGAAAAAGAAACGGCGCACAAGCCGTCGGGCGGGGGAGAATATGCCATTTTCTTCAGGGGGACGCCCGCGTGGGACCGGGCAACGATGCGGAAGGCCCGGCGGATGTTCCGGCGGCCCTCCCGCGCCCGCGCTTGGCCTTTTTCCCAAAAATGTGTAGACTTTCGCCGGTCAGCACGCCCCGCAAAGGGCGGGCGCATCTCCAGCCAGCGAGGGTTCCCATGCATGCCATCCGTCCGTTCGTTCTTCTTTTCGCCGCCGTGGCGCTGGCGGCCTCCTGCTTCAGCGCCTCACCCGTGTCCGCCGCCCAGGCTGCCGCACCCCAGGCGGGCAAGCCTGTGCAGGACGCGCCGCAGAAAAATGTCGATCGCACTACCGTGGTCAATGTGCAGATCGACGGCACGGACAGCATCGGCGCGCGCCTGAGCACCCGGCTCAAGGAGCGGTTCAACCAGAGCAGCCTTTTCCGGCTCAATGCCGATGAGGAAAGGGACGCGCCGGAACTGCGCGTGCTGCTGAATACCGCGCCGGAATTTCCGAGCCGTCCGGGCGTGGGCTCCGTCTATGGCGTGTGCTGGGTTTTCAGTCAGGGCAAGGGCTATCTCGGCTATCTGCTCGCGCGCGAGGTGGGCACGGTCAATGCCGACGACCTGGACGCCCTGGTGGACAAGCTCGTGGAGCGCACGGACGGCATCGCCGCCAAGTACGGCAACCTCTGGAAATAAGCGGAAACGGACAGGATGGGCGTGCGCCTGCGCCTGTTCCCGGCCCCCGCGCCAGGTGAGGCCGCGCGGTCCGCGCCACGCGGAACGGAGATTTCCGCCCGTCCGGGGGATGATCTCGCCCGCGCCATCTGGCTCTCCGGGGCGCTGCCGCCGCGTCCGCTCTGTATGGGGCTGAGCCGGTGCGGGCGTTGCCGCGTCCGCTACCGGCGGGACGCGCCGCCGTCCCTGCCGGAAGAGGACGCCGTCTTTTCTCCGCCGGAACTGGCGGACGGCTGGCGCCTTTCGTGCCGCCATGGCGTTCCGGCGAAAGACGGCGCCGGCGGCCCACTGGAGCTGGAAGTGCCGGCGGAGGCGTTTGCCCCCGCGGACGCCGGCGTCTCCCCGCCGGTGGTGGCGCCGCCGGACGCCGGGCCGGTGGTCCTGGGGGTGGACCTGGGCACCACCTCCCTCCAGTGGCGCGCGCTGGCGCTCCCCTCCCGTGAAAACGGCGGCGATGCCCGCGCCGGGCGTGTCCTTGCCGAGGGGTGTCAGCTCAATCCCCAGGCCGGGGCCGGAGCGGACGTCATGTCGCGTCTGGCCTTCGCCCGTCAGGCCGACGGCCTGGCCACGCTCAGCGGGCTGGCGCGCGCGGCGGTGCGCCGCATCGCCGGCGATCTGGAGCGCCGGGGGCTTCCGCCGGTGCGCATCTGCGTGGCGGCCAATACCGCCATGACGGATATTTTTCTCGGACGCGACGTGACGGGCCTCTGCGCCGCGCCCTACCGGCGCTCGCATGCGGGCGGCTGCCTGACGGAACTGCCGGGCCTTGCGCCCGTGCTCATTCCGCCGCTGCCCGGGCCCTTCGTGGGCGGGGACCTGAGCGCGGGGCTTGCCGCCATGCTGGCGGCGGGGATGCCGCGCCCCTTCGTGCTGGCGGATCTCGGCACCAATGGCGAGCTGGCCCTGCTCACGGCAGAGGAGAGGCTCTTCCTCGCCAGCGTGCCCCTCGGCCCCGCGCTGGAAGGCATCGGGCCCGAATGCGGCAGCATGGCGGCGCCCGGTGTGGTCACGGAATTCCGCCTCGGGCCGGAGGGGCCGCGGCCGGTGCTGTTCGGGGAGCAGGGGCACGGGGGCGCGTGCGGGGGCGGCCACGCGGCGGGCATCAGCGCCACGGGCTATCTCTCGCTGCTGGTCCTGCTGTGCCGTCTGGGGCTTCTGGATGGGGCCGGGCATTTTACGGAAGCCGGGGCGCATGCCTTCCCGCTGGCCCGCGCCCTTGGCCGGCGTATCGAACGGTCGCCGGCCGGCGCGCGGCTGCGTCTGCCCCTGGGCCTTTGGCTTTCCGCCGCTGATGTGGAACTGCTGCTCAAGGTCAAGGCGGCCTTCGCCGTGGCGCTGGAGGCCGTATGCGCCGCCGGGGGCGTGGCGCCGGCGGCTGTGCGGTGTCTGGCGCTTGCCGGGGCACTGGGCAGGCATGCGCGGCCCGCGGACCTCAAGGAGCTGGGCTTTGCGCCGGGCGTGCCGGAAGGGCGCATGGCCGCCGTGGGCAACGCGGCGCTTGAGGGCGCGTGCCTTCTGGCCGCCCGCCCGGAACGGCTGGAGCCCCTGGCAGCCCTCTGCGACCGGGCCGTCGTGCTGGAACTCACGGAAGATCCGGCATTTCAACAGACCTATCTTGGCCATATGCGCCTGGGAGAGTAAATGCCGCTTCGTTCCGCGCCGTCCGCTTCCTCCGCTTCGTCCGTGACCACCTCCGGCACACCCGCGCGGAAGCGCGCCAGGCCGTCTGCGCCGCCGCGCCGCCCACGGGGGCCCGGAGGGGAGGGAGGGCGCCCCGAGCGTCATGCCGGGCGCCCTTCGGCCTCGCCGTGGCCGGTGACGGGAACGCTCTTTCCACCGCTGGATGCCGCCGCGCAGGCGGCCCTGGCGCGCCTGCCCGAAGCCCTGGAGCGCGTCCGCCCGCTCTCCGCCGCGCACCGCCGCTCGCTGCCGGAGGACATCGCGGCCCTTTCCCGCGCGCTCACGGCCGAGCGGGCGGAACTGCGCCGGCCCTACTGGAGCCGTCCGGCCTTTGTGAGCGCCTATCTGTACTATTTTCTTCCCTGGAATCTGGTGCGCCTGACACGGCTTTTCAAGGGTCTGCCCCTGCCGCCGCCGGGACGGGGGGAGCATCCCGCCCTGCTCATGGACGCCGGTTCCGGGCCGCTGACAGTGCCGCTGGCGCTCTGGCTCGCCCGGCCTGAATGGCGTTCCGCGCCGGTGCGCGTGCTCGCGCTGGACAGCGCGGCGCAGCCGCTGGACGACTGGCAGACCGTCGCCAACGCGGCGCTTCGGCACCGCGAGGTGGTCGGCGCGGCGCCGTTCGCCGAACTGCAGGGCATGCTGTCGTACAAGGGCAATATGCTGCCGGTGCTGGTCA